>CAJMQV010000020.1 GCA_905215575.1 uncultured bacterium | reverse complement strand
TATGGGTGCTGACCAGGCTCAGTGCTTGAAGGCTATCCGTGAGGCAGAGGCTTATCCTGGACCATCAATCATCATCGCTTATGCTCCATGTATCAACCACGGTTTGAAGAAGGGTATGGGTAAATCTCAGGCTGAAGAGGCTGCTGCTGTTGAGTGCGGTTACTGGCACTTGTGGCGCTTCAACCCAGCTCTGGAGGATGAAGGCAAGAATCCGTTCTCACTCGACTCTAAGGAGCCGAAATGGGAGGCATTCCAGGATTATCTGAAGGGCGAGGTTCGTTTCGCTTCTGTAATGAAACAGTATCCTACTGAGGCTGCTGACCTGTTCAACGCTTGCGAGGATATGGCTAAGAAGCGCTACGCTTCATACAAGCGTATGGCTGCCATGGACTGGAGCGATGAAAAAGTTGCTGAATAATTAGAATTCACATAACTCAAATAATGAAGATGCCCCGAAAGTCAACTGACTTCGGGGCATCTTCTTTTCTTTTTACGCAAATCCTACGACTTTATAACGGAAACCATAACGGGTATAAATTCTCTTATAGAATATTCCTTCGCAAACCAGATATTCCTGACCGTGGCGATGCACCACATGCACCCTCCTGGGCAATACAGGTACAATCATACCGATAAAAGGACGGAAGCGCTCATAATAACCTCCGGAGCACGGACGATAATAGAAGCCGTCATGATAGTAATAGCATTTCTTTCCATGGTACACTTTAGTATAGTGCGGAGGAATTTTCCTGATGTGATGATCTTTCTTTTTCTTGCGCTCGTATCGGTGTTCATGACGATCGGCACTGGGACGCCCGGGTTTGCCTCTCGTTACTACCTGTGTACTTTCTGTTGCATGAAGCGGTTGTAATCCTCCGCTGCTTACTCCCCCAAAGAAGAGGGCCATTCCTAACATACAAATTCTGATTCTCATGATTTTTTCATATTAAAGTTTATCGTTAAATATTTCTTTCTGTGTTAAGGCATTTTCAAAGACCGTTAGTCAAGCATTTTATCTTTTGATTGCAAAACAAGGAAATGGTTTAATGGATTCTTGGGATTTTTATTATTTCCCAACCAACTTCACGCAGTAACCATGCCATTCTTCCATTAGCCCTCAAAGGAAAAAGAAATCCTCTTGCCCGTTTCATGCAAGAACATAAAACCCGGACAAGAGGATCTGACGGATAAATATAAGATTATTTTTTGCGGATAAACACAAGTCCTTTGGTATCATTTCCGTTTACTCCGCAAGCTTCTACCTCAATATAGAAGGGAGTTCCGGCCTCGAAAGCTTCCACTTTAAACGAACCGACAACCGGCTTATCAGCCTGCGATGACCGGTTAATCGCAAATTCAGCCAGTTTCTCATCGCGTTTCCACAGCGACAGACCGCCCAAATTCAAGACGTTCTGTCCGCCCGTCTGAATGAAAGCTATTTCATATTCTCCGTTTCCGGAAATCTTTCCGGTACACTCAAAACGCCATTTTGAAGGCGAAGTCTGCACCTGAAGAGGTTTCCACTCCGCAGTGAACTCACCATACTGCTTATAAGCCGAATAATCGGGCGCGAAATAAATGGGCAGAGAATAATGACGGTTGTCAACTACAGTCATGGCATGAAAATCTGCTTTATTCTTCACCCGCACCGGACCGCTGTAAACCGCAGAATGAATTGTCGGATAACTGCCGTTGGTCGTATAGCGAATCGGAGCACCTGCCACCGTAGGGGCCAGGGTAAAGCACAGACTGTCTCCCTCCTGAGTCATCGACAGGATCTTCGGCTCGGGCACACGATAGTTGCATCCTTTGGCATCCAGTTTGGCATACTGAAGCGTCATACGCTCCGCAAAATCGGCATACTTTCGTTCCGCTTTAGGCAACCAGGCCACTTCGGCCAGCGCCAGCATACGTGGAAATATCAGATATTCGGCATATTGCTCGGAACGGTTTTCATTCAGCGGAGTGATTTCCTGAAGCACGGTACCGTGAATGAACTGATCACTCCAGAAGCAGCCCTGCACTCCCATCACCGTAGATGACGGACTGTAATCGTTGACCTCCATTCCATAACACTTCTCCAAAGAGATTGGTGGCATCCAGGTGGCGGCCTTCACCTCACCGGGAGTACGGCTTTCGGGAAAATCAAAATACAAGTGTGTTGCTGGAGTCAATATAGCTTTATGACCCGTACGTGTAGCCTGAATCGTATCTCCGACGTTATGCCACATCAGAGCCACAACCTGCTCATTCAGTTTTCCGCGCTGGATAATCTCTTCCCAACCAATCACCGTACGGTTCTTTTTCTTCATCATATCAGCCACCACGTTGGTGAGATAGCCTTGCAGTTCCGAAGCCTTGCTCAGTCCCTCTCGCTTCATGACTTCCTGACAGCGCGGGCACTGCTCCCAGTTGGTATAAACAGCCTCATCGCCACCGATATTGATATATTGCGACGGGAAGAGCGCCACCGTTTCATCGAGCACATCCTTCAAGAACTGATAGGAACTTTCCTTGCCGACACAAAGCAGGTCTCGGCTGATGAAATGCTGGTCGGGCACTTCGTGTTGCTTGCCCGTACAGCCCAACCAGGGATAAGCCACTACGGCCGAAAGCATGTGGGCCGGGAACTCTATCTCAGGAATAACCTCCACCTGACGCAAACGGGCGTATTCCAGAATCTCACGAATATCGTCCTGAGTGTAATAACCTCCCAAACGGCGGCTATCGGGACCGGCCCACGCTCCTACATCAGTCAGACGGGGATATTTCTTGATTTCCAAACGCCATCCGGAATCATCAATCAAATGAAACTGAAGTTTATTGAGCTTATACATGGCCATCATATCGATGAACTTCTTGACAAACTCCTTATCATAGAAATAACGGGCCACATCGAGCATCATACCTCGCCAAGGACGCTCAGGATGGTCCACGATCTGTACTCCTGGAACGGTCCATTTTATCTGACCGGCCAGACTGTTCCGATACACCTCTTTCGGGAATAGCTGCAACAGAGTCTGCAAGCCATAAAAAACTCCGGCCTCATCGGCACCGGATATCCGGATACTTTTCTTATCCACCGACAGAGAATATCCTTCAGAATGTTTATTAGCCACGGTATCCAATGCCAGAACAATATTTCCTTTTCGGGAATCGGGACGCACCTTGATCTCCCATCCCGTAGCCTGACGCAACATCTGACTTAAATATTCAGCCTGCTCTTTCAAGCCATCCTCACAGGCAATGGTCATTCCGGACTTCAAGACAAACTGTTCTTCTGTCTGCTCCAGATGTAAAGGTTTGGGAACTATTGAAATGTTTTGCTGTGCACCAACACCGGCCGAAGCAGCCAGAAGCAACGACACACAAGCCAAACGTCTGAAAATGTTTTTTCGGTTCATGATTTAAAGCAATATATTTAGTAATAAAGGTTTTGAAAAATAAAGATACAACAAACTATCTGAAGAACCCGTCTATAAAATACTAAAATACTTTAAACCACAAAAAGCACTGCGAACCCAAAGAAATCTCTCCTCAGAAACTACAAAAATCTCCATACATGAACTGCATGAAACATATACAAAATACCAGTTTCTGCGTTTCAATGAAACATAAAAAACTTTCTAGGAAACATGCGTTTTTCAAATTACTGACGGCAAAGTAATGAATTACTGACGGAGCAGTAATATCATTTACCGGTAACAAACCATTCAAATTGAACGGTGAAACAAAAAGAAAAGAACCATATTCAAGTCCGAAACAAACTGAATATGGTTCTTTACTGATCTCTTACTTACCGACTGCAACCTTCTTCACATCTGTGCCGGCAGCAGAAGCTGTCTTCACGATATAAATACCATACGGCAATGTTTCGGTCATCATCTGCATACCCTGTGCTGAAGCAACGCACACACCGCTCATATTGTAAACCATCATACGACAGTCGGACTGAGCCTTAACACAAATTCTGTTCTGTGCAACGGAAACTTCAGGTTTACCGCCCTGCTCCATGTTTTCTACAGAAGTTCCGGTCTTCTTCATCGGAATCTCAAAGTACACACCGTCATCTTCGTAAGAATATGTTGCCTCACTCACCTCAATCATCTGAGTATATGTCTCATAACCCGGAGCAGTGATAGTCAGTTTGTAAGTACCGCTCTTGACAGCCATGAACGGACGCATATCTCCGGTATATTCATCATCGCGCACCTGATAAGATCCCACGCCTTCTACAGTAACCGTAGCTGTTGTATATTCATCCATATTATCCGGATAAATCATCAGCAGATAGACATCAGCCGACTGCATGGTGACAGACAATTTCTCGGTCTGCTTGTTGAGAACGACCTTCTGTTCCTGAGTAGCATACTTGGAAATAAAGAAAGTCAGATCATAAGTTCCCGGCATGGCAATCATATAAGCACCAGGCTGCTCTACATAGTAGGAATTTTCAATATCACCTCCCACACTAATATAAATAGCCTCAAGCTGATTCTGATTCTCATCGGTAACCTCTAAAAGAACGAAGCACAGCTCACTGAGATCAAATACCTTTGATGCTTTCTCACCATTCAGTTCCAGTGTTCCTGTGAAAGGAATGACCAGATGATCCGGGCCGTCTGTCTGGATCTCGGCCTCGTAAGTATAAGTACCTTTCTTGATTCTCTTGGTTTCGCTGTATTCTCCATTGTCCAATCCGATGTTGAAATAATCAACTTCCTGACCGTTCTGATACAATGTGACATTAAAATAGTATGAACGGACAAACTCCGGCAATGTTTCCAACTGATCCAACTCCACAGTCAATGCCGTATAGTCAGCAGGATTGTATTCCATATCCACTACCAGATCAGAACCGGAAACTGTGAAGTCCTTCTCCAATCTTACGGCATCGGCATCATAGTATCCGGATACATGATAGTTTCCATCCGGCAACAGAACGCAAGAACCATAAATATATCCTTCCTCAAGATCATCTTTCTTTGAAATTTCACCACTGAAAGACTCACCCATGCACTGAAGCTTCACCTTATGATAATTACTGTAATCCAGCACGAGCTCTTTTTCGCTGCCAACAGACAGTGTTCCACATTTTGGTAATGTTTCATATGTCACACCATTTTGGTCAGTGACAGAAAGCCTGCATTCCAAAGCATAATTTCCTTTTGGCAAACAGATTTCCTGACTCCTGCTTTCCTGATTAAAGAAACAACTTACATATCCCGGCTTTTCATCATCTGTACTGTAAATAGAAGCGTCACCATAGCAAGATTCATCATCTTGCAATCCCTTCAATACAACAGTATGCTTTTCAAAATCCGCATAATCTATATCCACGGTCAGATTCTTGTCTGAAGCAATCAGTATTCCATGCTTACTGAAATAATTAACCGCCTCACTTTGCATCTCACAGTTCCAATCGTATTCATACCCAGAAGATAAAAACGCAGTTGCTGTTCCATTATTTCCAGACGTTACAGTCATTTCTGAAGCCATTCCGTCTCCTTCTTCATGATGTAAATAGATAGTAAAAGATGATATTTCAGTAGGCATGTTCTTAGGCTTAAAAGTTACCAGAGAATTATGCTCCCAATCCAACTGAACCATAGCCTTACCTTCATTGGAAACAGTCAAGAGCTGACGGCTGACATCTACTGCCAAATGATCAGATACACGCTTAATTTTGCCTTGCCAATAATACTCTCCCGGCTCGGCATAAACATAATATGCCTGTTTCTCCGGATTATCGGTGACCATACCTGCCCCACCTACCTGAGTCCATTCCTGACGACCGTCCGGGTAAACTTTGGAAACTTCAAAGCCGCTTGTCTGATAACTGTTTTCTCCAGTCTGTTCATAAAAGCCCCATCCGTCTTCCACTTCGAAAGATACCTTTTTATAAGACTTCATAGATACGGCTGTAGTCTGCTCCTGCTGCTGTGCATCAAAAACCCAGTCCAAAGAATCTGTGGGCAAAAAATTAATACCTTGTATCAAAAGCTTGGCATTGGTTTTTCCCTGCGCTGCATCGTGTATATATCTCACAGAGAATGTTGACGTTTCCTGATCATAATCTAAAGGCATTTCCTGATAATAACCTTTATTGTTTATGAACATCCGTACATTCAGATCATACACGTTTACTTCTTCCGGTAAGTCAGTTAATGAAACACGACAAACGGTTTCCGGATCCTGTGCCTTTGCACACCATGGCAACCACATTAGTAATGCAAAAAGTAAAAGTTTTGTTTTCATAGGCTTTCTTGTAATAGATTTTACAACAAATGATTATATAAAAAAAATAAACAGTATAAGACTTAACAGAGATTCGTTTGCGAGTAAAGCTATGAAAATTAAATGAACTACAAAAATTAAAGGTGTCTCATTTCTGCAAATAAGACACCTTTAATTCAAGAAAATACTTTTTATTCATTCCTTTGTAAGGTTTCAAGGTATTTTGTAGGCGACATCCCATATTTGTCCGAAAAGTTTCGATAGAAAGTTGCCCTGGAATTAAACCCTGCAAGGAATATGAGTTCTTTAATATTTTTGTCTGGATTTTTCAGAGAAAGCTGACGAAAATACTCTAATCTCAAATCATTCATATATTCACGGAAACTACTGTATCCGGCCGATTTGATAGCAGCAGACAAACGATACTCAGGCACCTGAAGTTGGTCCGACAGTTCCCTGATTGTATAATGAGAGGAAACATATAACGGCTTTTCCTGAAACAAATCATCAATTTCCCGGAACAAGGGTAAGGCAGATGTCCCGGAAAACGGAGCACTTTTTGTTTCCGGTTCATACAAACAGACCGAAAACGGATTCTCACGTTTTAAATACTGCAATGAAAAGAACAGGGTAAAAATAATGGCCGTCGCCCCAAACAAGTTAAAAATAAAATAACTGATGTCCAGTGTAAAGAGGATATAGATCACCAGAAAGACGAACATAAACCCAATAAAAACATACATCATGGAATTAGCCTGCCGATATCCTTTGCGCGTAAGCAAAGGATAAAGGAAAAAAGCAACAGGGGTGACAATAGAAAGAATGAAGATCATACATCTTAACCCCACATCCAAATTCCCGATATTCGAAAAGACATCACTCACGGACCCCAACGGAGTCATATACCCGTTAAAGAGTAAATAGCAAATTCCGATCAGGGTAAAAAGCAAAGACGGAAGAAAGCACAAAAAAGTACGCCGCAAGGTCAGATATCCCGGAAAAAGAGAAGCCAACGGAAACAAGGCTACCATGCTGGCCATCGGATACCATTTGAGCATCTTTTCCATATTCAACAAATCATTAAAGCGATACTCCGGTTCTTCGGTTACAATCATCAGCCAGCCGATATTCTCCCAAGCAAACACGGCTCCTATGGCCAAAGCGATACTGCCCCACCAGAATTTAGGCCCATTGTCATGGGCCCGTTTCATAAGGATCACTCCGATAAGACTTGTAATCAGATCAAGTGTAAGTTCTACCGAAAGATAAAGCACTCCCATAATTCCGTCCGTCAGTATTTGTCAGTCCGTAATTCAGTTCTTCTTTCCGCAGCATTGTTTGTATTTCTTGCCGCTGCCGCAAGGGCAGGGATCATTACGTCCCACTTTGGGCTGAGCCACATAAGGTTGTCTTGCCGCCTCTTCCTGACGGGCAATCTCTTCCGACGAATTGCCCAGCAGGACCCATTTCGGAGTTTCGTTCAAGAAAGCAATCAAACATTCCATCGCAGCTTTCATCTCGGCAGAATTCTTCAAACGGGCGTTGACTACGGTAGACAATAATGAAGAAAGGTTACATTCATACTGATTGGAGAACCATAAATACAGCAAAGCCGTGTGCATTTGCTCAGAAGTATAGTTCATTTTCTCCATCATCCAGTATTTCAGATCCGGATTGACCCACTTTGAAATATCCATTCGGGGCATGATTCCAGCTGCCGCTATCTCTTCCTGCGAATAGGCTGCTGTTTCCATTGTTCGGACATTTTCGCTGAGATAATACAAGATCTCTTCTGTATCATCCATATAAAAGGAGCGTAGCCAGATATCCTTCTGTTGACCCTGCTGAGGAAAAATACAAATCAGATTGCGCAATCCCAATGACTCTTCAAACATATCCAACAGTTCGTCCATGGTGAGTTTTTGATTCATCAGTTCATAAACTGTTTCCAAGGTATCCTTCATCAACAGCAATCCGTAAAGATTGAGCAGTCCGTACGCATAACGCTCCATTTCGTATTTTAGTTCCTGCGCCGGGTCTGTCAGAACAGCGTCCCAATCCACAGGCTCCAAAGCCTGTTTCAGTTCCTTACTGATCACAAACCGAACCTTCAGTTCCTCTGTTTCTGAAAGTTCAGAAGAAATCAGATGGAGTTCTTCCAGACAGGTTACACCGAAAAAATTATATTCTTCTACAGCACAACTGTCATCAGAAGCGGCGAGAGTACGAAGCAGGTTCACCTCATGGAGCGGTAAACGGCGTATCCACACCATAACGTCGTCCATAAAGAAATGATACAGGCAATCCACTATCTCGTCTTTGCGCCAACGGGAATTCAGCGAAAGATTCAACCACTGGGCCAACCCCTTCAACTCGTTTACAGTATGTTTTGCGAGCTGATCACGCAGAGGCATTGAGATAAAAGAGGTGAGTTCTGATGTTCCGTTCTGTTTCATATTTATTTTTCTTTGATCAGTAAACCGTTTTTTGAACTATTTTACACACAGACAGTTTCGGAAAAAAGAAAAACAGGCCCTTTTCTCCGAAACCGTCAGACTTATGCAAAAATAAATATTTTTTGGAACATGCAAGCCAAACGACCCTATTTTAATTTCTGAATTGCATGCTTATAACCGTACCCAAGGGGTATATTCCACCTGATAGGCTCCGACAACTCCGATTCCGCCGTCCACATTGCTGTAGTCCGGACGTATCGGAGAGAAGCCCATATCTCCCAAATCGTTGTTGATTTGTGCGTTCCGACTTTCCAAATAACGATAGTAAGGCTCGGAAAGCGAATAGAAGACCATGCGATAATATACATGCGAATAAGTTCCGTCGGGCTTGTCCCAGCTCCGTTCGGGACTGGTCATTATTTTCAACGTATAGGACTTGCCCCGCAAACGCTCATTGTCCCAGATATAAAAACCGTTCTCATATTGCCGATACTCTGTCAGCACCCCTTCCAATCCATTACTTTCGCTCAACAGAGGTTCTTTGTCTATCTGGCAAAGCTCTGTCTGGATGTACTGATAATGTACGGTGTCTTCCTCGTAAATCCAGGCATCCTGCACCATTTTTTCCACACGCAGACCATAAAAACGCTTTCCGCCTTTATCCGTAAAGCGCAACCGGAACTCCACCATCTGACTGTTCTTCTGGTTGGTCATCGCTATGTTCCAATCTTCTATCGGTATCTGTTCGGGCACCACGGTTTCTCCTTTTACATGATCTCCTTCGGGCAAACGGCAGTCTATCTGTACTTTCTGACCGGCCTGCATGCGCTTCACATAATAATAACATCCCTTGGGCACAGCGGCCGTAGCCTGACTGTTCCACTGTACCGGACAGGATTCTCCATCCACCCACACAGAGATTTCCGCACCGGCCACAGAGGGTTTCAGTGAATCCGGACGCGTCACAGGAACACTTCGGGAGCACTGTATGACAATGGTATCCCGGTTGCCCGGAAAGACATAAAGCACCGGTCTGCCGGATTCGGCCGACGGTTGCAAGTCGAACTCATAGGTACATGCCGCAAACAGCAACGGCATCAATATGGATAATACAATACGAACTGATTTCATAATTAGAATTTTAGAGTGTAACTGAAAGAAGGAATCAACGGTATGTAACCCACCGAACGTCCCTTGTAACTGCCGTCTTTCTGCTGCACCACCTCGGTGTAGAGCGGGTTCAAGCGGCAATAGGCATTGTAGACACTGACATTCCAAATGCGCTCGAAGCCTCTCTTGGTGCGATGGTAAAAGTTCATCCCCACATCCAGACGGTGATAATTCGGCAATTTGATGTTGTTCGGGTATTCGGCCACCTGTGTTTCGCCTCCAAGCACAGGCGATTGTCCGGCATCGGGCAACCAGGGATTAGACACCCGTTGCACCGGCAGAGTCATCCGGTCGCCACTTCGATACATCCAGGCGGCATAGAGATCCATCTTACGGAAACGGTAACGCCCTTGTAACTGGAGGATATGACGGTGATCAAAACGATCGTAAAACCAGTGCGGACCGTAAGCATCAAACTGACGTTCGCTCCACGACAAGGTATATTGGGCCGACAGAGAAAGCCGCTCGCGGACATAATCTACAGACAGGTCCATGCCGTAGGCACGCCCGCGCCCCTCGGTGATCCGTTCATCCCAATGGCTTGCGTTCGGAATCAGCTCCGATCCTCCGTTATAGTCCAGCAGATGGTTCATGGTCTTATAATAGCCTTCCAAAGTATAACTCAGCGGACCGGGCAGACGGCCGTACACTCCCAGCGAAACCTGGCGTGAGCGCATCGGCTGTACCTTGCGGGTGGCGGGCACCCAAAAATCCAGAGGCAGGCTCAGATAGGTATTGGACAGCAGATGCACGAACTGGCTCATTTCGGTATAAGATGCCTTGAGGGAATGAGTGTCAGATACCCGATAGAGCAAAGACAGGCGCGGCTCTACCGAATGACGGATACTGCGGGCGGCCCCGAATGCCGTATAATGCACCCCGAGATTCATGCGGATGCGACGCGAAAGTTCTATCTCATCTTCTCCATAGAAAGACAATTCATGCACCCGGTCAAAGTATCTGCTTTTTCCGGACAACGTATCCGAAGGAGCACCCAAAGCATGTTCCTCGCTATATGTCTTCATGTTCTGAGGCCGGAACCAGTGCATCAGATAATTGGAACCGAAGCGCAGATGATGGCGGTTGTTCGGCAGAAAGTCAAACTCCATCCGGTAACCGGCATCATCGATAACCGAACGGTTCTGCTCCAGTTCGTAACTACGGTATTGCTCCTTTCCCTCCTTACGCTCTGTCTCTTCGTGCGTAAAGCGGTAATTGGAAGTATTGCGGGCATAGACCAGTGAAAAGCGGCTGTAAAAACGCGGTGAGAAAATATAGTCCCAACCGGCAGCCAGACTGATGTTTCCCCACCTCATCCGGAAATTTTTCTTCTCATCTTCCACACAGTTCCTGTCGTTCACGCCATAAGGGTCTATGATTTGATAATCATTATGATACTTCATCAAATCATCGCCCATATAGAAGGATATATCGGCCTTGCTGCGTTCCGAAAAGCGGTGGGTTATTTTGGCATTCACATCCTGAAAGGCATATCTTCCGTTCAGCACCTCGTCCTTCTGCGTCAGATTGTAGAGGGCAAACACCGGAGCCGTAAACAAATCGGCCCAACTGCGCCGCATGGCCAGATGAAAGGCGGTACGGTCTTTCACCAACGGCCCCTCCAGTTGCAGACGGCCGTCAAGAAGTCCCAACGAGAAACTACCGTGAAAATGCTGAAAATCACCGTCGCGCGTACGAATGTCGGTCACCGAAGACAGACGGCCTCCATAGCGTGCGGGAAAACCGCTCTTGTAGAAATCCACCTGCTTGACGGCATCGGTATTGAAGGCCGAAAACAGTCCTCCAAGATGCCCCACCTGATAAACGGGAGTACCGTCCAACAGAAACAGATTCTCGTCGGCCCCTCCCCCATGCACAAAAAGGCCCGAGGTCAGTTCCGCGCCGGGATGCACTCCGGCCTGAAGCTGGAGCGACTTGACCAGATCCGGCGAACTCATCATGGAGAAACCGCGGTTCAGCTCCGCGCCTGTGAGAGAAACCTTACCGGTTTGTGTGGTGTTCAGCGCATGGTTACGGTCTTCCGTAACCACGATTTCCCGTAGGGCATCCTGCTCTTTCAGTACAATATCCAGACGCAAATCGGCATCGGCCCGCACTTCCTGCTCCACCGACTGAAAGCCGATAAAGGAAAAGCGCACCCGATTGCTGCCCGCAGGCAACTGAATGCTGTAATATCCACGGGCATTAGTCATGGTCGAAGCATCGGAACGCATGTCGCGCACGGTGGCATTCATCAGGGTTTCGCCATCGGGAGCATACACATAACCGCTCCAGGTAATCCGTCGTTCGTCGCGCACCAGCAGAATGTAGTCACCGTCCTTTTTCCACGAAATGCCGCTGCCGGACAGCAAGGCCTGCAACACCCGGTCCAGAGACTGTCCGTCGGACAGGGAAACAGACGGAGCCTCCCACGAAGCCAGAGCGGCATCGTAAACAAAGTGTACGGAATATTTCTTTTCCACTTCCTGAAGCAAGATTCCCAGCTTTTTATTTTCTTCTGCGGGAAGATATAGAGCAAAGCAGGAAAAACACAACAGGGTGAAGACACGTAATAGTAAAGTATGCAGATTCATATATTTATCGTTTTATGCGGATATTCAAAGAAGTTTCTATCATGCGGATCACGCGCTCCAGATCATCGGCGGGTAATGTGGCAGTCAGACGGCGGTCTGGCTCAGAGGTGGTCAGACGGACACCATAATAACGGGAAAGCTCTTCGAGCACTTTTTCCAGCGGAGCATCGTTATAGACAAAGGTACCTGTACGCCAGGCTTCGGGATTTAAAGAAGGAGTAACCCGACGGGGAACAGACGAACCATGAGACAGAACGGCTTCCATACCACGGGTCAGCACCACACCGTCGCCATGAGCCGACGAGGCAAACAGCACGCGTCCGTCGCGCACCCACGCACGGGTTTCGCGTCCCGACTCCTGCACCTGAAAGCGAGTTCCCAAGACCTTGACACGGGCGTATTGTGTGGTCACAGAAAAAGGTGCCTGAGGATTGTGGGTTACTTCAAAATAGGCCGTTCCCTTTAAAGCAACCGCTCTTTTTCCGGTCTTAAAATCTCCCGGATTATAAGATAAGATGGCGTGAGGCGAAAGGGTAACCACCGTACCGTCGGGCAGACGGCACACCTGCAAACGGGCATCGGCCACAAGTTCCACACTGCGGTTTTCCTGCCACCATTGATATACAAATACCGACGCGCCCAATGCCAGCAACAGACAGGCCGCTACGGCATAACGCACCACCCGGCGGAAAAGCACCGTTCGCCCTATGCCCACACAACGGCTCCAGGCGCGGAAAGCCTTACGCCCGTCCAGACGTCCCTCTTGATAATAATGGAGTACAAAATCCAGTTCTCTTTTTTTCTGCTTTTCGTTCATATTCTTTTCTTTTTTTCGATAAGACGGAGAAAAAAAGAAAATCCACTATCCGAAAAACAAAAATTATCCGAAAAAAAAGTGATAAATGCGTTCCGCGTCGGCACGCAGACGCTTTAATGCCTTGATTACCTGATTCTCTACGGTATTTACGGACAAGCCCAATGCTTGTGCGATTTCTTTATATTTCATGCCGTCGCGCTTGTTCATCAGAAATACTTTACGGCAACGGTCGGGCAAACGGTCTATGGCCTCCCACAACCGGGCCTCTTTCTGCGCCTGTTCCTCGCAGGCTTCTTCTGCAAGTACCCCTTCCAGATCGGCAGGTAACTCTCCCACCTCCTGCGCACCGTTTTTACGCACAAAATCAATGCAGGCATTCCGGAGCATACGATAAAGATAGGCTCGCGTCAGCTCTTCATGACGCACACGGTCGGACTGTTCCCACAATTTGCAGAAACACTCCTGTACCAGATCTTCCGATGTATCCAGATTGCGTACATAATGCAGGGCATACAGGCACAAGGGCCGGTAATGTTGCACAAAAAGTTCTTCTATTAGTGACGCGTCCAAAATTCTGTTGGTTTGGTTTTAAGGCAAAGATAATTATTTTCTATATTTGTTCTCCCTCCGGTGTGTATTTTTCTTGTTCCCCGGTAATCCATTCCGGCATATCGGCCTGAGGCGAAACATGCAACTGACGGCCACGCCGCACATAGAAACTCACCGTAAAAAACAAAGCCAGCAGAAAACAGAAGACAATGAGATAACGTACCAATAACAGGCGGAACATCAAGGGATGATTCACTCCATGATGCACCGTCCAGAAACCGGCCTTACCGGTCTGTCCGCCGCCATATACCTTCTTGTTTCCAAGAATCGCAACATGCATTTTATTATTTTTGACCATTTTCTTCATACTTTCCTTTTTTCCATAAACGCAGAAGCACGGAAAAACCACTATGTCCCTTTCAAGAAAATCGGTTCTAAAAGCAAAAAATCTACTGCTCGGAGGCAAAAATATCCGTTCGTCGGGAAAATTCAGAATCATCAGCATCATTTTAAAAAACGGTCGGCACGTTTTTTGCATTTCCCCACGATGTTTTTTTCATCCGCATTATAGATTTATCCAAATAAAGATTACCTTTGCCAAGAATCAACTAAATTCGAAATCATGAAAAAAATATTTGGAGGAATCTTATTCTTATTGGGAGCAACCGTGTGCGGCTGTTCCAACAACAAACAGACTACCGAGAATCAAACGACTACCGACAGTGTAGCTTGCGATACCACTCAGGTGCCTGATATGCACAACGCTGAAAACGCGCTCGACTATTGGGGCACTTATGAAGGAACCATCCCGGCTGCTGACTGCCCGGGCATCAAGGTTTCCCTCACTCTGAACGAGGACAAGACTTTTGATCTGACTCAGGATTATATCGACCGCGAGAAATTCACTTCAAAAGGAGCGTATGTCATTGACAAGAATATCCTGTATACCGTAACCGAGGACGGCGACACTACATATTATAAGGTAGAGGAAAACCGTCTGAAGATGCTGGACAAACAGCAACAGGTCATCACCGGTGCTCTGGCCGACCAATACATTCTGAACAAGAAGATGTAATCATCATACAAACAACAAGCCATTCCGCCTGCTTTTGAACAAGGCAGACCGAATGGCTTTTTTCATGGAAATAAGAATACAAGCGTATGAAGGTAAAAAGAATATGGGCAATAGCCGCACTGACTACAGCCGGCGCCTTAGGAATACAAGCACAGAATCTGGCAGACTGGACCGAACGTGTGGAAAAGAACGGAAAAAGCTTTCCACAGGAAAAAGTGTTTCTGCACATGGACAACACATGCTATTTCTTAGGCGACACCATCTGGTACAAGGCTTATGTGACCCGCACCGACAACCAAAAACCGACCGACCTGAGCAAGATTCTTTATGTGGAACTGCTCACACCCGACGGCTTTCTGGTAGAACGACAGCAGATCCCGCTGGAGAACGACACCACCGGTTACGGCAACTTTGTACTCACGGACTCGCTCTACGGCGGTTTTTATGAATTGAGAGCCTACACCCGGTGGATGCTCAATTTCGGACGCATCGAACCGGAGAAAATACCACAGGAAATAGGCTATAAGGACTATTTCTTCAATACAGATGCCATGAAGGATTTCTTCGTGGACTACGAAAAGCTGTATTCCCGTGTGTTTCCGGTTTACGACAAGCCGCAGGAAAAGGGTTTGTATGAGCAGAACATGACCGTCAGACCCATGATGCGATATTTCAAGACAAAGAAGGAAAAACCGAAACTGAAACTGGCTTTCTTTCCCGAAGGAGGCAGTCTGATAGCCGGAACGGAAGGGCGTGTGGCTTATGAACTGACCGACGAACAGATGAAAAAGGTATGCGTTCCCATCACCATCCGCAATGCTCAGGGAAACACCGTGGTTCAAACCACACCGAACGCCTCGGGACGCGGAACATTCGTCCTGTCGCAACCGCAAGGCAACCAGACCTATACCGCCGAACTGAAGTACGAAGAATATGACTACCGGTTTGAACTGCCCAAAGTGGAACAGCAGGGCTGCGCTCTGCGATTGACACAAAACGACACACAGGTACAGATCACTCTTCAAGCTTCCGGTCTGGCAACAGATAAAGAACTGGGGATGCACATTCTGAGCAGCGGCATCCTGCGTAAGGATACGGTTTTCCGGGTGCAGAACAACGCTCCGACAACTGTTCAGCTGACTCTTGGCGATCTGCCCGCTGGTGTGAATCAAGTGACCGTTTACGACGTGGAAGGACGAATCTATGCCGAGCGCCTCTTCTTTGTACGCCATGAGGATATGCTGAAAGAGCAACTGCACATTGAAGGAGTGGAACAGGAATACGGTGCTTTTGCTCCCATTCAGTTCACGTTGTCGCAGACGGCACCGGCCGATGCCCATATCTCGTTGGCCGTACGCGATGCCTCGACCATGACTTCCAATTACGATAACGGAAATATCCTGACGGAAATGCTGTTGGGCAGCGAACTGAAAGGATTTATCGAGAATCCGGGGTACTATTTTGAAGCGGACGACAGCACACACCGTGCCGATCTGGATCTGCTGATGATGGTACAGGGATGGCGCCGGTACAAATGGACGGACCTGTCCGGCACCGGTTCCTTTAAGCTAAACTATCTGCCCGAAAAATACCAGACTCTTTCCGGTCGCCTGTACAAAGACTATGGCGACATCAGAAACCAAAGCTACGACCGGAGAAAAATTCTGGAGAAATACTTGTCGATGAAAGATTCCGATCCGCAAAAAGCCGAGGCATATTATGACCGGAATTACAGCACCATCAACAAACCGGCCGTTGTGCATGCCGACTATGCGCAGGACACATTGGTGGTAGAAACGGAGCAGATCACCGAGAACGGTTATTTCTATATGCCTACTCCGCGCTTCTTTGGTCAGTGCGCGCTGTTCCTGTCGGCCAACGACTCAACCAATAACCAGAAACCGGACAGCAAGTCGAAAAACGAATTGCAGCGCTGGATCAAAAACAAAATGGAAGAGATGAACGGATTTGCCAACGAAGAGGCTTTTCCGAAATACTACATCAAGCGTGACCTTTTCTTCCCGCTGATCAGCAAACCGTATTCCTATTATCAGGACAATCTGGCTGACGAAACCTTCCAACCATACGAAACGGAATCCGTGGCCAACATTTACAAACTGCCCGAAATCAGCGTCCGTTCCGACAAGGGAGGACTGCGAAAAATCAACCGAAGCAAGCCGGCACTGACTCTGGATGCTTACCGGGTGTTCAATGACGCGCTGGATTTGGGACTGGTCACTACTCCACGCTACTATCAGGAGGGGCTGTCGGAAACAGTCAGCATGCTCAACCGTTTCCCATTGGCCTATACGGGCGACTACGGTACCAACGAGATGCCCAAAATCCGTGTGGAGTTCAACAACCGAAGCAAATCTATGGAATGGGGAGGCGAAGGCTTGCTGGAATCATACCGTTATCTGAAATACACCCAGTGGTTTAAACTTTACACGGACTTTGCCCCACGTGAACGTGGAAATGAACGCTATGCCGGTGCCAATACCCCGGAGATTGTGTTCAACGCTATACAATATGACGAAAGCACCCAACGGCAGACTTACCGCGACCGTTATATCATCCTGTCGGGATTTGCCGAATGCGACGCTTTTTATAGTCCGGACTACAGCAACAAACCGCTCCCCGATGCCAAAGACTACCGGCGTACCCTTTACTGGAACCCGGACATCCGTCTCAAACCGGGTGAAAAGAAAACCATTACCTTCTACAACAACAGCAAAAAGACCAAACTATCGGTTGATGCGGAAGGACTGGCCCAGGACGGTACACTCCTGAGCAAACAAATCGGAAAGAAGTAACCCAAAGCTTCCGAACTCCATATAATCCGGTCACAATACCGGAAAAGCAATAAGTTGCTGTTCTGATAAGAATATAAAAAACAGAAGGCACTAACAAAATCCGCCCCTTTGTCTGGATGAAACCGGACAAAGGGGCGGTCTTGGTTATACGGCATCCTCTTGAAACAGAGAACTGCCTTCATAAATTTATTTCGTAAAGTTCGCCTCATAGAAACGTACGAAAGCCTGATTGACCAGCTTGACGCCACCCGGTGTCGGATAATCGCCGCTGAAGTACCAGTCACCTTCGTGATCAGGGCATGCCTCGTGCAGTCCTTCGATTGTCTGGTAAACAATCTCCACCTGAGCCTGAACATTTTTCGGTTTGAGCAGATCCACCATTTTGGCCGATACTTCTTCGTCCGTAAACGGTTCGTAAATACCCTTCACGGCGTTGACCATCTGCTCCTTAGGCAGCGTCAGCTGTTGCTGGCACTGTTCGTATACCTCACGGATTCGGCCTTCCATACCACGCTCAAACAGCAAGGCTATGGCCGCACGGAAAGCGATGAACTGCTCCAGACTGGCCATATCGATACCATAATAGTCCGGATAGCGCACCTGAGGCGAAGAAGATACAATGACTATCTTCTTGGGGTGCAGACGGTCCAGAATGCTGATGATGCTCTGCTTCAGAGTCGTTCCGCGCACAATGCTGTCGTCGATAATCACCAGATTATCCTCATACGGCACCAGACTGCCATAGGTAATGTCATATACATGAGTGGCCAGGTCGTTACGGGTATTTCCCTCGGCAATGAAGGTGCGGAGCTTGATATCCTTGATAGCCACCTTCTCGCTGCGGATGCGCTGCGACAGAATCGCCTGCAACTCGTTATGACTGGGCTTGTGTCCCAAAGCCTCAATGCGCTGTATCTTCAGTTTGTTCAGATAATTGTCGAATCCTTCGAGCATACCGTAGAAAGCCACTTCGGCCGTATTCGGAATAAAGGAGAATACGGTATGCACCATATCATGGTTCACCGCCTTCAGAATCGGGTCAACCAACAGTTTTCCCAATATTTTGCGCTCGCGGTAGATATCTACATCACTTCCTCTTGAAAAATAAATACGCTCGAAAGAGCAGGATTTCTGCACCTTCGGCTCGTTGATCTGAGAAAGACGCATCTCCCCTTTCTTGTTCAACATAATGGCCTGACCGGGCAACAGTTCGTGAATGGCGTCTGAAGGTACATTCAGCGCGGTCTGGATCACCGGACGCTCTGAGGCCAGTACCATGATTTCGTCGTCCATATACCAGAATCCCGGACGGATGCCCCACGGATCGCGCACAGCGAAGGTTTCTCCGCTACCCGTCATACCGCAGATCACATAACCGCCATCCCATTGTGGGCTTGAAGTGCGCAGCACGTTGGCCAGATCAATACGGTCTTCAATGGCATGGGTGATGTCCATACCTTCCAGCCCTTCATCCTTACACTGCAGGAACAGGCGCTCCACCTCACGGTCCAGACGATGGCCCACCTGCTCCAACATAATATAGGTATCGGCATATTTGCGCGGATGCTGTCCGATGGCTGTAATCGATGCAAAAATCTCATCCACGTTGGTCAGGTTGAAGTTACCGCAGAGCGCCAGATTCTTGGCCCGCCAGTTATTCCGGCGCAAAAACGGATGTACATAAGAGATACCGCTCTTACCGGTAGTGGAATAACGCAAGTGTCCCATATAAAGTTCGCCGGCAAAGGGCAGACAGGTCTTGGCATAAGTAGCATCGGCCAACTGTTCCGGTGTCAGGTCACGGAAGTTCTGATGCACATTACTGAAAATCTCCGTAATAGCTCCCGCTCCCAAAGCACGCTCACGGAACATGTATTCCTCGCCGGGATCGGCCTGCAGCTTTACACAAGCCAGTCCCGCAGCTTCCTGTCCGCGGTTGTGCTGCTTCTCCATCAACAGATAAAGTTTGTTCAGACCATACATCCAGGTACCATACTTTTCCTGATAATATTCCAAAGGTTTCAAGAGGCGGATCATTGCCACACCACATTCATGCTTCAAAGGTTCCATATCGTCTATAAATGTTTTATATTTTGCCACAAAGATACGGATTATTCCATTCATAAAGACAGCAAAAACAACTTTTTACGAACTATTTTTCAGAAAAATCATTTTTTAGATAAACAAGATTCAGCGCAACAAATCAAAAAGCAGAAAAAAGGAAGTTAAGAAATATAAGTCAATTAAGGAAAACAAGCAATAATTTTCTATGTATCATCCCCTGTTTGATTACAAACAGTAACCTTGTTCATAAATGTAACATTTATTTGAAACACAAAACCGTTTAATCAACCGTCATCCGTTATCTTTGCAAAGACATTTAGACAGGATAATAAACAAACACATGATAATATGAAAGCAAACATCATCAATGAAAGTCTTTTTGATAGAAGCAGCCGCTTATCGAATGCACAGCAACAGTTGCAAGGTAAGGGTTTGTATGACGCTTCTTACGAACACGATGCCTGCGGTGTGGGCATGCTGGTGAATATTCAGGGCGGAAAATCGCACGAACTGGTAGACTCTGCCTTGAAACTGCTGGAGAATATGAAGCACCGCGGTGCCGAAGGAGCCGACAACAAGACCGGTGATGGTGCGGGCATCTTATTGCAGATTCCCCACGAGTTCATCCTGCTGCAGGGTATTCCCGTACCCGAAAAGGGAAAATACGGAACCGGTATGTTCTTCTTCCCGAAAGACGAACAGAAGCAGGCTGATTATCTGAATATTATCCGCACGACTTTAGCCGACAAAGGTCTGGAACTGATGCACGTACGCCAGGTGCCTGTCGACTCTTCGGTACTAGGCAAGGATGCCTTGACTGTGGAGCCGGACATCAAACAGCTTTTCGTTACGGCACAAGACGGAAGCGAAATTTCCGAACAGACCTTATATATAGTCAGAAAGGAAATGGAACGGCTTATTTCCGATCCGGAATTCTATGTCGTTTCTCTTTCTGCAAAGACCATTATTTATAAAGGTATGCTCTCTTCCACTCAGGTACGTACATACTTCCTGGATCTGGAGCAGCCTTACTTTACCAGCGGTATGGCCGTGGTGCATTCCCGCTTCAGCACCAACACCTTCCCGCGCTGGAGCCTGGCACAGCCCTTCCGTCTGCTGGCCCACAACGGAGAAATCAACACCATCCGCGGCAACCGCACCTGGATGGAAGCGCGCGAAAGTGTGCTGTCCAGCCCTACCTTAGGCGACATCACTCCCCTGCGCCCCATCGTACAGCCGGGCATGAGCGACAGTGCATCGCTCGACAACGTACTGGAGTTTCTCGTACGCTCCGGTCTGAGT
>CAJMQV010000019.1 GCA_905215575.1 uncultured bacterium | reverse complement strand
CATGGCATAATTGATGGCCTTCTGCACCGGAGTGAAAGATTCGTGCGCACGGTCCGGACCTCCAAAGGCATCAGCGTCGCGGTGGGCCAGTTCTTCGTCGATAGCCTGAATATATCCCGGAGGAAGCACGCAGTCGGAATCCAGAATCAAAAGATACTCGCCCCGACTTCTCTCCGCACCGTAGTTGCGCGACGGGCTGGGACCGGAATTCTCTTTATAGAAATAACGGACATCCAGACTGGACAGATAGCGCTGCACCACCTCTTCGCACTTGTTCTGCGAACCGTCCTCAATGACCAGTACCTCAAAATCCTTATGAGTCTGATGACAAAGGCTTTCCAGCAGTTCGTCCACCTCGTCCGGCCGGTTATATACAGGAATTATCAAAGAATATTTCATAAATGAATCATTATTATCCTATGGATGATTTTATAAATCTCACGTATCAGAACAAAGGTAACAAAAAAAATGAACAATAAGCGGCAAAAGCCACTTATTATTCATTTTTATAGATCTTGAAATAAAGTAAGCGAATTATTTCACACGTCCCAGATAAGAACCGTCACGAGTGTCTACCTCGATAGTCTCACCCTCGTTGATGAACAAAGGAACACGTACTTCTGCACCGGTCTCAACAGTTGCAGGCTTGGTTGCATTGGTTGCAGTGTCACCCTTCACACCCGGCTCAGTGTAAGTAACCTTCAGAACTACCTTAGTAGGAACGTCTGCAAACAGAACTGTATCTGAAGAAGCATCGGTAACCACCTCAACGATTTCGCTTTCCTTCATAAAGTCAACACCGTTGATCTGATCGTGAGCGATAGGAATCTGCTCGAAAGTTTCCTGATTCATGAAGATATAATCATCTCCCTCCTTATACAGATACTGATAAGGACGACGCTCTACGCGTACATCTTCCAATTTCTCACCGATATTAAAGCGACGCTCCAACACGTAACCGTCTACTACATCTTTCAGTTTAGTACGCATGAAAGTGTTACCCTTTCCAGGCTTAACATGCAAAAACTCAATGCAGAAATACAATTTTCCATCCAGACGGATACAAGTTCCGTTTTTAATGTCTTGTGAATTAATCATAAGGTCTTTTTTTCTATATTTATACTAGTATTTGAATCTTAAATCTCATAAAACTCGCCACAAAGTTAATCGATTTATAGAAAAAAACACAAAACTTTTGTGTAAAAATGAGTTATCTCTTGCTTTATTTAAAAAAAGTCCCTATTTTTGCACCCCGTTACGTAGAATGAATTATAACAAAAAAGCATATAACAATGAAAAGAACATTCCAACCTCACAACAGAAAGAGAAAGAACAAACATGGTTTCCGTCAGAGAATGACAACTGCCAACGGTCGTAAAGTATTAGCTTCTCGCCGTGCAAAAGGTCGCAAGAAGTTAACAGTATCAGACGAAAAACATGGCAAATAATCAACCATCGTTTTAAGAAAGAACAAAAAGAAGTAAAGGCGACTTTACTTCTTTTTTGTT
This sequence comes from uncultured bacterium, assembly GCA_905215575.1. Lineage (GTDB taxonomy): Bacteria > Bacteroidota > Bacteroidia > Bacteroidales > Bacteroidaceae > Paraprevotella. The sequence goes on along the minus strand of CAJMQV010000019.1, from coordinate 20,050 downwards.
TTTTATTACTATCTTTGAAACATCAACCAAAGCGCATTCTTATGACGATAAAAGAATTCTTCAAGAAGATCACGGCTCCCATCATCTGGGGTAACCTGCTGGCTATGGCTGCCGTGTTGGTCATTCTCGCTATCGGAGTATGGAAAGGACTGGAACATTATACACACCATGGAGAAATCATCCTGGTGCCCGACGTAAAGACACAGGGAGTGAGCGACGCTCGCTACAACCTGAATAAGGCGGGGCTGGAGGCTGTAATTGCCGACTCCAGCTATAACCGTAACAGCCCTCCGGGAGCCGTTCTGGAGCAAACACCGGCACCGGGCAGCAAAGTGAAGTCCGGACATGCCATCTATCTGATCATCAACACGACCAGTACGCCCACCATACCGATGCCGGACATAGCCGACAACAGTTCTGTACGTGAGGCCGAGGCGCGCCTGCGCTCATTGGGATTCAAGATCGGCCCGCACGAACTGATCGAAGGCGAAAAGGATTGGGTTTACGGAGTGAAATATAATGGCCGCATGGTGTATGCGGGCGATCGTCTGCCCGTAGACTCACGCATCACACTGCAAGTGGGCAGCGGCAGCATGGATGACTTCTCGGACAGCCTGGATATTGTAGACTCACTGGCCATGCCGACTGAAGATTCCTTCTCCGGGACTACAGAAAGCAGCGAACTGTCTGACTTTGAGTTTTGATGCGCATCACGAAAGAGTACCTCAACTGAAACGTACATGGAAGATTTTGAATACCCGGAAATCGAAAACGATTTGGAACTGGATGCTGAAGATACCCTTTACGAGCATCATCGGCTGACTGTAGACAAAGGACAGAAAGCCATGCGTATTGACAAGTTCCTGATGGAACATCTGTTCAATACATCCAGAAACAGAATACAGAAAGCGGCCGAGCAGGAATATATCCGTGTGAACGACGTACCCGTAAAAAGCAGCTATAAGATAAAACCGGGCGACGTTATCACCATCCTGCTGGACCATCCGAAATATGAAAACGAGATCATACCGGAAGACATTCCCATTGAGATTGTCTATGAGGACGACGACCTGATGGTGGTGAACAAGCAACCGGGACTGGTGGTGCACCCGGGATGCGGCAACTACACCGGCACTCTGGTCAATGCCATCGCCTGGCATCTGAAGGACAATCCCAATTACGATCCGAATGATCCGACTGTGGGACTGGTGCACCGTATAGACAAGGACACCTCGGGACTGCTGGTCATCGCCAAGACTCCCGATGCCAAAACGCATCTGGGAAACCAGTTCTATCATAAAACCACCAAACGCACCTACAACGCATTGGTGTGGGGCAACTTCGAAGAAGACGGAGGACGAATTGAAGGAAACATTGCCCGTAACCCGAAAGACCGGATGCAGATGGCGGTATTCCCGCCCGATTCGGGTATCGGCAAGCATGCCGTAACCCATTATAAGGTATTGGAGCGCTTCGGCTACGTCACTCTGGTGGAATGTGTGCTGGAAACCGGACGAACACATCAGATCCGTGCGCACATGAAGCACTTGGGACATACCCTCTTCAACGACGAGCGATACGGAGGGAACGAGATCCTGCGAGGCACACAGTTTGCCAAATACAAACAATTCATACATAATTGTTTTGAAATCTGCCCGCGTCAGGCCCTTCACGCGCTGACCCTGGGATTCGTCCATCCTACCACCGGAGAGGAAATGTTCTTCACATCCCAACTGCCGGACGACATGAAGCAACTGCTGGAAAAGTGGAGAAACTATACTGGAAACAGAGAACTTTAGGATATTAATAAAGATAAAAATGAAAAAAACAATTGCAATCGTAGCCGGAGGTGACTCTTCCGAACACGATGTATCTCTGCGCAGTGCAGAAGGTATTTACTCTTTCTTGGACAAAGAGAAATTCAATGTTTACATCATCGAGATGAAAGGTCTGGAGTGGAAAGCCCGTCTGAATAACGGTGAAACAGCTCCCGTAGACCGCAACGACTTCTCCTTTATCGAAGACAACCAAAAGATCCGTCCGGACTTTGCCTATATAACTATCCACGGAACTCCCGGTGAAAACGGAATCCTCCAGGGATATTTCGAACTGATTCACCTGCCCTATTCTACCAGCAACCTGCTCGTGGAAGCCATGACCTTCAACAAATTCACCCTGAACCAGTATCTGAAAGGATTTGGTGTAAAGGTAAGCGAAAGCATGGTCATAAGAAAAGGATTCGAGCATCTGGTAACCGATCAGGAAATCATCGACCGCATCGGTCTGCCTTGCTTCGTCAAACCGAATGCCGGAGGCTCCAGCTTCGGTGTGACCAAAGTAAAGGAAATCGGCCAGCTTCAGGAAGCCATCAACAAGGCGATCCACGAAAGCGACGAAGTTATGATCGAATCGTTCATGAAGGGTACGGAAATCACCTGCGGATGCTATAAGACCCGCAGCAAGGAGGTAGTATTCCCGATTACGGAAGTAGTGACCAGCAACGAGTTCTTTGACTACGACGCAAAATACAACGGACAGGTGCAGGAAATCACTCCGGCACGCATTCCGGAAGAAACAGCCGAACAAGTGCGACTGCTCACCTCTACCATCTATGATATCTTGGGATGCAAGGGTATTGTCCGCATTGACTATATCATCACTCAGGAAGCAGATCAGGACGGAAACATGCACGAGCAGATCAATATGCTTGAGATCAATACCACTCCGGGAATGACTGCCACCAGCTTCATTCCGCAGCAGGTACGTGCTGCCGGTCTGGATATAAAGGATGTACTGACAGACATCATAGAAGATCAGCTCAAATGCTGACCCGAAAATCTATAACCATTGAATCACTCACAAAAGACTAAGAATTATGCGTACACCAGAAGAATTTGACGAAATCAGACCCTACGACGCAGAAGAGTTGCCTCAGGTGTTCTCCGAACTGGTTGACGATCCGGAGTTCCAGAAGATCATACAACAGGTCCTGCCAGACCGGCCTTTAGAGCTGATTTGCCAGATGCTGTCCCAGTGTCACACCAGCCTGGAACTGCAGAAGACGTTCTTCTATCCGCTTCTGAAACAGCTGGCCGAAACAAAAGGCAAAGGACTGACCCTGGATAGTACAAGCATCCCGGACAAGGCTGTTCCGCACACGTTTATCACCAATCACCGGGATATCGTGCTCGACTCGGCCTTTCTGTCTATTTCTCTCCTGGATAACGGTTTTCCGAACACAGTAGAAATTGCCATCGGCGACAACTTGCTCATCAAGCCTTGGATCCGCAAATTGGTTCGAGCCAACAAATCATTTATTGTGCAGCGCAGTGTCAATATCAAACAGATGCTGGAATCCAGCAAACGACTGAGCCGATATATGCACTATGCCATCACACAGAAGAAGGAGAATATCTGGATTGCGCAGCGCGAAGGAAGAGCCAAAGACTCCAATGACCGTACTCAGGAATCTGTTCTGAAGATGATTGCCATGGGAGGCGAAGGCAGCTTGATTGAGCGGTTAAAGGAAATGCATCTTACTCCGACCGCCTTGTCGTATGAGTATGACCCCTGTGATTATCTCAAGGCACAGGAGTTCCAACAGAAACGTGACTTTGCCGGATTCCAGAAATCTCCGCAGGATGACCTGCTGAATATGCAGACCGGTATCTTCGGATACAAGGGACACATTTTCTTCAAGACAGGAAACTGCCTGAATGACTGGCTGGACACACTCGATCCGAATATGCCAAAAGGCGAACTGTTCAAGGCTGTTGCCCAAAAGATCGATCAGGAAATATTCCTGGCCTACCGCCTGTATCCGAACAATTACATCGCAGCCGATCTTCTAAGAGGAAACCAGGAGCACCGGGATTACTATACCGATGAGGAAGTTACAGCCTTTGAGAATTATATCGGCACTCAGCTGAGCAAGGTAACCTTGAAGCGTCCGGATCCGGAATTCTTGAGAGAACGCATCCTGACCATGTATGCAAATCCGGTATTCAATCAAGAACAAGCTTTACAAGAAACACGTAATGCGTAAAATTCCTACATGGATATTATCCCTTTTATTCGTCTGTCTGGGTCATTCCTGTACTCAGACAGACGAATCATCATTACATCCTTCGCTCATCACGGAGTTCTCAGAACTATATGCAGATGCTGACGGCAATCTTTACCGCATTCGACCTGACCGGAAACCGTCCTACTATCTGAGCACTCCTCTTCCCGGGTATCATCCACACACAGAGTATCGTGCGGCATGCACCTACTCTTACTCTGAAAACGATTCCTACACAGTAAAACTTTATGGACTGGAACGGGTTGTCGTCTTACAGGATTCAACCCAACAGACCTATGCGGGCGAAGATCCGCTTCAAGTGGTCAGTCTTTGGGACGGAGGCGAATTTATCAATCTTCATCTAGTTGTAAAGACCCAAAACAAGACACATTATTTAGGATATCGGTTAGATTCTGTCCGTATTGACAGTCAGCAGAAAAGAACCGCATATCTATCTCTTTATCACAACCAGAACAATAATCCTCTTTATTATAGCCAGAAGCTTTACGCCAGTTTGTCCAAAAGCTATTTAAACGCTGTGATAGAAGCTGGGGACAGCATAGATTTATGTATTCCAACCTTCGAAGGCAAACAGCACTGGAAATTCATCTATTAATATAAAAGCGACACAATGAAACATAAGAGTTTATTGGGCATTCTTTTTGGCAGCATCTTAGGATGTACCGGATGCCATAGCGGAGATACAGCCATCAATACTATAAATGCCCCGGAATTCCGTCAGTTAATAGAAAGCACTAAACCTATTCAATTAGTTGATGTGCGCACTCCGGAAGAATTTCAGAGCGGACATATTCCCGGCGCGATTCTGATCGATGTCAAAAGCGCGGATTTCAATCGCCTGGCAGAAGAGAAGCTGAATAAAGAACTGCCGGTAGCCGTTTATTGCCGTAGCGGTATGCGCAGCCTTAAAGCCGCCAACCAATTAAAAGAAAAGGGCTTTAAACCGATATATAACCTGAAAGGCGGTTTTATAGAATGGCAGGACAATCATTTTGCCACAGAGTAAAAGAACACCCAAAGGGAAAAAGAATATAAAAATAAAAGGCGCATTAAAAAAATAGCCAGCCAAGGACTACTAAAAAGGAAAGAACAAACACACATCTAAAAACTCGGTTTTAGAGAAGATTATATCGGGATTTAAAGTCCATAATCCTCTAAAACAGATAAATGAGTGTTCAAGATTCAATTCAATAATATGAGCCTTTAAGCAACAAACTGCATACTTTTAAAAGCAAAAGGAATAATCGTATCACAGCTCTGAACAAAGCTTGATACGACTATTCCTTTTTTATCGTCAACATACGAATACTTCGGAGAAATCTTTTAAACTCTGAGCCTTGTCATATTCAGACCCAGTCCGAAGCATTTTGTTCCGTCTACTGATCTATTACAGAGATTCGAGCATACGCTTCAGAACTACTGTTGCGGAGATCTCACGGTTAGCGGCTTCCGGAATAACCAATGATTGCGGGCTCTCAATCACATCGTCAGTAACAATCATATTACGACGAACCGGCAGACAGTGCATGAAGTAGGCATTATTGGTTACTGCCATGTGAGCCTCATCTACAGTCCAGCTCATATCTTTTGACAACACCTTGCCATAATCTTCCGGACGGGTCACTCCCGGACAACTCCAGTTCTTGGCATAGATAAAGTCTGCTCCCTCAAAAGCCTTCATCTGGTCGTATTCCACCTTTGCATCGCCTACGAACATCGGATCCAACTCATATCCTTCTGGATGTGTAATGACAAAATCCACATCAGCAGCGTTCATCCACTGCGCAAAACTATTTGGAACAGCCTGCGGCAATGCCTTTGGATGCGGTGCCCAAGACAATACCACCTTTGGACGAGCGGTTTTCTTATACTCTTCGATGGTAATCAAGTCGGCAAAACTCTGCAAAGGATGCACTGTAGCACTCTCCATAAAAAATACCGGCTTACCGGAATATTTGATGAACTGATTCAGAATCTTCTCTTCGTAATCGTCCTTGCGGCTCTCAAAAGTAGCAAACGAACGCACTCCGATAATGTCACAATAAGAACCCATTACCGGAATAGCTTCCAACAGGTGTTCGCTCTTATCACTATCCATAATCACGCCACGCTCAGTTTCCAACTTCCACGCTCCCTGATTCACATCCAGTACAATCACATTCATTCCCAGATTCATGGCAGCCTTCTGCGTGCTCAAACGGGTACGCAGACTGTTATTGAAGAAAATCAGCAACGCAGTCTTGTTCTTTCCCAGATGCTGAAACTGGAAACGGTCTTTCTTAATCTCAAAAGCCTCCTTCAAGGCCAACTTCAGATCTCCCAGATCTGATACATTCTGAAATACTCTCATTATGTTTGTTTTTTTAGTTCTTTAATCTTATTTCTTCGCAGGACGTGCGGCACGCAATCCCCGGATTACGCTGTCGGTAAAGCCGGCATGCTCCATTTCGTTCAGCCCGCGGATAGTAATTCCTCCCGGAGTGGTCACCCGATCGATCTCTGCTTCCGGATGGTTTCCGGTGCTTCGCAAGAGTTCCACAGCACCACTGAGGGTCTGCATCACAATCTGCTTTGCCTCATTGGGATAGAAGCCCAGCTCCACTCCGCCTTCCATAGCCGCACGGATATAGCGCATGGCAAAGGCAATGCCACAGGAAGCCAAAGCCATTCCGCCGTCCATCAGACGCTCTTCCACCAACATGGCCTCCCCCAAAAGACGGAACAAATCCACCACGGCAGCCGTTTGCTCTTCGGAAGCTCCCTGCGCCGCGACAAAAGTCATACTCTGGCGCACGGCAACAGCCGTATTTGGCATCACATAAAACAGAGGCGGCAACATATCGTTGTGGCGAAACAGAGCCGACAAATCGGCCAGTCCTACTCCACCGGCCACAGAAGCCACCATTTGGGTGCGATAGTCCAGAATCGGCTTCAGCTCGCAGGCAACTTCTTCCATCTTCCAGGGTTTTACAGCAAGCAGCACCAAATCTGCGCCACGCACCGCCTCTACATTACTTTGCGTGATCTGCACCGAAGGATACTCCGTCTGCAAGGCCTCCAACTTTTGCTGTGAAGGATTGGCCACCACAATCTCATAAAAAGCGACCGGACCATCCGCAGGGCAATAACTGTCAGCAGCTGAAGATGCAAACGATGCTGCGGATGCAGACGACGCAACAGTTGATGAAGCGGACGAAGATGCAGGCACAGGTGATGAAACAGGTGCAGCCACAGAAGACAAACTGCTCTGCGCCAATCCGCGAGCAATGGCACCGCCCATATTTCCGGCCCCGATAATTGCTATTTTCATATCACAACTCTTTATTTAAAAGACAAATAGAGCCAGAAACGCATCCATAATCGTTTTCTGGCTCTATTCTCATATCTTGCAAATCCGTTTAGTTTGTAGCCTGAGCCGCACGCTGCAAGCGCTGCAGGAAGTCTGCTGCCTGCTCCTGAGTGAGTGACAAAGGAGGAAGCAGACGAAGCACATTCGTACCGCTGCAACCGGTGAAGCAGTGCTCCTCAAACAACAAATGATTTCTCAGTTCTTTATAAGGAACATCCAGCTCGATTCCGATCATCAGACCTTCGCCACGAACATCTACCACATGAGGCAAGTTGAGCGCCTTGATTCCCTGAATCAGGAACTCACCCACACGGGCAGCGTTCTCCACCAGATTTTCCTGCTCGATGACATCGAGTACCGCCAAAGCGGCAGCACAAGCCAGATGATTTCCACCGAAAGTGGTACCCAACTGACCGTAAACCGGTTTGAACTTCGGAGAAATCAGCACGCCACCCATCGGCAGACCGTTGGCAATACCTTTTGCCACAGTAATCATGTCCGGACGCACGCCCAGATGCTGATGTGCGAAGAACTTACCGCTACGACCATAACCGCACTGGATTTCATCACAGATGAGCACAGTGTCGTATTCATCACAGGCGGCACGCAGTCCCTGCATGAATTCCGGAGTCACCATACGGATACCGCCAACTCCCTGAATACACTCGATAATCACGGCGCAGACATCACCCTTAGCCAACTCACGACGGAAGGCCTCCAAGTCGTTCAACGGCAGGTAAGTGACATGACCGTTATCGTTGATCGGAGCAATGATTTTCGGATTATTGGTTACCTCTACAGCCAGTGAAGTACGTCCGTGGAACGCTTTCTCGAAAGAAAGCACACGGGTACGTCCGTTGTAGAAACTGGCCAGCTTCAGTGCGTTTTCGTTGGCCTCGGCTCCCGAATTGATCAGGAACAGCTGATAATCCTCATAACCGCTGGCTTTACCCAAGCGCTCGGCCAACTCCACCTGCAACTTGTTAATTACTGAATTGCTGTAAAATCCCAATGTGGCCACCTGCTTGCTTACAGCCTCCACATAGTGAGGATGCGCATGGCCGATGCTGATCACGGCGTGACCGCCATACAGGTCCAGATATTCCTGGCCTTTATCGTCCCACACATGACAGCCTGATCCCTTTACGATATTGACATCAAATAAAGGATATACATCAAATAATTTCATGATTCTTTCTTTTTTAAAAAGGGAAGACTATCCCCGACGATGAAGAGAAAATTCCCCAATGATGTCGGGATAAATCTCCGATGATGAAGGGAGAGGGTCTTAGAAAGCTGAAGGCTTGAGCTTCAGTCCGGCAGTTTCTTCCAGTCCAAACATCAGATTCATATTCTGCACAGCCTGTCCGCTGGCTCCCTTGAGCAGATTGTCGATGGTAGAAGTAATCAACAGTTTGTCGCCGAAACAATCTACGTGTACCAACGCCTTGTTGGTATTAACCACCTGCTTCATGTCGATGCCCTTCTCTACATAATGGGTAAAGGCCGCATCCTTGTAGTAGTTGCGATAAGCCTCAACAACCGCCTCAGCCGTCATGCCCTCCTGCATACGTACCACCAGAGTGGCAAAGATGCCGCGCGCAAAATCACCGCGATAAGGGATAAAGTCCACCGCTCCGTCGAAATCCGGCTGCAACTGTTTGAGCGACTGACGGATTTCAGGTACATGCTGATGGTTGAAAGCCTTGTAGATGCTCATGTTGTTGTTACGCCAGCTGAAGTGTGTGGTAGCGCCCGGTTTCACACCGGCACCGGTACTTCCGGTGATGGCATTCACGGCGATGTCGCCCTTGAGCCAGCCGTTAGCCGCCAACGGCAGCAGTCCCAACTGGATGCAAGTGGCAAAGCAGCCCGGATTGGCCACATGCTGCGCGCTCTGTATCGCCTCCTTGTTCAGTTCCGGCAGACCGTAAACATAGTCATTGCCCGGAGCAGCCAGACGGAAGTCCTGAGCCAAGTCAATGATTTTCACGTGAGCCGGGATGGCGTGTTCCTTCAGGAACTCTTCGCTCTTGCCGTGACCGAAGCAGAAGAAAATCACATCCACCTCATCGAGCGGCAACTGGTCGGTAAACACCAGATCCGTTTCGCCATAAAGTCCCTCATGCACATCCGTAATCTTGTTTCCGGCGTTACTCGAGCTGTTGATAAACGCGATCTCCGCCTGCGGATGGTTCAATAATATGCGGCAGAGTTCGCCGGCCGTATAGCCGGCGCCTCCGATAATTCCTACTTTTATCATCTTCCAAAAAATCTGTTCGGTTCCTCAGGAATAATCAGAAGCAGGATAAAATAAATGATAATTCCCGAAAAAGCTGTAAACACCGTGAGCAAAGCATACACGATACGCACCAGCGTGGGATCCCAGCCGAAGTAATTGGCTATTGCGGCACACACGCCCGACAGCATACGTTCTTTGCGGGGCCGTTCCATCTTCCGTTTTTCCTGTTCCATAAACCTGATTTGTTTTTATTTAATACGTTCCTCGTCCTTGTGGTTTGCGTAGTACAGACGCAGCGGAGTAGAAGTCACCTTGATGAAGCCCTTGGCATCATCGGCAGTCCATCCCTTCTGAGTCTCGCCATACTCTCCGAACTTGTTCTTCACCAGATCGTCGGCAGAGTCTACACCCACAGTGCTGAATCCGTAAGGACGCAGTTCCAGAGTAACCACACCGTTTACGTTACGCTGTGAGCTGGTCAGCATGGCCTCGATATCCGGCATCACCGGCTCCAGATACTGACTCTCGTGCAGGAACATGCCATACCAGTTGGCCACCTGCTCTTTCCAATACTGCTGCCATTTGCTCAGCGTGTATTTCTCCAGGAAGCGGTGTGCGCCGATGATCAGCATTGGAGCGGCAGCCTCGAAGCCTACACGTCCCTTGATACCGATAATCGTATCACCTACGTGGCAGTCACGGCCGATGGCATAAGCCGCACCGATCTCCTCGATCTTCTGGATGGCTTTCACCTTGTCGTCATATTCCACACCGTTTACGCTGCAGATCTCACCCTTCTTGAATCCGATCTTCAGCAGTTCGGTTCCTTCCTTGGTTGGATGCTTCAGGAAAGCGCTTTCCGGAAGTCCCTGATTGCTGTCGAGCAGCTCGCCGCCACAGATAGAAGTACCCCAGATACCTACGTTATAAGAATATTTCAGTTTGGTAAAGTCAGCAAAGTAGCCATGACTGTTCAGATAATCCACCTCTTCCTGACGGCTCAGGTTGTTGTCGCGGGTGAGAGTGATGATTTCCATGTCCGGAGCCATCACCATGAAAGTCATGTCAAAACGGATCTGGTCGTTACCCGCACCGGTTGAACCGTGCGCAATGGCCTCGGCACCGATTTCCTTGGCATAACGTGCGATGGCAATAGCCTGGAAGATACGCTCCGAAGAAACGGAAATAGGATAACAGTTGTTGCGCAACACATTTCCGTAAATCATATAGCGCAAGCTCTTCTCATAATATTCCTTGGTTACATCGAGTGTAACATATCCCTTGGCACCCAGCTTATAAGCGTTCTCTTCATTTGCCTTGAGCTGCTCGGCGCTGAATCCTCCGGTATTGGCGCAGGCTGCATATACTTCATAACCCTTCTCCTTAGCCAGATACATCACGGTGTATGAAGTATCCAGACCACCGCTAAATGCGACTACTACTTTCTTTGCCATATTCTTAGTTTGTTTTTTTGTTCTTGTTTGTTAATCGTTTTTATCTCATGTCGTGCTCAGCTGCCTCACGTGCCATCTTGACCACATCTTCAGGCAGTTCTACCGGCAACACCTCGTTAGGATGATCAGCCGGATCATACAACATGGCCGTGCATACACAATATTTACGTCCGGTACGGGCCAAAATATCGCAGTTCACGCAGCAAGGTTCTTCCGGAGTACCGCATCCCTTCCAGTAAGCGTCGTCATCGGTCAGCTCGGCAAAGGTTACCGGCACATATCCCAGTTCGGTATTGATTTTCATCACCGCACGCTGGCTGGTCAGTCCGAACAGTTTGGCGTGAGGCCAACGCAGACGTGACAAGGTAAAGGCTGTACGCTTGATTCTCGTAGCCAGATGGTGGCGACGGAACTTCTCGACAACAATCAGTCCGGAATTGGCTACATACTGCTTGTTACCCCAGCTTTCGATGTAACAGAAACCGGCAAACTCCTCGTTTTCTCCCTCTCCGGCCAGTGCGATAACAGCCTTACGCTCCTTCATCTTGGTAGCCAGATATTCGTGAGTACGCGAAGCGATACCCGAGCCTCTCTTCTTGGCAGCGTCGGTGATCGTTGTCAAAATTGTGTCTACATACTTTTCGTGGCTTGCATCCGCAACCACTACTCTAATACCATCATTGTATTCGTCCTTTTCCATTTCTTTACTTAATATTTGGAACAACCTCGGCCAGGCGTTTCAGAGCCGCCTTGCGCTCCACATTTTCTGCCATAACCAGAAATATGGTGTCGTCGCCTGCTATTGTTCCTATAAATTCATCTATTTTGGCGTTATCTATATCATAAGCTATGTGACTGGCATGTCCGGGCAAGGTGTGCATCACCAGAATATTTCCTGAAAATTTCACAGACAACAGTCCGGCCCGGTTGCTTTCAGTCATGGTCAGATGCGAATCAGACACCCGCCGGTAAGTCTGGTTTCCCGGAAGCATATACGCATAGTCACCGGATGCCGTAGTGGCCTTCACCACCTTGAGCTGTTTCAAGTCGCGCGACAGTGTGGCCTGCGTCAGCTTAAAGCCGGCTTTGTCCAACTCAATCAGAAGAGCCTCCTGACTGGAGATTTCCTGACTGGAAAGGATCATTTTGATTACTTCCAAACGACTGTTTTTATTCTTCATCTTAAAAACCATTTCTTTTTCTGCAACAAAATTACATATTTATTCCGAAACACGGTATTTTTATGCATTATTTCTTTCAAATATTTTTCGTCAAAATCAATAATACACTAAATATCAATATTATAACAAGTATACAACAAATGCATATTATGCATATTTATGCAGCGATTATAGACTTTTCTGATGAAGAAGAAACCGAAACGACGAAACACGCTTGCAAATATTCCGATAAATCCATTATATTTGCGAAAAAACAGAATCCAAAGATGAAACAGGAAGAGTATAATATGGTCACGGTATTTCAAAGTCAGGATCTGGGAAAAATATACTTGGCGCACAACCAGCTCCAGAATTCCGGCGTTGACTCATTTATAAAAAACGAGTTTCGTGCCTATAACATAGGATACATCGAATTACAGGTTCATCAAAAAGATGTTGAGCAGGCCTTGCATCTGCTGGGCGAACTATTTCCGGAAGAATTTGCCCGGAAAATCATCTGTCCGCACTGCGGTTCGGACCAGGTACACATTTCCTCAACGGCACACAACCGTTTTTTGAAAAAGATACAGGTCGGAATACAGCAGCTAAAGTACCAGCTGCTGCGTGAACTGCCGAAGGGCACTTATCGGTGTGAAAATTGCCAGAAGCTGTTTTCCTATCCCCATTCTCCCAAAGACAAATAATACTTTACAGTACATAAAAAACGGACTTCGGGACCATGTTTCAAACGATCCCGATCATTTCAGAAAACGGCCTTGATGTTTTTACAAAATCATCAAGACCTTTTTTTAAAAGCGTCCGCCCTATCGCTTCACAACGCAAGCACAAACATAAATTATCATTATTATCCATCATAAACAACAACAGACAACATGCAAGAAATCAAGAAAAATCCGCCCTTGTGGCTTTCTGTTATTCCCTTAGTCATTTTAATGGTGATGCTGGTCAGCGTCGTACTGGCATTTGGCAGCGACTCTCTGTCCGGAGCCAGCCAGATAGCTCTTCTGGTAGCCTCAGCCTCATGCATCACCCTCGGCCTGCTGTTCAAAACCATGAAATGGAGCGATTTTGAATATGAGATAAACCGGCACATCGGTGATTTGGGACAAGCCATTCTGATCCTTCTGCTCATCGGTGCCGTGGCCGGCTCCTGGATGATCAGCGGAGTGGTGCCCACCATGATCTACTACGGCATGCAGATCATCAGTCCGCAATGGTTCCTGGTGTCCACTTGCGTGATCTGCGCCATCGTATCGGTCATGACCGGCAGCTCGTGGACCACCGTAGCCACTATCGGAATCGCCCTATTAGGTATCGGCAAGGCCCAAGGCTTTCACAGATACGTGCGGCAGGCTTCAACGCTTTCCCAAGGCCCAAGGCTTTCACGAAGGCTGGATTGCCGGCGCCATCATCTCGGGAGCTTATTTCGGCGACAAGATGTCGCCCTTGAGCGATACCACCGTTCTGGCAGCCTCAACGACCAATACTCCCCTCTTTGAACACATCCGATACATGCTCTACACCACGGTGCCCGCCTTCATCCTGACCATCATCATCTTTGTCTTTATGGGACTGAACCACGGCGGCGAACTGACCAATCAGATCGGAGATTTCTCTAAGGGACTGAGCCAGGTGTTCCGCATCACACCGTGGCTGTTGCTGGTTCCGGTGGTAACCCTGCTGATGATTATCCGTCGCCTGCCGGCCATCATCATTCTTTTTCTGGCCACACTGATGGCCTGTATCACAGCCATTTTCGTACAAATCAATCTGGTGGACGAGATTGCCGGAGGTGATGCCGGATCGCTGATGAACCGTTTCCGGGGCGTGATGATTCTGCTCTACGGAAGTACCAGTCTGGACACCGGAGTGCCGGAACTGAACAGCCTGGTGGCCACACGAGGCATGTCGGGCATGATGGGCACCATCTGGCTGATTCTCTGTGCCATGACCTTCGGAGCTTCGATGAAAGCCTCCGGCATGCTGCGCAGCATCATGAACATCTTTGTGTCCTTCACCCAGAAAACCTTCTCCCTCGTGGCCTCAACAGCCGGAGTGGGTCTTTTCTCTACGGTGGTCTGTGCCGACCAGTATCTGGGCATCATCCTGACAGGAAACATGTTCCGCGACATTTATAAACAGCGGGGCTATGAAAGCCGTCTGCTGAGTCGTACCATAGAAGACTCCGTGACCGTGACCTCGGCTCTGATTCCGTGGAGTACGTGCGGTATGACGCAGTCTATGGTATTAGGCGTGTCTACCTTCGTTTATTTCCCCTTCTGTTTCTTCAACTATCTGAGCCCGCTGATGACGCTGCTGCTGGCCGCGCTGGGCTACAAGATCAAACGCTGCATGAAACCCTCAGCCTCAACAGAAACCGCTTAAAACCACTGGCATCTTATACATTATTATACATATGGAAAAAGCACTGGCATTCTTAAAAGAACATATAAATGTGGCCTTGGCCACAGTGGAAAATGATTGTCCGAAAATCCGTGTTTTTCAGATTATGAAACAGGAAGGCACGGTGTTCTATTTCGCGACCAACCCCAATAAGGAGATCTACAGCCAACTACAAAAGAACAGACATGTGGAGTTCCTGGCAATAGACGGAAATATTTCCGTTCGTGTGGCAGGTGAAGCCAGCCTTCAAGTAGCAGACGACGTAGCACAGGAAATCTATCGCAACAACCCCGTGTTGCACCGTTTTCACGACACTTATCGCACAATCGCGTACTTCAGCATAGCTGCCCAAAAAGTAGACTATTATGACTTAGGAACCTCACCGGTTACCTTTGAGAGCTACTCGCTAATATAGGGCATCATCATTTGAATCTATAAAATACAGCCGGAATTCAACCTTGTTAATGGTTGGATTCCGGCTATTGCTTTTATATAAAGAATAAATTATATTCAATTTTATATTCACAAATAGGCATAATATTCATTTATGGATACGGTGTTCATTTATCATAAGCTCTAATAATCAAGTTAATAAAAACAACCAATGTTTTATTTTTAGAATATAAGCATATAAAATATAATATAAAAACCAATAACTTATAAAATAATTTTATAAAATTGCCTTCGACAGCAGTAATAAATATTATATAAAATCCTTTTATTTTATCAAGCGCCATGAGAAAACTTAAAAGAATCATCACATCACTTTTGACACTTGTTTTCGCCTTGAATGCGTTTTCACAAAGTTTCATTTTAGGGTGTGTACAAGATGCCTTCCTGAAATACCCGTTGCCGGAAGCCAAGGTGTCGGTACTTCTTGCCGCAGACAGCACTGTGGTTATAGACTCTATTCCCATCTCAAAAATCCACAGAGGTGACGGGACTCTTCAGGCAGCAGAGTTTGTATTCCGACCGGAGCGCAAGACCTGCAAATACCTGCTTCGGGCCAGGCTTGCCGGCTATGAAGACGCATACCAGTTATTGTCTATTTACGAAAACGACAAAAGTGCCATAAAGCTTGACGATCCGCTCGAATTGCGCAAGATCAAGCAAATGAGTTTGGATGGACTAACAGTGACAGCAACCAAAGTGAAGATGTACTATAAAGGCGATACCATCGTCTATGATGCCACAGCATTCAAGCTGCCCGACGGTTCGATGCTGGATGACCTCATACGCCAGATGCCGGGTGTGACGATGAACAACAACGGCGAAATCTTCGTAAACGGCCGCAAGATAGACGAACTGCAACTCGGTTCACGCTCGTTCATGCGCGGCAACTCAAAGGTTCTGCTGGAAAATTTGCCTTACTATACGGTAAAGAACATAAAGGTATATGAGCAGGACACAGACTTAAACCGCGTCTTTAATGAGCAGATTGAAAAGAAAAAGTTCGTTATGGACGTGAATCTGAAGCCTGAGTACCAAAGAGGATATATAGCCAATGTAGAGGCTGCCGGAGGTACGGAAAAACGCTGGTTGGGACGTGCGTTCCTGCTCAGTTTTACTAAAAATACCCGTTACACCCTGTCGGCCAACTCAAACAACGTGAATGAGAGCCGCCATATAGGCAGCTCGGATCAGTGGACTCCCCAATCCATGCCGAACTCCTTATTGACAACCCATAGCGTTAAGGGCGAAATAGATTATCAGTCAACCGACAAGAATGTAAAGGAAAACCTGAACGTGGATTTCACGTCCAGCCATAACGAGGTGGAAATGGCTCAACGCAACGAGTTGTTCCTTCCAGACAATCCATTGCAGACAACCCGCCAGAATTCGTTGAACAAGGAGAATCGGTTGAGTTTAGGCAATAAATTCACATACGCCAAGCCCGAACGCTTCATGCTCACCACAGATCTGGCAATAAATCACAGATCATACAACGGTAACTCTTCCATGCAGTCTGAGCAATATGCCGACACACTCATCGTACGTCAACGTAATGCCGGCTTCAATGACGGCAAATCATGGAAGACTCATTTCTACGCACGCACACAACCCTATTTGAAGAATCTCGGGAAATGGAATCAATATTTCGTATTCATAACGGAGTTAGACCATGCGTCTGATGAGAACCAACAGGCCCAACGTTTCCATATAAACGATTTGGTCAAGCCTTCCAATAGCAAGTCGTACAACAGCAATGATTACTCGAACCGCAATTTGGCTGTGCATACTCCCATTTTCTATGGTTTGAAGAGGAACAGATATTACATGAATATAACAGTAAATCCATCATACAGCCGGAACAAAACGAAAGACTGGTTGTATCATCCGGACACACTCCTGCTTCCATCCCAGCTGGACATGCTTCAAGCCATAACCGACCGTTCGAACTCTTACGACAGCGAATTGCAAAATTTCAAAGGAGACGTTACGCTTCATTTTGACCGTAAGCAAATTGTTTACAGTAAAGATTCTGATTGGCCACGTGAACTTCTGGAGTTTGACCTGAAATTGTCGTCCGAACATGAGCGGTTGTGCTATCAGCGTGGAGTGCTTGATACTGTGGCAACACGTAATTCCATGCTCCTGGACGGATCCATGAAAATGCATTTCTATGTAAAGAAGCACGTGAATCGTCCTGTGCACTTGGTTTTTGGCTACAGAGAATACAACTCACCGCTGCTGAACCAGGTTGGTTTTCGGGATGATGCCACCCCTCTTGTGGTCCGTCTCGGAAATCCGGACTTGAAGTCCTATAACTCCATGACTTATTTTGAATTAGGACACCAAGACAGAAGTACTTCCGGATACTCACTCTTTACGTACGCCCAATTCTCCTATGATCTGAACAGTATCTCCCAGTCCGTAAGTTTCAATCCTACCTCGGGTGTTTATACGTATCGGCCGGAGAATATAAAAGGCTCTTATCGGGCCTCGGCAATGGCAAAAGTCTTTCATACTCTTGATAAAGACAGACATTGGAGCATGGAGAGTAGCTCTAACGGCTCATTCTTCCACAGTCTTGATCACACCCTGCTCGCCGGCGAGACCGAAAGTCATGTGAATGCGGTCAACACTCTGACTTTGAATGAAGGTGTATATGTGCAATATGACAAGGGCGCGTTTAACATCCGTGCCACAGGCGACATAACATGGCGGCACAGCGAGGGCAAGATGCGCGATTTCGAGACCCTGAATGTCACGGACTTCAAGTATGGGTTGTCTGCCCGTTACACGATTCCGAAACTGAAAACAACAATTTCTGCCGACGGAAACATGTATTCCCGCCGTGGCTATGGCAGTGCGGAACTGAATTCGAATGACTTTGTGCTGAATGCTTCCATCTCCCAGCCTTTCCTGAAAGGGAAGCTGATAGCCCGCATAGAAGCATTTGATGTTCTGCATCAACTCTCGTCTACACAATATCAGGTAAATGCCCAGGGACGCATCGAAACATGGTATCGTTCGCTTCCGCATTATTTCATGGCGCATCTCGTTTATCATTTCAATAAGAATCCAGGGAAAAAATAGGAAAAACGAAATAGGCCAAAACATTCTTATATCCAAAAATGGAAAGGGGAGTGCCCAACGAACGGGCGCTCCCCTTTTCTGCTTATGGCCAGTACTGGTTTATCTCTTTTCGCTGTTCTTTGCGAACTTACCTTCAAAGCCCACCATTATCCGCTTTTTCCATTCTCGATACTTCAGAGCATTGTAAACATTTCGGCCTACATATCCGCAAGCCTCATCCTGATTATCGGAAAAGGATTTCCTTGATCGTCAGTTTCTGTTCTTTCGTATTCCCGGAATCCCATGTGCGTATAAAAACTTCTGGCTTTAGGATTCTGCTCATTTACATCCACAAACACGCATTCATAATCCTTGATTGCCATATTTATAAGAAGCGTTCCAAAACCATATCCCCAATATTCGGGGGCAAGAAACAACATTTCCACCTTACGGTCTTCCATACCAATAAATCCGACAGGATCATCACCGTGATATAATACTACAAGATTAGCGATCATTTCCAAAGCCTCACGTACTGCCGGAATCAACCTCTGAATATCCTCTTCCGCAAGAAAGTCATGGCTTGCTCTCACAGACCTTTCC
Organism: uncultured bacterium; assembly: GCA_905215575.1. Taxonomy (GTDB): domain Bacteria; phylum Bacteroidota; class Bacteroidia; order Bacteroidales; family Bacteroidaceae; genus Paraprevotella. The sequence goes on along the minus strand of CAJMQV010000019.1, from coordinate 1,215 downwards.
CATACTTCGGTCAATGATGAAATAAGAATATATGTTCTCTTATCTCTGTGTACCACATTCGGGCATACCAAAGGTTTCTTGAAATAAAGCATATCCTTTAGGCGCTTTCCATCTTCGATGATGGGATGATCATAATGAAGCGTGAAAAAATCGGGAACCAAATGTGAATAATGAAAACCACAAGACTTATAAAAGGAAACAGTCATTTGACTCTCACCGGTACCCACAATGATAAACTGGAAACGATGCGCATAATGAGTACACAGAAAATGGACCATCTCGCTACCGTACCCCTTCCTTTGATATTGTGGAGCAACCGCCAAACTTTTCAATTCGCAGACTCCATCTCCCTCTTCCGTAATAACCGCAGAACAGACCGGTTCATTTTCTGAATGATACATCACGAACAAATCCCCTCTTTCCAAATATCGGTCTATCATAGACTCTTGTTCATCAGCCAACAACAGAAGTTCCAGATATCTTTTCTTATCCGTATCAATCTTGCTTATTCTCATAATCTGAATTAAACTACGCTACACAACAAAGATACATCATTAGAAATATTCATGAAAAACACGATGATATAAAAAGTTAATCAGCATCGAGCCAATTCAATATTTTGGTTACCATAGGCAATTCATAAAGGAAAATCCAGTCGCTATTCAGAGATTTGACAGACAAATGATTGTGATGATTCATATCTTCCACATACCCCTCAGGCTGCTCCATAAACCGGGTTTCTGAGTAGACCTCTTCCAAAGACTTTTGCAAATGAGGAAGACTATGGCAGATATCTTTCAGTTGCATGGCAGCCTGCTCGAGCTGCTGATCGTCTTTTGCCTGGTCGTAATGATACAATGCCAATAACAGCTTAACCGGAAAGTTTTGCAGATTATTGTTTTGCTCATAGACATTCAAGGTATAACGGTTGCGCAAGGCTTCTGCCTTTGCTTCCGCCAGTCCTTTCTTTATCTCCTCATAGCGTATGTCCTCTTCCTGGGCACGCTTGATCTTGTCGATGTATTTTTCACTCCACAAGCCACGATGATTCTTATCAGGCAGATCGATCAGCGTGAAAGCTGTAACGCCCCAGGCCGGATTTCTTCTGCCAGACTTGACGAGAGCCCCGTCAAAAAAGAAAAAGGATTTTTCCAGCTCCTGCAAGAAATTCATTTTCCCCTTTCCCGCCTCAAAGCCGAACTCTCTTTGTCCATG
>CAJMQV010000018.1 GCA_905215575.1 uncultured bacterium | reverse complement strand
TTAAATAAAGAAAGTGCATCAAAATGCATATTAACATACATTTTGACACACCCTCCTTTTAATTATATATAGTTACAATCAGATACTTTGAGGAATAATCATTTTAGCAATTGACACTTTCTCTTTTAAGTATTATAATTGCAATCGGTAACTTCTGGGAGCGGTCATTTTAGTTTTGACTCATTCTTTTCTTTCGTTCTTTGGAATAGTAAGGAGTCTGGTTGTAAGCAACTTCTTTTAGAAAACGGGTTTTGACAGGCTTCCTTGTAAGATTTTTGTGGGTGATTCCGAAGGCGAATCTCATGAAGATGGATTTATAAGCGGCACTTTGCCTTTCTTTACTTTGTTTATAAAGAGCTTAATGATGGCTCCGGGAGTTTTGTGGCCAGTTGGGGATGCAGTTCAGAGTTCTGATGAGGCTCCTTATACGTCGGTTCCTTTCTATTGAAACTCTGCGGGCTGTAATTTTTAGGAAAGTGTGGCTTTCTTCCGATCCGCCTTTCTCAAGATGGAAAGAAGGGCATAAATCCAGAAGCCCGTTTAAATGGTGTTCTGAATTTATGCCCTTTGTTTTTTCGAACCTTCAGGAGCGCGTCCTGTATTGCGGCTTATTTTGCGCCATTATGTTGCTTTAGCCGCAAATCAATATATTCAAGCAGTTCTTCGGAACGGGAACAGCTGAAGACATATTTCCTGTTGCGGGTGCGGATGAAAAGCAAATGATCCAAATCGGTCGCATACATGGTATATTTGCCCAGACGGGTATTTCTGAACAGACCTAGAAATCCGAATAAGCCTCCGCTGCCGAACAGACGTATCGAATCACTGATATCCGTTTTCTGTAAGATTCCGGCTTCCATGATTTCGTCCACAGGGATTGTCAAGGAACCGAACAGTCTGCTTACGGTTATTTTCTCATTGCTTGCCTTCAACCGTATGGGCATATATCCCAATCCGATGAGAATCGTGCCCGAGATAACGGTTATCAGCAGGTATTTCAGCCACAGCATTCCCTCCGGCCATATTTTTGTTTCCAGATAAAAGCCGGTTCCGATTAAAACAATCAGAGTCACTATGGTTATGGCGCGTACGCTGCCGCTCCAGTGAAAAGGGATGGAGATGTGCTTGTTTTCTGTGTCCATAATATCCTTTTTATTGAATGTTTCCCTTGTTTCTGTCCGTATCCGAAACAGAAGGAGAGGTAGCAACCCTTTCCATTAATTTCATAAACAAATTTGTTTGCTTATCAAACTTCTCAGTATAGAAAAGCCTTGCTATCCATCTCCTATAAGCCTTTATGCCCGTTTCCTGGCGTTGGTCCGTTGGTTCTCACCCCGTCGCGGCCTTGCCGGCTTGCCTCAGAATATCACAGCGGCTTTATCGTGCGCAAATTACGAACCGCTTTTTCCGGTCTTCCTTATTTCTTGATGATGGAAGTCATCGGGTTCTTGACTCCCTTGTATCCGGTAAAGAAAGCTTTGGCCGAACCGAAGTTCAGATACATGTCCAGACGCACCGGCAGATGATTCTCGTCGTCGGTTACATAGAAGGTGATGACCTCCTTTTCCTTATTATCCTTGTATTCCACGAAAGAGAACACCATACAGCGGTAAGTGATGCCCGTGTTTTCCATCTCGAAATTCTTCTTTCCGCGATAGATCAGGGTTTCCTGTTTCACGTCGTCGCCGTCGGCCATCAGGAACTTGATCTTTTGGTTCACCTTATAGCCTTCGGTGTTGAAGGAGCGGGCCTTCAGCAGCATGCTGAGCATGTCGTAAACGCACTCCGGACTTCTTTTGTGCTGAACCTTGATCTTTCCTCTCGGATTCTTGTAGAGCTGGCGCATAACGGTATGCTGGTCCTTGTAGTCATACCATACCTCGTCCACACGATACTGTTTGCCTTCCAGGGCCCCTTTGCGGAAATAGTAGGGCACGATGGAGTGGTCCACGATGCTGACCAGAGTGTCGCGCATCACGAAGAACCTGTCCGCCCGTTTGTTTCCCCGGGTAATCAGATGGCATTTGTAGGCGTCTTTCCCTTTGTAACGCGTGTTGGAGATGTCCATGCTGGCATTACCTACCTTGATCCATACGAACTTCCAGTTGAAGTACAGATCATATGTCAATACTTCACCAGCCTTGAAGGCTGTATTCTCTACGGGGCATTGCCCCATGACAGAGCTGACGCAGAGGAGCATCAGGCTGATCCAGAGAACAGATCTTTTCATAAGCTATATAGTTTATCGGTTATAGTTCTGGTTTCTGCGGAGAATCTTCTTCTCCTGGTCCGGTTTTTGCTGGGTGATTTCCGGCGCTTTCTGTCTGGTGAGCGGTATGCTTGTCGGGTTCCATTCCTGCTCTATCTCCATTCTGACCTTTACCGGGAAGGGTTTGGGGAAGTAGTACATGGGTTCCGGCTGTCTGCCTTCCTCATAACTGCCCGTATCCCAGATGCCGTTGCCGTTCACATCGATGAAGGCACGCACATAGTAAGTGGCCGGCTGCAGGTAGAAAAAGTCGGCCCGGTTATTGACTGTCGGCACGGACTGGGTCACCTTTCCCGAAGCGTCGAGCAGCTGTACTACGGCCTGCGTGTCGGGCATGGCCAGATGGATGAACAGGGAGCCGAAGCTTTCCAGCGGACTGATCTTGATGTTGCATTCCACCTTGTTGCTTTCTGTCCCGAAGATGTCGGTAAAGGCGGCGGTGTCGGCCGTAAACTTGTAGTCCTGTCCCGGCTGCCATTCGGCATAGAGCCGGAAGCTGCGCACCGACCCCTCTACGGGGAGCACCAGATACGGTTCGTCCACCCAGAGCGTGTCCACCTTCTTCTGGAAAGAGAACAGTGCCGAGTCCACTTTCTCTATGGGTTGGGGGAATGTGACGGTTACATTCCTGTTGGGCGCCATATTGCCGTAGGAAGACAGCTGCGCGTTCATGTAGCCCTTTTCCAGCGGGCTTGCGGTAGAAGTCTTGATTCCCTTTTTCCGGAGCTTTTCGTTCTCTTTTTCCCACTTCTCGATCTTCTCCTTCAGTTCCTTTTCTATCCGTGCGCGGGTCTTTTTGGAGGCCAGTTCCTGCATTTCCGTATGGCTGGCCAGCTGTCCCAGGGAGTCGGTTTCCAGATAAGTCATCGAAAACTTCAGTGTGTCCAGGCGGGCGGTCAGCGTGTCCTTTATCCAGTACGTGATGGTGTCGTTATGGGCCGACGGCTCGATCACGAAAGCCTTTTCCGGATCGAAGTTCAGTCCCTCGATGACGGGCAGGCTGTCGGCCGGCGCCGTGAAGTACACGGTGAAGCGGTCGGGCAGGGGCCGTTCTATCTTGAGCAGATGCAGGTCCTGTCCGGCCTCCTTGAAGGCCCGGAGCACGATGTCGTCGGGCAGGAAGCGCGTGTAGGGCACGTATCGTATGGAGTCGATGTGCGTGGAGTCGTGCCACACCGTGTCGTTCCTTACGTCCGGCATGCTGCCGGGCACGACGACGGTGGTGTCGAAGGCTATCTGCTCGCTCTTCTGGTTGAACAGGAAATCGCCGTCGGCGTCCTGCAGGGCGAACACATGATATCGTCCGGGCGCTATGCCCTTGATGTTGAAGAATCCGCTTCCGTTGGTGCGGGCCACGCGCAGGAAGGGCCGTGTGCGGAAGGCCGCGGAGTCCCCTTCGCGGTGCAGTCCCACCAGAATGCCCTTTATCGGCTCCAGATCCTCGGCGTTGAGCACATTTCCGGAAATCTCCATGGTGTCAATTCCGGCCCCCGTGGAGAAGGAATAGGTGAACTGCCCCATGGGGTTCCCCTCGTTGTTGTCCACGATGGCGTCGCCGAAGTCGATGGTATAGGTAGTGTTCTCGCGGAGCGTGTCGAACAGCTCGATGCTGATGCGTTTTCCTTCGGTGCGAATGTCCGGCATCTCCTTTTGCGGAGGCGACACGACCACCTTCTCCGAGGCGTTCTCCAGCTTGATGTATTCGTCGAACAGGAGCGAGATGCGCTTCTGTCTGTTGCCCGTAGCCTTGTTGTCCGGAGTGCAGCGCACCACTTTCGGGGGCGTTTCGTCGTAGGGTCCTCCCTGCGGGTTGCCCATGCTGGCGCAGGCGCAGAGCAGGGGGATGAGTGTTGCGAGGCACAGGGCGACGCGTTGTGCGCGGCGTGGGGTGTTGGTTGTTTTCTTCTGCATTATGGTTTGTTCGGTGAATGAAGCTTTATGATTGGTTCAGGGATAGGATCTCGTCGATATAGGTGCGGTTGTTGCTCAGGCGGGGCACCTTGTGCTGTCCGCCCAGTTTGCCTTTCCGCGCCAGCCAGTCGTTGAACAGGTTCCTGCGCGCCACGACAATCTCCAGCCGCTGCAGCGTGATGTCCTTGTAGCGCTTGGCCTCATAATCCGAATTGATTTCCTGCAGCGAGCGGTCCAGAATGTCGGCGAACCGTTCCAGTGAATCCGGCTCCCGGGCAAACTCTATCACCCACTGATGGCTGCATCTGCCCTGGGCGTTCATGAAGATGGGCGCGGCGGTGTAGTCCAGGATCTGGGCACCCGTCCGGCGGCAGGCCTCGGCCAGTCCCTTTTCGGCGTTGTCCACAATGAGCTCCTCGCCGAAGGCGTTGATAAAGCTCTTCGTGCGCCCGCTGATGATGAACTTGTAGGGTCTGACGGAGGTGAACTTCACCGTGTCGCCGATCATGTACCGCCACAGGCCGCTCGAGGTGGAGATCACCAGGGCATAGTTGCGCCCCGTCTGCACGCCCCACAGGGGCACCACGGCGGGATTCTCCTTTCCGAGTTCGTCCATGGGGATGAACTCGTAGAACACGCCGTAGTCCAGCATCAGCAGCATGGCGGGGTCGGCGGGATCGTTCTGCAGCCCGAAGAAACCCTCGCTGGCATTATAGGTCTCCATATAATGCATGCGGGGCGATGTAATCAGATTCTTGTATTGTTCGCGATAGGGGGTAAAGGCCACTCCGCCGTGGAAGAACACCTCCAGATTGGGCCACACCTCCTCCAGATGGCGCCGGCCGGTGAGCTCCATCACGCGCGTCAGCACGCTCAGCATCCACGACGGCACTCCGCTCAGATTCGTCACATTCCGGCCGATGGATTCACGGGCTATGCGGTCGCGCTTGATGGCAAAGTCGCTCAGCAGAGCGGTTTCCTTTTTCGGCACACGGATCATATTGACCAGCGGATTGATATTTTCTATCAGAATGGCGCTCAGATCGCCAACCAGACTGTTCGGGAGGTTGTAGTTCGGAGCATGGCTTCCGCCCAAGATCAAGGCTTTGCCATCGAAAATGCGGCTTTTGGGATTGTTTTTCAGATACAGAACCACCGCATCGGTTCCGCCTTTATAGTGAGTGTCGTGCAAGCCTGCCTTGCTGACCGGAATGAATTTGCTTTTATCGTTGGTTGTTCCTGATGATTTGGCATACCATTTTACCTGTCCCGGCCACAATACGTCCTTTTCTCCCTGACGCATGCGGTCGATGAGCGCTTTCAGCTCTTCGTAGGTGTTTACGGGAGAAGAGGCTGCGAAATCCTCATAGGAGCGGATACGGTCAAAGCCGTGATTCTTTCCCCATTCCGTATGGCTGGCTTGTTTGACCAGAGAAAAAAGTGTTTTCAGCTGAAGTTCTTCTGCCGCCGAGAAATGGAGATTCAATTGCTTTTCGCGCGGCTTGAAGACATTTCTTATGATGCTTGTTTTATTCATCTTTGCTTTATTTTTGTATCGCATGAAACATTTATACAAAAATAAAGCAAAGTTCTTAGAATATCTAGGTTTTATCTTGTTTTTATTGATTTTAATAGAGAAGTTTGCCCGTTAGGCTTCAAACGCAGCTCTTTCGGCAGCTTCTACAATTTCTTCTTTCGTCGGCTTTTTGTTTTTGCCTTTTGTGGAAGATGTTGTTTCTGAAGAAGTTAAGGAAATATCCTCGATAGCTTCCGTGATTTCCTGCACTACCGAGTCTGTTGTCGGGAGCGTTGCAGGAGTTTCCGCGTTGTTTTCGGTTTCTGTCTTTTCTGTTACTGATTGCGGAGTTCTTGCATTCAGAATTTTATGGGTGAATCCGGTTTTCTTGAGCAGTTCCAAGGTCTCTTTTGCGGCGAGCTGCTGGCTTTCTTTTTTTGAGTATCCTTTTCCGGTGCCACATTGGATGCCTTGCAGGAATACCTGAGAAGAGAATGTCGGTGTTCCGTCGTTCTCGCTGCCTTGTTCCAGTAACTCGAAGGATATGTCCACTTTATTCTTCTGGGTCCATTCTATCAGCTTGCTTTTGAAGTTTACTTCCTTATAAGCCATGGAATCCACACTCACGTATTTGTCCAAAATGCGATGTAGCATGAACTGCATACAGCAATCGTAGCCCCGATCGAGATAGATGGCTCCGATGAGGGCTTCAAAAGCATTGCCACACATGTTGCTGTTGTGTGAATTGTTGGAATGAACGGAATATTTGATCAGTTTGTGGAGTCCTATTTCCATGGCCACCTTGTTCAGGGTTTCTCTCTGAACAATTTTGCTGCGTGCGTTGGTCAGGAAGCCTTCTTTTTTTCCTTCAAACCGGCGGAAAACCACGTCGCCTACCACCGCATCCAGGATGGCATCGCCCAAAAACTCCAGTCGTTCGTTGTTAATCCACTTTCCCTGCTCGCTCTTCACGGAAGAGGATTTGTGCAGAAGAGCCAACTTGTAGAAACGGATATCTTTAGGATAGAATCCCAGTATCTGGTATAAAGAAGAATAAAGCTCCTTTTCTTTTCTAAAAGGGAGCTTCATTCTTTCTATGAAATTTATGTGAAACACGATTATTCTGCGTATTTCTTAAAGATTACACATGCATTATGACCTCCAAAGCCAAAAGTGTTGCTCAGAGCGGCACGCACGGTGCGTTTCTGGACTTTGTTGAATGTGAAGTTCAGATCATAATCAATTTCCGGATCACGATCCTCTTCTTCGTGATTGATGGTTGGAGGGATGATGTCATTCTGTACTGACAAGACGCTGACCATAGCTTCGAGAGCTCCGGCAGCACCGAGTAAGTGTCCCGTCATTGACTTGGTTGAGCTGATGTTCAGCTTATAGGCATGCTCCTTGAACAGGGCTTTGATAGCCTTGGCCTCAGAGATGTCGCCCACTGGAGTTGAAGTTCCGTGAACATTGATGTAGTCAATGTCTTCCGGCTGCATGTGAGCGTCTTCCAAAGCGTTCTGCATTACCAGCATAGCGCCCAAGCCTTCCGGGTGAGAGGCTGTTATATGATATGCATCTGCCGACATTCCGGCACCTACCATCTCGGCGTAGATCTTGGCGCCACGCGCTTTGGCGTGCTCCAGTTCTTCCAGGATCAGGCAGGCAGCACCTTCGCCCATGATAAATCCGTCACGGCTTGCGCTGAACGGGCGTGATGCACGGGTAGGGTCATCGTTACGGGTTGAAAGTGCCTTCATGGCATTAAAGCCGCCGACTCCGGCTGGCCAGATAGCTGCTTCGGCACCACCGCTCAGGATCATGTCGGCCTTGCCCAGACGGATCAGATTGAACGCGTCGGCAATGGCGTTGCTTGATGAAGCGCAGGCAGAAGTGGTACAATAGTTCGGACCACGGAATCCATACTGGATAGAGATGTGTCCGGCAGCGATATCTGCAATCATTTTCGGAATGAAGAACGGGTTGTATTTAGGACCCACTTCCTTTCCGGTAACAGCATAGTAACCGGCTTCCTCCTCGAAAGTATGGATACCGCCGATTCCAACACCATAAATAACACCAATACGGTTCTTGTTTACCTTTTCCAGATCCAGACCTGAATCGGTTACTGCCATCTGTGCAGAGGCAATGGCGTATTGGGTATATAAATCCATTTTGCGTGCTTCCTTGCGGTCAATGAAGTCAGTCACCTTGAAGTCTTTCACTTCGCAGGCAAACTGAGTCTTGAACATAGAAGCATCAAAATGAGTAATAGGACCTGCTCCACTTACTCCATTCAGCATGTTCTTCCAAGTTTCCTCGGCAGAATTACCCAATGGTGAAAGGGCTCCAAGTCCTGTTACTACTACTCTTTTTAATTCCATGTATAGTAGGGAATAAAAAAATATTACTGAGCGTTAGCCTCGATGTAAGAGATAGCGTCGCCTACAGTTGCGATCTTCTCAGCCTGATCGTCTGGAATGTTGATTCCGAACTCTTTCTCAAACTCCATGATCAACTCTACTGTATCCAGAGAGTCAGCACCCAGATCGTTAGTGAAGCTTGCAGTTGCTACTACTTCTGACTCATCAACACCCAACTTATCAACGATAATAGCTTTTACTCTTGATTCGATTTCAGACATAATTTCTAGTTTTAAATTATTAGTAATGTTAGTAAAATCTCAATATTTCGCTTGCAAAGGAACTATTTTTTATTGTTTTATGCAAGAAATGAGGTAAATAAATTCACCTAAACTGCACATTTAATAGTTTTTTGTGCATTTATAAGGTCCTAAAAACTATTTTTCACGCCGTAAAGGATAATTACCGCGCAATTCTTCGAACTCCTCGGGATGTTCTTTCAGCAGTAGGCTGTCTCTCTGAGGATTGTACAGACAGAGCGCTCTTTCGCGCGGGGTGAGGTAAGGGGCGGGGCGCTGTTCCTCGGGCAGTTCCGGAGCGGAAATCTCATATCGGAAAGGAAGGCCGAAGAAACGGCAAAGTCCTTCGAGCGCCATGCGTGTTGCGTTGGCTTTTCCGTCGGCAGAATATCCGGCGATGTGCGGGGTGCCGATGAATACGCGTTGCAGCAATTCACGGTTGATGTTAGGCTCGTTTTCCCAGGTATCGATGACGGCATCCTGTATTGCTCCCTTTTTCAGCAGATCCAGCAGTGCTTCGTTGTCGACCACCTCGCCGCGGCTGGTGTTGAACAGGATACATTCTTGTTTCAGTCCTGAAAGGAATGAGCGGTCGGCCAGATGATAGGTGGGATACTTTCCGTTAAGAACCAACGGAGTATGAAAAGAGATGATGTCGCATTGCTGTTGCAGTTCTTTCAGAGTGGAGAAATGAAAATGGCTTTCCGTGCCGCTTTCTTCTAAGGGAGGGTCGTTGTAAAGCACACGCACGCCCAACGATTCGGCCGCTCTCCCTACGGCTTTTCCCACATGGCCGGCTCCCACAATGCCCATGGTGCAGTGATTCAGATCAATCTTTCCGGCCTGGTCGAGAAGAAGCAGGCTGGAGTGTACGTACTGCTCTACGGAGTTGGCGTTGCATCCCGGACAGTTTTTCCAGATGATGCCTTTCTCCTTCAGATATTCCACATCGAGATGATCGAATCCGATGGTGGCTGTGGCGATATACTTCACTTGGCTACCCTCCAGCAGTTCCCGGTTGCACCGGGTGCGGGTGCGCACAATCAGAGCGTCGGCGTCTGCCACGTCGGAGGCGCTCATTTCATTTCCTTTTATATAGACCACTTCATCGGCAATCTGTTCTATGGCCTCGCGGATGAAGGGGATTTTATTGTCTACAACTACTTTCATGCAGGCAAAGGTACGTACTTTTTATCTTAATTGTGCGGCAGGGGTACTGTTTTTTACAATGGTCTCGATGTTTTTGGAAAATGATCGGGACCGTTTTCCTATTTTGTCGTGATCTTTTTTGAGCGTCGTCCGCTCTCGAAATAAAACTCCTCTTTTCCTTTATAAAAACATTAGGGCCGGATCAGATTGCTTGACCCGGCCCTAAAAGGTTTCGTATTTGAATTATAACTGTTGCATGTCATTGAGCTTCTTGTAATAGCCTCCTTTGGCCAGAAGCTCTTCGTGTGTACCGCGCTCTACAATCTCTCCTTCGTGCATCACGCAGATTTCGTCGGCATGACGGATGGTAGACAGGCGGTGGGCAATGGCGATGGTGGTGCGTGACTTCATCAGGCGCTCTAAAGCTTCCTGTACCAGACGTTCCGATTCGGTGTCGAGCGCCGAGGTGGCTTCGTCCAAGATCAGGATCGGTGGGTTTTTCAGGATGGCTCTGGCTATGCTCACACGCTGGCGCTGTCCGCCGGAGAGGCGGCATCCGCGGTCGCCGATGTTGGTTTCATAACCGTTCTCGCTCTCCATGATAAAGTCATGGGCGTTGGCAATCTTTGCCGCTTCGATCACCTGTTCCATAGTCGCGTTTTCCACACCGAAGGCGATGTTGTTGAAGAAGGTGTCGTTGAACAGGATAGCCTCCTGGTTTACGTTACCTATAATAGAACGCAGGCCTTGAATGCTGAAGTCCTTGATGTTTGTTCCGTTGATGGTGATGCTTCCCGAAGTAACGTCGTGATAACGGGGTAGCAAGTCCACCAAAGTAGATTTTCCGGAACCTGACTGGCCGACCAAGGCAATGGTCTGTCCTTTCTTGATGGTCAGATTGATGTGCTTGAGCACTTGTTTGGCCGGAGTGTATTGGAAGGTGACGTCGCGGAACTCGATTTCTGTTTCCAGATTCTTGATCGGTTGCGGTGTCTGAGGTTCCTTGATCGGGTTCTCCGCGCTCAGGATCTTGTCAATACGCTCGATGGAAGCCAGTCCTTTAGGGATGCTGTAACCGGCTTTTGAGAAATCCTTCAGCGGATTGATGACGCTGTACAGAATCACCAGATAGAAAATAAAGGTAGGTGCGTCAATCGGGGAATGGTCGGAAAAGATCAGTGTTCCTCCAAACCATAAAACCAGCACAATGAGGCAGGTACCTAAGAACTCGCTGACCGGATGGGCCGATGCCTGACGGGTGGCTACCCGGTTGCAGGCCACGCGGTATTCGTTGCAGCACTTTTCAAAGCGGTCGCTCATCTTCTTTTCGGCAATGAAGGCCTTGATGATACGCAGGCCACCCAGGGTTTCCTCCAACTGAGTCATCGTGTCGCTCCACAGGTTCTGGGCGGTGAGCGAGCGCTGCTTCAGCTTTCGGCCGATGTTTCCCATCACCCAGCCTATTCCCGGAATCACGATAATGGTAAACAGGGTAAGTTCCCAGCTGGTAATCAGCATCGTGGTGAAATAGAAAAGAATCAGAATAGGGTTCTTGATCAGCATATCCAGCGAACTGGTGATGGAGTTTTCCACTTCTGACACGTCGCCACTCATGCGCGCTATGATGTCTCCCTTTCTTTCGTCGGACATGAAGGAAAGCGGCAGGCGCACGATCTTGTTGTACAGCAGCACGCGGATATCGCGCACCACATTGGTGCGGAGCGGGATCATAATGGCCGAAGAGGCAAAATAAAAGGTGGTTTTCAGCAGAGTGGCGAATGCCAAGAACAGACCGATGAACAGCAAGGACAGGGATTCTCCGTACCGGCCGATCAGTAAGGTGGTATAATAATACAGATTATTAATGGCTATGTCCTTAATTCCCATGTCCGGATCATTCCAGCTGATGAAGTGATACTGTGTGGTGTCCATACCGAACAGCAGATTCAGCAGGGGCAGGAGTGACAGGAAGGAAAATACATTCAAGGCTGCGGACAGAAGATTGAACAAGATAGACCAGACCATATATTTCTTATACGGCCAGGCGAATCTTCTCATCACTTGAAGAAATTCTTTCATAAAAAAGTTTTTAAAATGGATTTATTTACGCCCGAAGTCGGCAGGAATTTCTCCCCATATTTCTGTTTTCCATTTCAGAATACGGGTTTCGTAGGTGTTGTTTTTCAGCCAGTTCTCCGCTCTTTGGATCAGGTCATGCAGGGGAGCTGTCTTGGCATTGAGCTCCAGTTTGGTTTTGCATTGTTTTTTGCTTACCCAAAGCATGGCTATCTTGCTGTCGGAGTAGATGGGCATGGAACTGTTTTTCTGCTTGAGCAGCGCCAGAGCGTGCACTATGGCCAGAAACTCGCCGATGTTGTTGGTGCCATGCACCGGTCCGTAATGAAAAACAACCTCACCGGTTCTCAGATAAACACCCCGGTATTCCATCTTTCCGGGATTGCCGCTGCAAGCCGCGTCTACAGCCAGTGCTTCGGCAGTTACCTCCGGGGGTAACATCAATATCGAGTCACTGCGCTCTACGGCCGGACTGTTCGGAGGTGGGGGAGAACTGGTTTTCTTTTGAAAATAAAGTTCAGGAGGCGACTGATAAGCCTTTTCGGCTTCTTCTTTCGTATCGAAGGATTTGTAGACAGCTCCTGTGTAACCGTTGATCTGCAGTTTGCAGTCTGTCCAGGAAGTATAGATTCCCGGACAGACTCCATTCCACACTACATAATATTTTTGTTTGCTCATGCAACAAATCTTACATTCTTTCCGGTACCTCGATACCCAGCAGGCTCATACCCAATTTGATGATCTTGCCCACATTGGCAGAGAGCGCCAGACGGAAGATCTTCTTGTTCTGATCCTCTTCGCGCAGGATGCTGAAGTCGTGATAGAACTGGTTGTATTCCTTTACCAGCTCGTAACAGTAGTTGGCAATGCATCCCGGGTTGTAATCGTTGCCGGCCTGCTTTACAATCAGGGCAAAGTTGGCCAGATTCTGTACCAGGCTGATTTCCTTTTCGCTCAGCTCAGTGTTGTGAGGCAGTTCGGCCGGAATGGTCAGACCAGCCTCGGCAGCCTTGCGCAGGATAGAGCGGATACGGGCATAGGTATACTGGATAAACGGACCGGTGTTACCGTTGAAGTCGATACTTTCTGCCGGGTTGAACAGCATGTTCTTGCGGGCGTCAACCTTCAGGATGAAGTATTTCAAGGCACCCAGACCCACGATGCGGGCAATTTCATTGGCCTCTTCCTCGCTGATGTCGGTCAGTTTGTTGATCTTGTCCTCAGAAGTACGCTTGGCGGTAGCGATCATTTCAGCTACCAGATCGTCGGCGTCTACTACGGTTCCCTCGCGGCTCTTCATCTTTCCGTTTGGCAATTCCACCATTCCGTAAGAGAAGTGCACCAGACTCTTACCCCAGTCGAAGCCCAGCTTGTCGAGCAGGATAGATAAAACCTGGAAGTGATAGTTCTGCTCGTTACCCACCACGTAGATCATCTTATTAATAGGATAATCCTGGAAACGCAGTTTGGCGGTACCGATGTCCTGAGTCATATATACGGAAGTACCGTCTGAACGCAGCAACAGCTTCTCGTCCAGTCCTTCCTTGGTCAGGTCAGCCCAGACAGATCCGTCCTCTTTCTTGAAGAAGAATCCCTTTTCCAGACCTTCCATCACCTTGTCTTTTCCTTCGAGATAAGTGTCAGACTCGTAATAGATCTTGTCGAAGCTTACACCCAAAGCCTTGTAGGTTACATCGAATCCGGCGTAAACCCAGTCGTTCATTTTCTTCCACAAGGCGCGAATTTCAGGATCGTTGTTCTCCCATTTTACCAGCATTTCGCGAGCTTCCTTGATCAGCGGAGCTTCATTCTTGGCTTCTTCTTCGCTCATGCCCTGTGCCATCAGTTCCTTGATCTGCTCTTTGTAGTGCTTGTCAAAGGCTACATAGTAGTCGCCGATCAGGTGGTCACCTTTAATGCCTGTTGACTCCGGAGTAGCGCCATTGCCATATTTCAACCATGCCAGCATGCTCTTGCAGATGTGGATACCGCGGTCGTTTACGATATTGGTCTTTACCACCTTGTTGCCGTTTGCCTCCATAATCTGTGCCAGCGCCCAACCTAAAAGGTTGTTACGTACGTGGCCCAAATGCAATGGCTTGTTGGTATTCGGTGAAGAATACTCGATCATAACAAGCGGAGACTGCTCGGTAACCGGAGTAAATCCGAATTTTTCCTGCTGGTGAATAGAATTGAGCAAGTCAATCCAGCAGGCAGAAGAGATCGTGAGGTTCAGGAAACCTTTGATGACATTGAAATCGGCTACAATGTCGGAAATGTTTTCTTTCAGATAATTTCCGATTTCCTGTGCCGTGTCTTCCGGCTTCTTTTTAGATACTTTCAAGAACGGAAAAACAACCAGAGTGAGATGTCCTTCGAATTCTTTCTTGGTTGTTTGCAACTGTATAGTGCTTTCCGGCACTTCCTGACCGTAAAGCTGCTTGATACCGGCTGCTACGGCCGATACGATTTTTTTCTCAATTTCCATAAACTCAATAAGTATAATTTTGTTCGCAAAGATACGCAGAAAAAGGGATATACTACAACACCTTGTTTATTTTTTATGGAATGATTGAGGTGGTATTCCTGGTTTTGGATTTATTTTTTGTAAATCGCAAATAAAAAAGGGAATATCATTCTGCTGATATTCCCTAATTGTATGATTACTGAATTGAATCTGTCAATTCGCTTCCTGCCTTGAACTTGATGATCTTCTTGGCATCGATAGTGATCTGCTCTTTGGTTCTTGGGTTGATACCTGTGCGGCTTGGACGCTCTGAAATAGAGAAAGTACCGAAACCGATAAGAGCAACCTTATCGCCTTGTTTCAATGCCTCAGAAATGGAATTCAGGCAAGTGTCCAAAGCTTTCTTAGCTTCAACCTTGTTTAAGCCAGCACCTTCGGCAATGGCGTTAATCAAATCTGTTTTATTCATGTCTTTATAAATTAAATGTTTTCAGAATCAATAATGTCGCAAATATAGATAAACTGCCGTTTAAATCAAATTATTTTCTGAAAAAGTATTTCTTTTTACGAAAAATAATTCTTAATGCCGATCTCCATATAAGGGGAATGGAATAAAATCTTTATTTTTGCACCGTTATTTATATTTTAGAAGACGTAATATGATGAATATGCCGCCCATAACCAAAAACTTGATTATAATCAATGTCTTGTTTTTTCTGGCGCAACAGATTTTGGGCATGCGCTATGATTTGGACTTGAACGATATTTTAGGCCTTCACTTTTTCCTGGCTTCAGATTTCCAGATCTATCAGTTGGTTACCTATATGTTTATGCATGGTAACTTTCAGCATATATTGTTCAATATGCTGGCTGTATGGATGTTTGGCCGTGTAATGGAAACCATGTGGGGACCGAAACGCTTCCTGTTGTTTTATTTGATTTGTGGTGTCGGAGCCGGTTTGACGCAGGAAGTGGTTCAGTATATTTCTTTTATGATGAACGGTCTGGGAGCGTTGCCATTGGACGGACTGGTTTCTGTAGGAGGATATACGATGCCTCTGTCCAGCTATTTGAATTTCTGGACTACGGTCGGAGCTTCGGGTGCCGTTTATGGAATTCTTCTGGCTTTCGGTGTGACTTTCCCGAATGAAAGAATGTTTATTTTCCCGTTGCCGGTGCCCATCAAGGCAAAATACTTTGTAATTGGGTATGCCGTACTGGAACTTTTCCTTGGATTGGGAAATCGGGGAGACGGAGTAGCCCACTTCGCTCATTTGGGCGGTATGATTTTCGCTTGGTTTATGATTCAATATTGGCGTAAGAACAACGGCGGAGGATCTTATTACGGTGACTCTTCCTGGTCACAAATGAAACAGAAGGTACAGGATTTCTTCCGCAAACAGTTCTCGTCAAAACCAAAGATGCACGCATCAAAGGGTGGCATGACTGACGATATGGAATATAATGCCCAGAAGAAACAGCGTACAGAAGAAATAAACCGCATTCTTGAGAAAGTAAAACGCGATGGCTATGGTAGTCTTACAGAAGAGGAGAAACGCCGTTTGTTTGATGCCAGCCAACAGTAGGTTATGTTGACGAAATTTAAAAATTTGATATTACAGATGATGGCAGGGGCGAATGTTACTTCGTCTCTGCTGTTGTTATTGTCTTGCTGGTCGGTCTATTTGCTTCCGGAGAACTATCCGCGTCTGGCCCTTTTCGGATTGACTTTTCCGTTTTTTGTGCTTATAAACCTGTTCTTTCTTTGTGGCTGGCTGATCTTTTACGTGCGCTATGCTTGGATTTCGGCAGTAGCGTTATTGTTGAGCGCTCCTTTCATTTATGATTATGCTCCATTTAATTTAAAAAAGGATCCACCCAAATCGGCTTTGAAAGTGCTGACTTATAATGTGGCGTTTTTTGGTGGTGCGGAAGAAAGCCAGAAGGGGGAAGATAATGAAATCTTGCAGTATATCTTGGAGTCAGATGCTGATATCGTTTGTCTTCAGGAGGCTTCCGGATCGATAAGAGAACTTCTGGACAAGAAGATGAAAAAGGCAGGATATCATGTTCCCGAAGTTGTAAATGACGGAAAAGAACTTTTGGAACATGCTTATTTCAAGATGCCCGTGTTGTCCGTGGAGTCCATAAAATATGACAGTGAAAGTAATGGAAGTGTCGCTTATCATGTGGTTTATGAGGGAGATACACTGCTTGTTGTAAACAATCATCTGGAATCAAACCGTTTGACAGTGGAAGATAAAACGGCATATAAAAACATGATTTTCGATCCACAGAAGGAAACCATGGAAAACGGAATGAAGCTGTTGATGAACAAAATGGCTCATGCCGCAGCCATTCGTTCGCCGCAGGTGGATATTGTTCTGAAATATATCAAGCGTGATCGCTGTAAGTCTGTTCTTGTCTGCGGCGATTTTAATGACTCGCCTATTTCGTATACGTGCAACCGTTTTGGTAAGAATTTGGTCAGTTCGTATGTGGAGTCGGGCAATGGTCCGGGCTTCTCTTACAACAAGGATCTTTTCTATGTGCGGATAGATCATATCTTTCATTCAAAGAACCTGAAATCTTATGCTACACAAATAGACAGATCTATAAAAACTTCGGATCATTATCCGCTCATAACTTATATAGACTGGGATAAAATAGATGCAAAAGATTAAATTAATCCCTTAATTTTCGGACTTAATCTAAAAAAAACTTATATTTGCGCTTCCGTAACTAATATCAGTAAATTAATAATCAAAGTAAATAACAATTTAGAAATGCAAAACAAAGGATTTGTAAAAGTGTTTGCTCTGTTGCTGACTCTTGTTTGTATTTTCTATTTGTCCTTCTCATTTGTTACTCGTTATCAGATGAACAAGGCAGAGGAGATTACCAAGACTCAGGGCGCAGAAGCAGGCGACCACTACCTGGATTCTGTAATGAACGAACCGGTGTGGATGGGTACATGGACACTGAAAGAGTGTCGTGAGATGGAGATTGGTCTGGGACTTGACCTGAAAGGTGGTATGAATGTGATCCTCGAGGTTTCTGTTCCGGATGTTGTCAAGGTATTGGCAGATCATAAAACCGATCCTGCTTTCTTGCAGGCTATTGATTATGCAAAGACCGAGGCAGAAAAGAGCCAAAGTGACTTCATCAAGCTGTTCGTTGCCAAGTATAAGGAATTGGCGCCAAACTCTAATCTGGCAGAGTTGTTTGCCACTCAGCAGCTGAAGGGTAAGGTCTCTTCAAAGAGTACTGATGCCGAAGTGGAAGCTGTGCTGAGAGAAGAGGTTAAGGCTGCGGTAGATAATTCTTATAATGTATTGAGAACCCGTATCGACCGCTTTGGTGTCGTTCAGCCAAACATCCAGACTCTGGAAGGACAAATGGGCCGTATCATGGTAGAAATGCCAGGTATCAAGGAGCCGGACCGTGTACGTAAATTGTTGCAGGGTAGTGCGAATCTGGAGTTTTGGGAAACTTATACCACTCAGGAGGCTGTTCCTTATCTGGCTTCTTTGGATGGCCGTCTGGCTGCTGCCGGTACAACTGCTGATACAACAGCACAGGCTGCCGCTCCTGCGGATACAACTGTAGCAGATTCAGCTAAGGCTGCTGCCAAGGCTGTTGATCTGGCTGCTGCTCTGAAGGGTGGTGACAAGGCACAGGCTAAGGCTGCCGCTTCTACTGGCGAGGCTGACGCTAAGTTGCGTAAGGAACATCCGCTGGCATCTGTTCTGCAGTTGGCTCAGGGACCTTCAGGAAGCGTTGTCGGTTATTCTGTATGGCGTGATACTGCCGCAGTAAACGCTTGCCTGGCTTCTCCTGAGGCTAAGGAGGTTCTTCCTTCAGACATGAAGCTGGTTTGGGGCGTTAAGCCTGTAGGTAAGGGTAGTGCCGGTGATATCTATGAGTTGCATGCTCTTAAGGTGACTTCTCGTAACGGTCGTGCTCCGCTGGAAGGTGATGTGATTACTGACGCTAAGGATGATTTCGATCAGTTTGGACGTCCATGTGTCAGCATGACCATGAACACAGACGGTGCCCGTCGTTGGGCTGTTCTGACCAAGAAGAATGCCGGACGCTTCATCGCAATTGTACTCGACGGTTATGTATATAGTGCTCCTCACGTAGAGGGCGAGATTTCCGGTGGTGTTTCTTCTATTACCGGTTCATTTACAATTGAAGATACTCGCGACTTGGCCAACGTATTGAAGTCTGGTAAGATGCCGGCTCCGGCACATATCGTTTCTGAGGAAATCGTCGGTCCTACTTTGGGTCAGGAGTCTATCAACCAGGGTATCACTTCATTTGTGATTGCCTTCATCCTGTTGATGTTCTACATGTGCTTCATGTATGGATTCACTCCGGGTATGGTGGCTAACGGTGCCCTGATCCTGAACTTCTTCTTCACTTTAGGTATTCTTACTTCATTCCAGGCCGCACTGACTATGTCCGGTATTGCCGGTATGGTGCTTTCTTTGGGTATGGCAGTGGATGCTAACGTGTTGATCTATGAACGTACTAAAGAAGAGTTGCGCGCAGGAAAGAATGTACGCGCCGCTTTGAAGGACGGATATTCAAATGCCTTCTCTGCGATTTTCGACTCTAACTTGACTTCTATTATTACCGGTGTGATCCTGTTCAACTTCGGTACAGGTCCTATCCGTGGTTTCGCCACTACCTTGATCATCGGTATCTTGGTGTCTTTCTTTACTGCAGTGTTCTTGACCCGTTTGGTTTACGATCACTTCCTGGAGAAGGACAAGTGGACAAAACTGACTTTTACTACTTCTCTGTCGGCTAAGTTCTTGAAAGATACTAATTATAAGTTTATGAGCGCTTACAAGAAGTCATTCATCGTATTCGGTGTTCTGATTCTGGTCAGCCTCGGTTCATTGTTCGTACGTGGCTTGAGCAAGAGTATCGACTTTACCGGTGGACGTAACTTTGTGGTTCTCTTCGAAAAACAGGTACAGCCGGAAGAGGTTAGAGCTTTGCTGAACAATAAGTTTGCCGACGCAACTACTCAGGTAATTGCTTTAGGTACTGAGGGCAACACTTTGCGTATCTCTACCAACTACCGTATTCAGGAGTCAGGAACAAACGTAGACTCAGAAATTGAGGCTAAGTTGTTTACTACTTTAAAGGATGCCGGTCTGTTGGCTAAGGATCTGGATCTGGAAACCTTTATCAACCGTGATGAGCGTGCCGGTGGTTCTATCATCAGTTCTCAGAAGGTAGGTCCTTCTGTAGCAGAAGATATCACTTATGGCGCTATCGTTTCTGTGGTATTGGCGTTGGTTGCCATCTTCCTCTACATCCTGTTGCGTTTCCGCAACGTAGCATTCTCTGTAGGTGCTGTAGTGGCTCTGACTATCGATACCTTCCTGATTATCGGTGCATATTCATTGTGCTGGGGCTGGGTTCCGTTCTCATTGGAGATTGACCAGACCTTCATTGGTGCGATCCTGACGGCTATCGGTTACTCTATTAACGATAAGGTGGTAGTATTCGACCGTATCCGTGAGTTCCTGCATCTGTATCCGACACGCGACAAGCAGGTACTGTTCAACGACTCATTGAATACTACTTTGACTCGTACTATCAATACTTCACTCACCACTTTGGTGGTATTGCTGTGTATCTTCTTCCTGGGTGGAGAGAGCATCCGCAGCTTTGCCTTTGCCATGATTCTGGGTGTGGTAATCGGTACTTGCTCTTCTATCTTCATGGCGGCTCCGGTTGCCTTCCTGACTATGGGTAAGAAGATTAAGGAGAACGATCAGGTTGCTGCTTAACGAAAAGTTATGAATATTATAAGAGAGGTTGCATCCCTTTGGGGGTGCAACCTCTTTTTTGTTCCTGTATAGAATGAGGAAATAGTCGCTTCATATTCGGCTATCCTTTGTGCTTTTCTGATGTACTTAAAAAAAGATGCTGACCAAATGAAAAAACGGTCCCGATGATTTGATGAAATGGTCCTGAGGATTTTTTTTGATGTGTAGAAAACGGAATGATATAAAAAGCCGGAATATCTTTTGAAGAGCTGAATACAGTTTCAAAGATATTCCGGCTTATGCGATACTTGGCCTTTTGTCAAAAGACCAGAGAACGTAAAAAACTTGTTGGCCTTTCGCTTGAAAGTGCAAATAAAATTTTATCTTTGCATTGTTTTTACGCCTCTGTAGTTCAATGGATAGAACTACGGTTTCCTAAACCGTCAATCCGGGTTCGATTCCCGGCGGAGGTACTCTTTAGATTTTCTCTCCGTATGCCAGATCTCCGGCATCACCCAATCCCGGTACGATATACATTTTTTCGTTCAGTTCGTCGTCTATGGCAGCGCACCATAGAGTGACATTGTCCTGCTCGCCAAGTAGCTGTTGCAGGAATTCCACTCCGTGTCTGCTGGCAATGACGCAGCACAAATGAACCTGTGCCGGTGACCCTTTCGTTTCAAAAGCTTTGAGTCCCAGCTCCATGCTTCCGCCCGTGGCAAGCATCGGATCGGCTATGATCAGCGTTTTGCCTTCCATGCTGGGCGAAGCGATATATTCGATATGAATGCCAACGTCGTGGCATTCTTTATCTTTGTAATAGCGGTAAGCAGATACAAAAGCATTGTCGGCGTGATCGAATACATTCAGAAATCCCTGATGGAAAGGCAGTCCGGCACGGAATATGGTAGCCAGGACGATGGCATCGTCGTGCGTGCATACCTGTGCTGTGCCCAATGGGGTTACGACCTCTTTGGTTGAGTAGTTTAAGGTCTTGCTGATCTCGAACGCCATCATCTCGCCGATGCGCTCCAGGTTGCGGCGGAAGCGTGCGCGGTCGTTCTGGACCTCTACGTTTCTCAGCTCTTCGATGTACTTGTTGATCACCGTCTTTTGTTTGCCGAAATCAATAATCTTCATAAAGTTCTTGTTTATTTAATAACGGAAGCAAAAATAGCTATTTAAAAGCGCAAATGCAAAGTCCGTTTAGCAAATGTAACATTTGTCAAGTGCCTTTCTCTAAATTAATGATAAAAGATAGGCTTTTAAGAAAAATAAATCGTGTGTTTGTTTCCCCATGCGGGCAAAAATGCCTACATTTGTATCGGAAAAAATACAGCATATAATTATCACTAAATAATAACCAATTTTTATTTTTTAGTAAAATGGCAAATATTGATTTGAGTAAGTACGGCATTACTGGTGCCGTTGAGATTTTGCACAATCCGTCTTATGACGTATTGTTCGCAGAGGAGACAAAGGCTGGTTTGGAAGGCTTTGAAAAAGGTCAGGTAACCGAGCTGGGTGCAGTTAACGTAATGACTGGTATCTACACTGGTCGTTCTCCTAAGGATAAGTTCATCGTTAAGGATGCAACTTCTGAGAACACTGTATGGTGGACATCTGAAGAGTATAAGAATGACAACAAGCCTGTTACTACTGAGGCTTGGAAGGTTTTGAAGGACTTGGCAGCAAAAGAACTTTCTAACAAGCGTTTGTTCGTAGTTGACGCATTCTGCGGCGCTAACGAAGGTACTCGTCTGAAAGTTCGTTTCATCGTTGAGGTTGCTTGGCAGGCTCACTTCGTAACTAACATGTTCATCCGTCCTACAGCTGAGGAGTTGGCTAACTTCGGTGAGCCTGATTTCGTTGTTTACAACGCTTCTAAGGCTAAGGTTGAGAACTATGCTGAACTGGGCTTGAACTCTGAGACAGCTGTAGTATTCAACTTGACTACTAAGGAGCAGGTTATCCTGAACACTTGGTACGGTGGTGAGATGAAGAAGGGTATGTTCTCTATGATGAACTACTACAACCCATTGCGTGGTATCGCTTCTATGCACTGTTCAGCTAACACTGACAAGGAAGGCAAGAGCTCTGCTATCTTCTTCGGTTTGTCAGGAACTGGTAAGACTACTTTGTCTACCGATCCTAAGCGTCTGTTGATCGGTGATGACGAGCACGGATGGGATAACGAAGGTGTATTCAACTACGAAGGTGGTTGCTACGCTAAGG
>CAJMQV010000017.1 GCA_905215575.1 uncultured bacterium | reverse complement strand
TGCGCAACACGGTCTGAAGCACCAGCGTGGATTTTCCGATACCCGGCTCACCGCCCAACAGGACCAACGATCCCGGAACCAAACCGCCTCCTAATACCCGGTTCAGCTCCCCGTCGCCCATATCCAGACGAGGCTCCGCACAGGAATCAATCTCACCGACCGCCAACGGGCGCACACGTACACTGCCGGATGCCGGAAGAGCCGAAAATCCTCCATAGGAACCGGCAGCCAGCGCAGCCGACGACTCTTTTCGCACCCGAAACTCCTTAAATGTGTTCCAGGCACCGCACGAAGGACACTTTCCCACCCACTTGGGGGACTCCTGCCCGCAATTTTCACAAACGTACACCGTCTTTTCCTTTGCCATAATAGCTATATACTTATATTTTGAGCATAAAAATACGGATATTTATCGGGTAGAGCGCCATAAATGCACAAAAAAAAGCGGCGAAGATCCAATTACGTAAAATTTATGAACAAAAATTTGGAGGATTAAAATCTGTCCTTCTCTTTATTTTCACTTCGTCGTCCTCGTGAAAATCTTTGGCAGAAACCGATTGGAAAAGCACAAAAAATCCCATTCCAGAGGGCCTCTCCCTGTTTAAAATTGATATAAATCAAGAAAAGGCTTTTTTTTGCATAAAAACTGAATAAATATTTGCTGTGTAGGCAAACAGTCACTACCTTTGCAATGTCATAAGGAAATAAGGGTAACATATTAAGGTATTAGTTAGGATCTCGTGAGAGATATTTATTGGTAAAAGATTGTTTAGTTTTAAGGGTAATTTAAGGTAATTAAGGTAGTGACTTATGACTCATGAAGAAGAATTCACTGTTAGTCATTTTAAATGACTACAGTGAGCAAGTTCTTCAAGGAAGGAAAATGAAAAAAGTTTACTTCCAAAAACAAGACAGGTGCTGTATACTGTGAAGTTGAGGCACCTTTAGAAAGAAAAAAATTCATTCATCATAAAAAGACATGCTTTCGGGCATGTCTTTTTTCGTTTTCCCCCTCTATAATCTTACGTTCGGGCATTCAGAAAAAACATCACGATAAAATTCTCAAATCATCGAAACGAAATTTTCATTTGATCGTGATCTTTTTTTATGATCCTCTCCGTGCTTATAACAGCCAGACGCATAAAACCGGCGGAAACAGTCTGATTGCCCCTCAGAAACAGAAAGAGGAAACAAAAAAGGGCCGCACTCAGAATTTGAGCACGACCCCGATTGTCATGTTATAGGGATTTCAAAAATTAATCCTTGATGCGAATCAACATATTGGCCAGAATGGCAGTCAGTCCTCCGGTAGTGATACCAGAAGCGAAAATGCTGCGTACAGCTTCAGGCAACTGTGTCAGAATTTCCGGAACGAGCTCTACGCTCAAACCGAAAGAGAAACTCAAAGCCATCACCAGAGTAGCCTTACGGTCGATTTTCTGTGCCGCAATAATACGGATACCCGCAGCAGCTACCGTACCGAACATCAGCAGTGTGGCACCACCCAAAACCGGTTCTGGCATCAGCGAGAACACCAGGCCTACAGCCGGGAACAGGCCCAACAGAATCAGGAAACCGGCAATGTAATAACCCACATAGCGGCTGGCTACTCCTGTAAGCTGGATCATTCCGTTATTCTGGGCAAAGATGGAATTCGGGAAAGAGTTGAACACTCCGGCCAGGAATGAGTTGAATCCGTCAGCCAGAATACCGCCCGAAGCACGCTTCACGAAAACTTCGCCTTCAACAGGCTCGCCGGAAATCAGTGAATTGGCAGTGATGTCGCCATATGCTTCAATGGCTGTAATCAGATAAACAAGTCCCAAGGCGATGATAGCCGACCAGTCGAACGACAAACCGTATTTAAAAGGTACAGGAATGTTGAAACCGCCATAGCTCTGCACAGCCGAGAAATCGACCATACCCATTGACCAGGCCACAGCATAACCGATAACCAGACCGATTACAATGGAGCTCATACGCAAATAGCGGTTAGAGCTTCGGTTGAAAATCACAATGAGTACCAGCACCAAAGCTGCCAGACCGATGTAACGCAATGAACCGAAAGTACCGTCGGCCTGAGCCACAGCTCCACCTCCGCAGGCGGTGATACCGACCTTGATCAGACTCATACCGATGAGTGTTACCACAATACCCGAAACCAGCGGGGTAATGATCTTGCGGGTGTACTTCAGTACACGGCTAATGGCCATCTCTACAAACGAGGCTGCCATACAAGCGCCGAAAACCGAAGCCAGACCACCGGAAAGACCGGCAGCGATAATCGGACCGATAAATGAGAAACTTGTTCCCTGAATACACAACAGACCGGTTCCGATCGGACCGATGCGACGACACTGGATAAAGGTGGAAACACCTGAAGCAAACAAAGCCATAGACACCAGAAAACCGGTAGTTTCCAAATCCAGTTTCATGGCACCCGCAATGATGAGCGGCGGGGTAATGATGGCCACGAAAATGGCTAACAAATGCTGCAACGCCGCAAACAGGGCATCCTTCACTGGCGGACGGTCCTCCAATCCGTAAATCAAATCTCCGTTTTCTTTCATTTAATTTTTATTTACAAAAATATTACAATTGATTTTTGAAACTGCAAAATTACTGCTTCTTAATTGATTTATATCAAGAAATGAGGAAAAAAAATACATAAAAGCATGATTTTCTTGAATTAAGGATCAAAATCGTGTAACTTTGCAATGTCATAATGAAGAAAAGAGTGATGTACTCATAGTTAAATGACTCTGTGAAGAGTGTATTAGGTGATAGATTGTTAATGTTTAAGGGTTTCAAAAGTTATGACACAATGCGTTCCATGAAGCGCTTTGAACAAGTGCAACTGAAAACGCGATGGAGGGCTACGGACAATAAGGTTCGTTTAAGCACTCTTTAAATTGAAATTTATTAGTTTGTTTGCTTGAGGGCGTATCAGCGGATACTTCCTCTTTCTTTGTTTTTATAGGAACCTCTCCATAAAATACAGCAGCCATGAAGCTATCCAACCGCTTTCACCATATCATGTCATACTATCGGAGTCAGACTCTCCGATACATCCTCCTGCTGCTTTTATTGGGATTTGTTATTGTGACCCGAATGAATCATGCGGCCGGCGAATTCTATGCCACCCGCATTTATCCCCGACTTTCTGATTTTCTGTCTCATCTGGCAAGCATATCACGGTTTTCTTTGGAGGAACTGGTTGTGTGCGCCTTTTCTTTATTGTTGCTTTATCGCTTGCTGACACTTCGCAAACACAATTGGAAAAAGCAGATACGGAGTTGTATCGAGATATCGCTCTGGATCACCGTATGGTTTTACTGGGGATGGGGTATCAATTATTTCAGACATTCTTTCTACAGACGCATGGCGTTGGAACCGGTTGCTTATGAAGATTCTGTCTTTCAGAGTTTTCTACACGATTACACCGAAGTCCTGAACCAAAGTTACGTTCCTTTTAATAACTGTCCGAATACAAGGTTGTGGGAAAAAGACATCAGAAGCATTTATCATTCTGTTCCGCCACAGGCTGCCCTGTGCCTGCCTCAGGAGCACTTCACCCCCAAGAAACTGGCGTTCAATGAACTGTATTCCAAAGTCGGTGTCTTAGGATTTATGGGACCGTTTTTCTGCGAAATGCAAGTGAACGAAGACCTGCTCCCACCGCAATATCCCTTTACTTATGCGCACGAGCTGGCGCATCTGCTCAGTGTGAGTAGTGAGGCTGAAGCTAATTATTGGGCATACAAGGTATGCACAGCCAGCACCATCCCGTTTGTCCGTTTCAGCGGCTATATCGGCATATTGCCTTACGTCATGAATCAGGCCTACGGCAGTCTGGACACAGCACAATACCGCACTTGGATTGCAAGTATACGACCGGAAATCCTAACGCTTGCGGAACAGGAGCACCGCTACTGGAAAGAAAAATATTCCTCATGGATCGGCAGCATACAGAATGCCATGTATGAAGCCTTCCTAAAAGGGAACCAGATCAACAGCGGACAAAAAAACTACGGACAAGTCCTTTCTCTTATCATCTCAGAGCGCGAACAGCAGGCATTTTCTCTGAACGGCTCTTCAAATCACATCAGACAATGAAAAAACAAATTCTATTTCTATGCTTAGGTTTCATAGCGACACTGACTTCCTGCATCAGTGAAGATATGGGAATAACAAAGACAGGAAGCAAACTTTCGGTCAGAGATACCATTCCCGAATTTCAGGTCATCACATTGGATCAGGACACATTTACGCAAGACAATCACAAGGGAAAGACTTTGGTCTTGCTCTTTTTCCATACCGAATGTGGAGATTGCCAAAAGGAACTGCCCATTGTTGAACAGGTGTACCGTGACTGCCGGCAGGATTCTTTATGGCAACTGGTATGCATCGGAAGAGCCGAGAAAACAGATGCGGTCAGACTGTATTGGCAGAAAAACCAGTTCACCATGCCGGTATCTCCTCAGGAGGACCGAACCATTTACGACCGGTTTGCCTATAGCGGTGTCCCCATGCTTTATGTGATAGACGCGCAAAATGTCATTCAGGCCATCTATGACGACCAGAACATGGCTTCGTACGAAGAATTGAAAGGCTGGATTTCAAAAGTAAACGAAGAAAACCAAAAAGAAAAAGAACAGGCTTCCTATTCTCGGGTTTATTCACTAACTTCGCCCCACTAAAAACAGAACATTATGAAAATTCTTCCGGAGATAGCCATTATCGACGCCAATACTTTGAGCAGCATTGGGCTTCAGAATCTGATTGAAAAGATGATGCCCGAAGCCGTAGTGCGCAAATTCAATTCCTTTGAAAGCTTCGTTTGTGATACTCCGGACATGTATTTCCATTATTTTATCTCTTCACAGATTCTGGTGGAGCACAGTGCTTTCTTCGTAGAACGGAAGCACAAGACTATTGTATTGACTTACGGACGGATTACCATGCCTTATATTGCCAATTTTCATACTCTGAACATCTGTCTGGATGAGGAGATGATGATCCGTGCCTTGCTGAGATTGCAGCAGAGCGCTCACGCCGGCGGTTTGCATCTGCCCCCAAAAATGCGCAAAATGATGGCTCCCCCTCACCCGCAGAACTGGAGCGAACCTAACGGACTGACCTCACGTGAGATTGAAGTATTGGTATGTATTGTACGTGGAATGGCCAACAAAGAGATTGCCGAAGAGCTGAATATCAGCATAACCACCGTCATCTCACACCGGAAAAATATTATGGAAAAACTGAATATCAAGTCGGTTTCCGGACTGACCATCTATGCCGTAATGAACGGATATATCGAAGCCGACAGAATATAATCAAGGCCCGGAATCATTCGTTCCAGGCTCCACAACGCGGACAAGTCCCCTTCTTGGAGATCTTTGCGCCACACTTTCCGCAAATGTAACGCGAATAACCGTAACGATAATAGCGGCGCAAAGCCCACCATACAAAGACACCCCAAAAAGGAATCCCTAAATAATATAAGGTTGCTATCGAGAAAAACAGATAGCACAGCATACAAACTCCCAACAAGCCCAGCAAATAGGGAACAGCCTCTGCCACCGTAAGCTGGCGCAACACATCATCCACCACAGCTATAGCCAGAATCAACATCAGCCATACCGCAGATAAAAAGGAAGCCAAGACAAAAGGCTGTCCGAAAGGATTCAGCGTAGGATGAAAGTAAAATTCCACCCAAAGGGAAGGATTGTTCTGCTGGATCAGCGCATAAAGCACCGCTGCCGTTGAAATAACCAGGCACAACCCTGTAGGATAGAAACTGGCTATATCATCAAAGAACACCATCCGAAAACGCTTGCGACGCATCTTGCGGACAAGATAGACCGCAAAAAGCACCGCCAGAGCCGAAAGGAAGTACAACAGGTGCTTGTTACTGAACACGTGAATAAACTCAGAGATGGAATCATTAGGTACCACCTGCTGCAAAAGACTGCTTTCATGAACCCATCCCATGGTTGACTGGTCACGGGCAACCTTTACCCAAACCGAATCCACTGAGTCTTCGGGAATGATGGCCAGATCGGCCACCACAATCAGATCTCCCGCGCTCAAATAAATCGAATCTACAAAATAAGTCCCGTTAAAATCAGTGTGCATCGGACGATCCCCCTGAAGCCACAGGCTATCACTACAGACTTTAAAATTATAATTAAGCCCGTAGTGATGCTGATTCATAAAGTCCAGAGAATAGACTGAACTCTCGGAAACACTCCACTGATCGTCGTTGGAAGAGGAACGGTAGCAGGAAGAAAGGAGCAGCGCACACAATCCCCAAAGCCAAAACACGAAACTCAACCTCTTTTTATTGAACACCTTCCTGATCTGCATAGACTTTCATTTGACAATTCTTGCAATCAAACTCCAAACGGAAACGGCGCCCGTCACCCGAAACCAGGAAATATGGTTCACGGAACGGCGAGCGGCGGCCGCCTTGCTTCGTACACCATCCCAGACTGTAGCGCAGACAGTGCTTGCAGAACATCAGGACCGCTCCGACGGGTTCTTTCTTTTCAAAGGCCGGGTCTATCTGTACGGCTCCGAGCGACTTATAGAAAGATTCCGCACGACTGTTCATTACATTGGCCAGATAAGTGAGACGCATTCCTTGTAACGGAGCGCTCTCCTGCCCCTGTTTCTCGCGCAACTGACGGGTGAAGTCGGTTGGAATCTTACGGTAGTGCACCGGGAAGTTCACCCGTCGTGCCTGTTCCAGTTTCTCAATAACTACACGGCGCCATTCGGCCAATACGGACGAAGGTACAAACCAATTGTCCTGCAAGTCCACTTTTACCTGACCAACGATGAAACAGGTATTGCCCAGTTTGGAAAGCTGTTTACGGATATTCTCCTCCTGCGGGCTGCGTGCCGGTTCTTTTTCAGCGACAAACGGAACGCAGACCGAAACTCCATCTTCGTCTTTCAGGCTCAGCACAAATCCTTCGGGATATTCACCGACCGTCCAGTCCACGGTAATCTTGCGCTCCGCTGACGGTTTGGAAAGCAAACGGTCAAACTCCTGGTCAAAATTACGGTAAAGTCGGGTATGCGGTTTCACACGCGGCATTTCCACCGGATAAATCTTATTGCTGTCGTCCACACGATTAACACGGAAACCCTGCAGTTTGCCGTTCTCATCCATAAAACACAGTCCGTCGCCGTTGCTGAACGGTTTCACACCGGCCACGATGATGCACTTGCCACGGATTTCCTTCACATAACCCACTTCCTCGCCCAGCGATTTCGGGGTGTTGAAAGAGAAAATATCGGTTTTCCGTCCATTCAGGAAATAATGGGTGAATCCGCGGTTGAAACTCTTCTCCAACTGCGGACGGAAAGTATATTCACATTTACCTGAAGAAGCACGGCAATATTCCGGATGCTTGCGGAAGATGGCATCAAGCTTCTGACGATAATAGGCTGTGACGTTCTTCACGTAAGCCATGTCCTTCAGGCGTCCTTCGATTTTGAGCGAGGTGGCACCCGCCTCCAGAATCTGCTCCAACTGGTCACTCTGATTCAGGTCTTTCAGAGAAAGCAGGTGTTTTTCCTGCTCAATGACCTTGCCGTCGGCATCCACCAGATCAAACTTCAGGCGACAGAACTGGGCACAGTTGCCCCGGTTGGCGCTACGGCCGAAACAATGTTGCGACACATAACACTGACCGCTGTAGCTGACACATAACGCTCCGTGCACAAACACTTCGAGCGGCACTGACGGGCACGCCTCATGAATGTCGCGAATCTGCTGCAAAGTGAGCTCACGGGCCAATACCACCTGCGAAAAGCCCTGTTGCTGCAAAAAGCGTACCTTGTCGGCATCGCGGTTATCCATCTGCGTGCTGGCATGCAGCGCTATCGGCGGCAGATTCAACTGCAACAAAGCCATGTCCTGCACAATCAACGCATCCACTCCGGCACGATACAGTTCCCATATCATTTCCTCGGTCTCAGCCAACTCTTCATCCTTCAGAATGGTGTTGACCGTCACATAGATTCTTGCCCGGAACTGGTGGGCAAAAGCAGTGAGGCGGGCAATATCTTCTATGGAATTGCCGGCAGCCGCACGGGCTCCGAAACGTGGAGCGCCTATATACACTGCATCCGCTCCGTGGCGGATCGCTTCAATACCGCAATCGGCATTCTTGGCCGGTGCCAATAGTTCGACAGGTCTTTGTTGCATTATTTTATATCGTTTAAATTATAAGGTGTGGCCTGATAGACCAGATAATGAAGCCAGTTTAAGTACCACTGCACGCCGTGCGTACGCCAGAGCACCACAGGTCCCAGCTCGGGATTGTCGTCGCGATAGTAGTTCATCGGCATCTGAATGGGCAGTCCCTTGCCCAAATCGCGTTTGTATTCGGTGTCGAGCGTGTAGGGCGAATATTCCGAATGACCGGTGACAAACACCTCGCGCCCCTCACGGGCCACCACCATACCGACGCCCGAATATTCCGACTCGGCAATGATTTTCAGCTCGCTCACCCGGTCAATATCCTCACGGCGTACTTCGGTGTGACGGCTGTGCGGCATGAAGAACACATCGTCCATGCCTCGCATCAGCGGATGGGCCGCATCGAACACCTGTTGCGGGAAGATGCCGAACATTTTCTGAGGCAGCGGATGTTTCGGAATGCCGTAATGGAAATACAGACCGGCCTGCGCAGCCCAACAGATATACAGGGTGGAAGTGACATTCGTGCGCGCCCAACGGAAGATGTCGGACAGCTCGGGCCAGTAGCCCACTTCCTCAAAAGCCAGATGCTCCACCGGAGCTCCGGTCACGATAAAGCCGTCGAACTTCTGTTCCTTCAGCTCCGGAAAAGGCTGGTAAAAGGCTTTCATATGCTCCGGAGAGGCATGCTTCGGCGTGTGCGTGGCTAAAGACATCCAGGTGACCTCTATATGATAGGGCGACTGCGCCAGAATGCGCAGCAAATCCACCTCGGTATCTATCTTCAAAGGCATAAGGTTCAGGATGGCTACACGCAAAGGACGCACTTTCAGAGCCACAGAACGTGTGTTCTCCGTCACGTCAATATGTTCTTTCCGTAGAATATCTATTGCGGGAAAATGTTCCGGTAAAATCAAAGACATAGTCGTATTTTTTGAGTATTCTGTCTGCAAATTTAGCGCAAAATAGAAAGCAAACAAAGACTACACCGCATAAGGATAAGGCTTTAATTATAAAATGAATTTAAAAACGTAAGAAAACGGCTGCAAAGTTTCGTTTTTCATTTAGTTTTTCCTATTTTTGGGTATACGCTTAAATTGTAATGATTATGATGAATAACAATCCTTCATTCAGTTTTCACATCCCCACGAAGATCGTGTTCGGATGTGGCGAGATCAAGAAATTAGCTACGGAAGAACTTCCCGGTAAAAAGGCAATGGTGGTTATTTCATCGGGCAGCTCCATGAAAAAGTACGGTTATCTGGACTTAGTGCTCCGTCTGCTCACGGAAAACAACGTATCGGCTATCGTTTATGACAAAATACAACCCAACCCAACCAAGGCTCACGTCATGGAGGCCGCCTCTATCTGCAAGGAAATGGGCTGTGACTTCGTGATCGGTCTGGGTGGCGGAAGCAGCATCGACTCAGCAAAATCCATCGCCGTGATGGCCTGCAACAAGGGCGATTACTGGGACTATATCTCCGGAGGAAGCGGCAAGGGACGCGAAATTCAGGGCGCCCTGCCTGTGGTAGCCATCCCGACAACTGCCGGAACAGGCACGGAAGCCGATCCGTGGACCGTCATCACCGACGAGGAGAAACAGGAAAAAATCGGTTATGGCAACCGCTACACTTTCCCGGTGCTCTCCATCATCGACCCGAAACTGATGGTATCCATCCCGCCAAAACTCACCGCTTATCAGGGATTCGACGCCTTCTTCCATGCTGCCGAAGGCTATATTGCCGGATGCAGCAACGGCATCAGCGACCTGTATGCTCTGGAAGCCATCCGTCTGTTGTATAAATATCTGCCCAAAGCCGTGTGCGACGGAAACGACCTCGTTGCCCGTGCACGAGTGGCCTGGGCTAGCACTCTGGCCGGAATGGTGGAGTCTACTTCAAGCTGCACCTCGGAACATTCTTTGGAACATGCCATGAGCGCCTACTATCCGGCTTTGCCGCACGGCGCAGGACTGATTGCCATCAGCCGGGCTTACTTCAACACCTTCCGCAACGACTGTACCAAGAGATACATGAAGATGGCCGAAGTGATGACACAAAGCAAGAGCAACCGTCCGAGCGACTTTATCGAAGCTTTGGAGCGCATGCAGAAAGAATGTGGTGTAGACCAGCTGGCACTGAGCGAATGGGGTATCAAGGAAGAGGATTTCGAACGCTTTGCCGCCAATGCCCGCGACACCATGGGCGGACTGTTCCAGTTCGATCCGCGCCCGCTGAGCGACGAGGAAATCATCGCCATCTACAAAGAGTCTTACCGATAAAATCCATAAATCAAAATAAACAGAAAGAGTTATGCCCGTGTCAAGGCATAACTCTTTTTTTCATCTAACAGCCATAGACAATCCTCCATAAAGGCTTTGTATACATTGAAAACATCATACAAAACAGAGCCACTTCCCAAGCTTAACCCTAAATTTACATATCACTGAATATCAAAGATTTAATTCTTTTAGAAAAATCGTCCTGACGTTTTTCTAAAAAATTCCCGTCGAAACTGAAAAAACATCACGACAAACTGCTCCGATTGCCCCGACGCTATTGTTCCAAATACAGCATCATAGTATTTTTTCTTCACAAAGCCGGGATATAAAAAAGGAGCCGTGACGGAATTTCCGCCCGGCTCCCGGTCCTATCAGAATGGACAACCAAGAAAAAACCTCTCTTTCAAGTTATTCAGCTATCGCATCAGCAGGCTGCAGAAACCAAAGCCTCATCGGGCATCGCCTCATGAACTACTGATTCTATTTCGGACAATATGATTTCTCCGGCTGACTGCACCCAGGCACGGAAAGCCGTGTCGGGACGATAGTCACGGGCAAACTCCAGCAAACGGTCCAGATTGAAGTCATCGGAGATAATGCCGGCCCCGTTACGTGCCGCATCCCAGGCATTGCATTCCTGCTCTATGTGTGCCGGCACCATCAGAATGGGTTTGCCCCAATACATCGCCTCGCAGATGGATTCAAAACCAGCCGTAGTGGCATATGCCCCGCAACCGCGCATCTGTTTCAGAAATTCCACATCGTCTATCTGGTACAACGTGAAGGTTTCGTCCACTTTCTTCATCACGGGAGCATTCTGCTTGTCCCAAAAGAAACGCAGCGACACTTCGGGATGACGGGCGTGCCAGGCTTTCACCTGCTCCACAAATCCCGGATTGAGCATATAGCCATGCACATAGTCGCCGGGA
The DNA here is from genome assembly GCA_905215575.1 of uncultured bacterium. GTDB lineage: Bacteria > Bacteroidota > Bacteroidia > Bacteroidales > Bacteroidaceae > Paraprevotella. The sequence goes on along the minus strand of CAJMQV010000017.1, from coordinate 11,677 downwards.
ACAGCCTGCTGGGCGAGTACCTCACGGCGCAACAATGGCGGAACGGTCACAATATTTTCTTCACGGTCCACCGGCATCATATGGAAAGACAATGCCAGCTTTCGCGCCGCTCCCCAAGCCGTCATCCTGGTAAAAAGACGCAGCAACTGCATATCGACATGCTGGTTGAACGGAGTCTTGAAATCGTGATGCAGAAAAAGATACTGATGGCCGATGCAAATCTGCGGAATGCGAATGCGGTGCAACGCATAGGTCATGCCCACAAGCAACTCGTAAAAATTGATCACGGCATCCGCACCACTATTCTCTATTTTCTCTCGAATGAAGCGGATGCTGTGCCAATAGGCCGACAGGCAGGTCATGTTATAAGTAATGCTTTTCGTCAGATTGGCTCTGCCGGTTGTTGCCGAAGGCAGAAAGTTCGGACTGTCAAAACGGCTTACCTCCGCCTTGACATTGCGGTTGAAGAAACCGGGCAACTGCCGGCTGTTGCTCTTTCCTACCAGCATCTCTACCACCTCGTGACCGGCCTGCGTGAGCAAGCGCTCCATGGCCAAAGCCTGAGTAAGGTGCCCACGGCCCTCACCCTGCACAACAAAAAGGAATCTCATACCACTGCATTTATTTTCGTTACTTCCTGATTCTCTTCACTTCCGGCGTTCTGGAAAGCCTCACCATAATACAGGATGCTCCAGTTTCCGTCTTCATCCTCTGCCAAGGCCGACATGGTTTCCACCCAGTCTCCAGAATTCAGATAGTGAATCTTTCCGTAATAAGTATTTTCGGGATGATGGATGTGACCGCAGATCACACCATCACACTTCTTGCTTTGGGCAAACTCGGCCAGCGTCTGCTCGAAGTCCGAAATATAGGACACAGCCGTTTTCACCTTTTGCTTGATGCGTTGCGACAAGGAATAATAGGGTTTGCCCATAGCCCGACGGTAGCGATTATACCATCCGTTGAACCACAACAGGAAGGTGTAGCCGGTATCGCCCAAATTGGCCAGCCACTTCATCTGGCTCGTCACCCGGTCGAACACATCGCCATGCGTCACAAAATATCGTTTTCCATGTGATTCGTGCACAAAATCCTTGACTACCGTAATGTTTCCGAGGTGAAGAGGAACCAGCGCGTCGAGGAAGTCATCATGATTTCCTGCCACATAAATAATCTCAGTATTGCATTTTTCCATCAGTTTCATCAGGATCTTGAAGAACAGAGTATGTGCCGGTTGCCATTTCCTACTGCCGTTCTTGCGGATATGCCACCCGTCGATAATGTCCCCGTTCAGGATCAGACGGTCGCAGTTCACACTTTTCAGAAATTGATTCACTTCATCCACTTTGGAATGAGATGTGCCCAGATGAATGTCCGAAAGCACAATGGTACGATAATGTTTTCTCAATTGCATGGTTTTTTCTTTTTGATCGATACAAAAGTATCTGAATACTATAACAAAATGATGTAGAAGAAATGACAATTGTCTGACAATTCATTTTTAACACTTTACGTTTGTTTTTTGCCCACCGCACCTCCATCTTACCCCACTCTGCGGGCCTCCCGCAAGTTTTTTGAAAGTCGCCTCCCGATTCTGCTGAAAAATCCGTATTTTTGCATCTCGAATTTTAAAAAGACAAAATACTTTGATTTCAATAGAAAACCTCGAAGTGGAATTTGGAGCCAAGCCCTTATTCCAGAACGTATCTTATGTGATAAATGACAAGGACCGCATCGCACTCGTGGGAAAGAACGGAGCGGGAAAATCCACCATGCTCAAAATCATCGCCGGACTGCAACAGCCGACAGGTGGCGTAGTGGCCGTGCCGAAAGACACTACCATCGGTTATCTGCCTCAAGTCATGGTACTGTCAGACGAACATACCGTCATGGAGGAAGCCATGCAGGCCTTTGACCATATCACGGAAATGCAGCTCCGACTGGAGAAGATGAACAATGAACTGGCGGAACGCACCGACTATGAGAGCGAAAGCTATATGCAGCTCGTGGAACGGTTTACGCACGAAAACGAACGCTTCCAGATGATGGGAGGAATGAACTTTCATGCCGAGATCGAACGCACACTCATGGGATTGGGATTCGCGCGCTCGGATTTTGACCGCCCCACCAAGGAGTTCAGCGGAGGATGGCGCATGCGTATCGAGCTGGCCAAACTGTTGCTGCGCAAACCGGACATTCTGTTACTCGACGAGCCGACCAACCATTTGGACATTGAAAGTATCCAGTGGCTGGAAAATTTCCTGTCTACCCGCGCCAATGCCGTGGTATTGGTGAGCCACGACCGTGCGTTCATCAACAACGTGACCAACCGCACTCTGGAAATCTCCTGCGGACGCATCTACGACTACAAGGTGAAGTATGACGAATATGTGAAGCTGCGCGCCGAACGCCGCGAACAGCAGTTGCGTGCTTATGAGAACCAACAGAAGGAAATTGCCGACATCAAGGATTTCATCGAGCGTTTCCGCTACAAGGCCACCAAGGCCGTACAGGTGCAGAGCCGCATCAAGCAGCTGGAGAAGATTATTCCGATTGAGGTGGACGAGGTGGATAACTCTTCGCTGCATCTCAAATTCCCACCGGCCATGCGCAGTGGGGATTACCCGATTATCTGCGAGAACGTGCGTAAGGCGTATGGCGACCATGTGGTGTTCCACGATGTAAACCTCACCATCAAGCGCGGCGAGAAAGTGGCTTTCGTAGGTAAAAACGGCGAGGGTAAGTCTACGCTTGTGAAATGTATCATGAACGAGATTCCTTTCGACGGCACCCTGAAGGTGGGCCACATGGTACAGATCGGTTATTTTGCCCAGAACCAGGCCCAGCTGCTCGACGGCGAGCTGACCGTTTTCGACACGATAGACCGGGTTGCGAAAGGCGACATCCGTCTGCGCATCAAGGATATTCTAGGCTCTTTCATGTTTGGAGGCGAGGCATCGGAAAAGAAAGTCAAGGTGCTTTCCGGTGGAGAGCGCAGTCGTCTGGCCATGATCAAACTGCTGCTGGAGCCGTTAAACCTGCTGATTCTCGATGAGCCGACCAACCATTTGGACATGCGTTCGAAAGATGTGCTCAAGGAAGCCATCCGCGATTTTGACGGTACGGTAATCGTGGTGAGCCACGACCGTGAATTCCTCGACGGACTGGTGGAAAAGGTTTATGAGTTCGGCGGCGGTCTGGTGAAAGAACATCTGGGCGGTATTTACGACTTCCTGAAGAAAAAGAATATCGAGTCGCTCAACGAACTGCAGCTGAGCAGCAGTCCGACAGCAAAAAACAGCGCTCCGGCAGAAAAGGAAACCAGCAGTAACCGTCTGTCCTACGAACAGCAGAAGGAACTGCAAAAGAAAATACGCAAACTGGAGAAAGCGGTCAGCGCCTGTGAATCGGAAATAGAGGAACTGGAAGCACAGATCGCGGAACTCGAAGCGCAAATGGCAACTCCTGAAGGTGCGGCCGACATGCAGCTCTACGAAAAGCACGGCGCACTCAAAAAGCAGTTGGACGAAACCGTTGAACGATGGGAAACAGCTTCGCTGGAACTCGAAGAAGCGAAATCAAACAATTAAAAATCAGTATATGATGAATTGGAAAATGACTCTGCTCTCACTGATTCTCAGTAGCGGAGCAGCAAACGCACAGAATGCACAGACAGACAGCAAGGAACTTTCGGGTATCTCGGTCGAAAACATGGACCTCAATGTCAAACCGGGAACTGATTTCTACCAATATGCCTGTGGCGGATGGCGCAAAGCCAATCCCCTGACCGCCGAATACGCAGAATTCGGCACCTTTGACCAGCTGATTGAAAACAACAACAAGCAGCAGCAGGAACTGATCAAGGAACTGATCGAAAAGAAATCTGTTCCGGGAAGCCTGGAAGATCAGATTGCCCGCCTCTATCTGAGCGCCATGGACAGCACGGCACGTAACCAGGCCGGATGGCAGCCGATACGTCCTTATATGGAGAAGATCAGCGGCTGCAAGAATAAAAAAGAGTTGATGACTCAGGTGGCGCAGATGCAACGTCTGGGCATGCCGGCTTTCTTTTATTTCTTTATCGGAGCGGATGTGAAAAACAGCAGTATGAATCTGGTGCAGCTCTATCAGGGAGGTATCTGTCTGGGCGAGCGTGAATATTATCTGGATGAGGATGAGGCGACCAAAAAGGTACGCGAGGCTTATCAGAAATACATGAAGGAACTGCTGAGCTATTGCGGATATGAAAAAGAAGCCGACCGGATGGTGGCCGACGTCATGCGCATCGAAACACGTCTGGCAAAAGCTTCCTATAGCGCTACTCAGCAGAGAGATCCGGAAGCCAATTACCATAAAATGGCCTTCTCCGACCTGTTGAAAGACTATCCCGGTATCGACTGGACGGAATATTTCCGCATCATCGGAATGGAAAACATTACCGAGATCAACGTGTCACAACCCGAGGCCATTCATGAAGTGGAAGCCGTTCTTCAGGAAGAAGATCTGAACAGTCTGAAATCGTTCATGCTGTGGAAACTGATAGACTCCTCAACCTCTTATCTGGACGATACCATGCGCCAGATTTCTTTCTCCTTCTACGGCAAAGTCATGTCCGGAAGCGAACAGGACAGACCTCGTTGGAAAAAGGCTTTAGGCATCGTGGAAAGCAATTTGGGCGAAGGTATGGGACGCCTCTATGTGGAGCGTTATTTCCCACAGGCTGCCAAGGACCGTATGGTCAAACTCATCAAGAATCTGCAAATTGCATTGGGCGAACGTATCCGTGAACAGGAATGGATGAGCGAAAGTACCAAGGAGGCCGCATTGGACAAATTGAATGCCTTTCATATAAAGGTCGGCTATCCGGACAAATGGCGTGACTACTCTAATCTGAAAATCGGAGATAACCTGTTTGAAAACATCATAAACTGTTCTGAATTTGAAATCCAGAACACCATCAAAGAGAAGTTCAACAAACCGGTAGATACTGATGAGTGGCACATGACTCCACAGACGGTAAACGCTTATTATAACCCGACAACAAACGAAATCTGTTTCCCTGCCGGAATCCTGCAATATCCGTTCTTCGACATGAACAACGATGACGCTTTTAATTACGGTGCCATCGGAGTGGTCATCGGACACGAGATGACACACGGTTTCGACGATAAGGGCCGACAGTTTGACAAGAACGGTAATCTGACGGACTGGTGGACTCCGGAAGACGGAAAGCGTTTTGAAGAACGTGCCGCAGTCATGAGAAACTATTTCAATCAGATCGAAGTACTGCCGGGACTGAAAGCCAACGGAGAACTTACCTTAGGAGAAAATCTGGCAGACCACGGCGGAATCAAGGTGGCCATGCTGGCCCTTCAAAAAGCCATGCAGGAAAAACCGCTTACAACGAAAGAAGGATTCACTCCGGAACAGCGCTTCTTCCTGGCTTATGCTAACTTATGGGCAGCCAATATCCGTGAGGAACAGATTCGCAAAGAAACCAAGAGCGATCCGCATTCCTTACCGGAATGGCGTGTAAACGGAGCACTGCCTCATATCGACGCCTGGTATAAGGCTTTTGGCATCACCGAAAAAGATGCCATGTTCCTGCCAGAGGACAAACGTCTGAAACTTTGGTAACCCAATAATTGACTGGCAAACCAGTCAAAAAGAAAAAGCCATAGCAGATTCCAGTCGGAACTTTTGCTATGGCTTTTTTGTTTTTATCCTTTCAGATAATCGCGAATCTGATCGGCATGGGTCTTGGTCTTGATCTGCTTAGGCAAGAATACGTGTTCAATAACTCCTTCTTCATTAATGATAAAGGTAGTACGGAAAGTACCCATATACTTGCGTCCATACATGCTTTTCTCTCCCCAAACTCCCATAGTTTCCACTAAGGTCTTTTCTGTATCTGCAATCAACGTGAAAGGAAGCTCGTGCTTGGCAATGAATTTCTGATGTGAAGCGGCACTGTCTATGCTGACTCCAATCACTTCTACTCCTGCCTGTTTCAAATCTGCATACTGATCACGCAAACTGCAAGCCTCAGCCGTACAACCGGAAGTATTGTCTTTCGGATAGAAATACAACACAACCTTCTTGCCACGATATTGGCTCAACAATACTTCTTCTCCTTTTTCATTATAGCCCAAAACTTCGGGCGCCTTATCTCCTACATTCATAATTTAATGATATTAAAAGTGATTTATTCTTGATTTTTCTCTGTCGGTTCCGTTTCCGGCTCTTTTTCTTCCGTCTGTTTTTTCAGTTTCACAGAAGAATGCTGATAGGCCGGATTTGCACACTGGTCGTTCTTCGGAATCGTCGTGTCATTACCGTCGCGCATGGCCATATAATGCGGTGACATGATTTCCACTCCGGCTTCATTGAAACGGTCCTGAATATTCTGATGTAAAATAGAATAGATACGCGGCAACTCCTGCGCATTACGTACATAAGCGTTGACCTGATAAACCGGATACCAGTCGCTCAATGAAGTCTGCAATACAAACGGTCTCGGCTCATCGGTTACACCGGGGGTTGCCAAAGCCGCCTCAATCAGCAGTTGATGTACCTGACGCCAGGGAGCGTCATAACCAATTGTTACCTCCGAATGAATGATCAATCCATACTCTTTTGCCGACGAGCTGTAATTAATCGTATGTGAAGACATCATGAAGGAATTGGGGATGGTCACCACTTCATTCTTGTGTGTCCGGATTCGGGTGACAAGCGGTGTCTTCTCGATCACGTTGCCCGAAGTATCATTTAACTTGATAAAATCTCCCAGTTTGAAAGGACGCATATAGGTTATGACCAGTCCGGCAATAATATTTCCGATTACCGTAGTTGAACCCAACGATACGATCAAACCCACAAACACCGATATTCCCTGAAATACCCCCGAATTTGATCCGGGAAGATAAGGGTAAATCATGGCTATCATAAAGGCATAAAGCAAGAAGCGCACAATATGATAGGTCGGCATCGCCCAATCATTATAAAAGCCATTGATTTGAAGCCGCCCCTCCTCTATCTCCATGGCCAGATAGCGCAACAGACGGATCAGATAATGCACACATAGCCAGATGACAATAATCGTAAACAGATTGGGAACATAATCCACAATTCCTTTCAGAATGGATTTGATTGGAGTCCACAAATAGCCCAACAACGTAAAGGCTAGCTTCTCCGTTTGCGGGAAAATGATAAAGACAAGCGGCACACTGAACAGCAACTGTACAAACATCACCACATAACGCAACAAATTAGCCCCAACATGCAACAGGCGCACTTGTTTGTCAGTATTCAACAGTTCATAGGTTTGAATCATAATGGGTTTCAGGCGTGTTTCCTTGAGCCGGTCTATCCGGATGCGCAGTTTCCGGAAAAGCCAGTTGGTCAACATGAAGAGCAACACCTGAGCCACCACGACCAACAAAAAGTAACCCACCCGTTTCAGCTGACGCGTCAAGCCATAATCTTCCTTAAGCTGATGCAGCACCTCTACCACCTGTTGCTGACGCTGTTTCGCCAAAACATCACGAGTGGTATGCTCCCATAGGGCATCACGGTCGGTTACAGAAAACAGCACCTGATCAGCATACATAATATCCGATACGATATCGGTCTTTTCCACACGCACCGAATCCGGATTCAGCGCCAGTTTTTTTCCAACGGCCAGGATGTTCTTCTGAGCATTCTCGGCACGAGCCTGAGGTGTCAGTCCTCCTCTTGCCGCATAGAAAGTAAATAAGGTATCCTCTTCTACGACCACCGGATAACCTTTGGTCGTAGCCCGTAAAGAATCTATCTGGCGCACTAACAAGGCCTGATTGACCGAATCACGGGCAAGAACACCGATTTTAAGTTCATTCAGCTCCATCTGCAGACGTTCCTCTCTCTGACGGGACTCCTGCAAGGACTGTTGCAAATGATGGAAAGCACCGGTATCGGCAGACATTTTCGCCGTATCCGTAGCCTGAGCACGGATTGCCGTATCGGCTTTTCCCAGTAATTCATTGATTTTTCCTCTGAGCTGTGCACTGGCCAAAGTTGCGTTCAGGCACAGACAGAATGTCAAAAACAGTTTCCAGTTTAGTTTTGCTTTCATCGTATTTTCATTAATTATGTACCTATATAAGATTCATGCGGAGAAAGAAACATGTTCCCGTCCCTTGTCCGAACTGCTCCAAAGATAATCATTCTTCATGGATTCCAGGAGAAAATCCAGCTACAAAATACCCGGATTTTATGGGCAAGAATGTTTATGAAAATCCGTCATCCACATAAGAATAAAAAAACGGGATGTTCTGCCAAGAAGCAGAGCATCCCGTTTTTACATATCTTTGTTCTTTTCTGATTAGAACAATTTTGCAGGATAAACACCTTCATCAACCAATGACTTGATGCGAGCAACAACACCTTCACGGTCTGCTGCGTAAGTCACACCGAACCATTTAGAAGTAGTATCCAGGATCTTAACGGTAGCAGTACCGTCGTTGATCAACTTGTCTACCATCAAAGGAATGAAGAACTCAGACTTCAGGTTCTCCATGTTCTTAGGATTGCTCAAGAAAGTCTTGAAGAACTCCTCGCTGTATGCGAAGTAATCTGGAGTGAATCCCCACATGTTCATAGAAACCGGAGTGTTCTCGCCACCAACCGGAGTCCAGTTGCCGTTCTCATCCTTGTAGCAGATTTCGCCGTCAACCTTCATAATCTCAGTACGCTCTACGATAGCAGACAGGTTACCCTTGTCATCCTTAGCGCAAACGCCACGAGCAACAGAACCGTTTTCTGACAAAGTGTTTCCAATACGGAAACCAACCATTGCATACTGGTTTGTAGCACCTTCAGGCAGTTCGCTTAAGAACTTACCGATAGCCATGAAAGCATCGCGATTGTAGAAGTCATCGCAGTTGATTACACAGAAAGGCTCCTTAATGGCATCCTTACCCATCATTACTGCATGGTTAGTTCCCCATGGCTTCTCACGACCTTCCGGACAAGTGAATCCTTCTGGCAGAGCGTCCAGTGCCTGGAATACCAGTTCACATGGGATGTGTCCCTCATACTTGCTGATGATCTTATCACGGAATTCCTGCTCGAAATCCTTGCGGATTACGAATACCAACTTACCGAATCCGGCCTGGATGGCATCGTAAATAGAGTAGTCCATAATTGTTTCTCCGTTTGGACCCAGCCCGTCGAGCTGCTTCAAACCACCGTAACGGCTACCCATACCAGCAGCCAAAAGAAATAATGTAGGTTTCATTTTCGCTTATTTTTTAACTATTAGGTTATGATTGTTACTGTGTACAAAAGTACAAAAATATATTGTAACGACCGACAGAATAAAGTGTTTTTTTTTCAATGCGTAAAGTTTCGGATATTCACGACCGCCAAAGACGGAAAACTGCCCATATATTTCAATATGATTTCTGCCAGAAAGCAGATTCACTCCCCTACTCCCAAGCAACAGTTTATGGACTGTCCGTATACAAAAGTACAAGTTTTTCGGCCGGCTCTTCCACCAACCTTTGTACAAGGGTTTATGAAACCATTTTTGTATGAAAAAACGAATCAGTCCGAGCCGGAAAGATTTTCCTTAAAAAAGTGGTTTTATTCATGCGGAAAATCTATCTTTGTAAGAAGCATAAACTTTATATTATGGAGAAATTAGGAGAATATATCCGCCGCATTGAGATAGATTCTTTGTGGAGCGGAAGGCATCACATTATATGGGACCTGCAAAAGGATGTAAACATTCTGAGCGGAGTGAACGGAGTGGGAAAAAGTACGATTCTGAATAAAGTCATCAAACAGCTTCTCGCCACCAACAGAGCGCTCGAACGCGAGATGCCGGGAGGCGTAAAACTTTCCTTCTATCCGGAGGATGCCACCTGCATCCGCTTTGATGTGATCCGCAGTGTGGACCGTCCGCTGATTCACGGCGGCCTGATTGAAAAGCTGACCGATGCCCGTGTGGCTACCGAGCTTGACTGGCAGATCTATCAATTGCAACGGCGTTATTTGGACTATCAGGTAAATGTGGGCAACCGCATGATCGAGATGCTGACCAGCGGTGATCCGGAAGCACAGAACAAGGCACGCGAGCAGGCCGAAGCCAAAAAGCGTTTTCAGGATCTGATCGACGACTTCTTCCAGGAAACCGGAAAGAAGATTGTCCGCAAAAGCAATGAGATTTTCTTTACCCAAATCGGTGAAATGCTGTCGCCCTACCAGCTGTCTTCCGGCGAGAAGCAGATTCTGGTCATCCTGCTCACCGTATTGGTTGAGGACAAGAGCCCTTATGTGCTGTTCATGGATGAGCCTGAGGTGAGCCTGCACATCGAATGGCAACAGAAACTCATCACCACCATACGGCAAATCAATCCCAATGTACAGATTATTCTCACCACCCACTCTCCGGCCGTAATCATGAACGGCTGGCTGGATGCCGTGACCGAAGTATCGGACATCACCACTGAATAACTACACTTTAACAAAAGGAGGCAGCTATGGCCAAACGACTATCCGAACATTTGAACTCGCTCTATCTGGGAGCCGCCAACAAGATGCGCTCCAAGACAGCACGCAAGAAAATCATCGCCTATGTGGAAAGCTACGATGATGTGTTCTTCTGGCGCATGGTCCTCGACGAATTTGAAAACGACCGGCGCTATTTCGAGGTGATGCTCCCCTCACGTACCAATTTAGGCAAGGGCAAGAAGATTGTACTCATGAACCAGTTGGGCAAACAGTTAGGCACGGACATGATTGCCTGCGTAGACGCCGATTATGATTATCTCTTGCAGGAAACCAACTACACTTCACGCCTCATAAATCACAGCCCCTACATCTTCCACACCTATGTTTACGCCATTGAGAACTACCAGTGTTATGCAGAAAGTCTGCACAGCGTATGCGTCATGGCCACCCTCAACGACCACCGCATCATTGATCTGGAAAGTTTTCTGGCCGAATTCTCCAAAATCATCTGGCCGCTGTTCGTATGGTCCATCTGGGCCTACCGAAACAATTTTTACCGGGACTTCACAATGACCGAGTTTGGCAACATCGTGTCGTTCTCCGAAGTCAACGTATATCACCCCGAACATACCCTGGAAGCTATCCGAAAGCGGGTGAATCGGAAAATAGGTTATCTGCAAAACCACTTTCCGCAAGCCAAAGGTGAATACGAACCGTTGAAAGAGGAATTAATGAAATTAGGTGTCACTCCGGAAACCACCTACCTGTATATGCAGGGACACACCTTGTTTGAAAACATCATCTGTCCGCTGCTCAACCCGGTATGCACCCTGCTGCGCAAGGAACGTGAACGGGAGATCCGCAATCTGGCCGAGCATGAAACTCAGATGCAGAACGAACTGTCGTGCTATCAGCACAGCCAAAGCACTGTGGAATCCATGTTGCGCAAGAACACCAATTTCAAGAGCGCCCCTCCCTATCAGCGCCTGCGACAAGACCTGATCACCTTTCTGGAGAACGATGAGAAGGAAAACACGGAAAACGATCCACAAGTCACTCCTGCTTCACAGCCTCTGTCGTATTACGACATGGCAGAAAGCAGTGAAGACAACGAAGACAATTATCTGTAACGGGAAATATTTACGTCAAAGGGGGCTGTCCGCATTCGGACAGCCCCCTTTGA
>CAJMQV010000016.1 GCA_905215575.1 uncultured bacterium | reverse complement strand
AACCGTATTGAGTGATCTGTTAGGAACCATCCCATACGAGATTCTTACCGGAATCAGCACTCGTGTGAAACGGGTTTACTTCCAGGGGTAAAACCACTCATATAGTGTAGTACAACAAAATTAAAATAAAGAAGCTGTGTATCAATTGTTATCAAAACATAGATACACAGCTTCTTTCGTTAAAGACTTATTCCTCTACATAAGCTTTCTTTATAAATACCTCTTCCACCGGACGGTCTTTTCGGGTTTTCACTTTCTCAATGGCTTCAGCCACCTGAATACCTTCAATGACTTCACCGAATACGGTGTATTCACCATCCAAATGCGGAGCGCCTCCTTCTGAAGCATAGACTGCCTTTTGGGTTTCATTGAAATAGGCCGGAGGATTCTGAGCCACCATCGTTTCGGCCTGATGCATCAGCGAATCCTTGAGTGCCTGATATTTTTCCTGATCAGAGCGACGCAACAGGAAGAGTTCCTTCATCCGACTGCGGGAGAGTGTATCGTAACACTCGTCCACCTTGCTCTGATAAATGGCCTGATGCAACTCCATCAGTTGGGCACCATCATAAGTATGTCCAGTTACGATATAGAATTGTGTACCGCTGGATTCACGCTCCGGATTCACATCGTCGCCCATGCGGGCTGCAGCTAAGGCGCCTTTCTTATGGAAGTGCTTGGGATAGACAATCTCAGCAGGAATGGTATACTGATACTGGTTGGTATCGACAGCCAAAGGCATACCGGCAGGTTTCAGTCCCGGATCTCCGGTCTGGATCATAAAGTTACGGATCACCCGGTGAAACAGGATATTGTCGTATATTCCCTCTTTCACTAACTTGATAAAATTGTCCCGATGCTTGGGCGTATCGTTATACAGTTTGACACGAATGTCCCCCATCGAGGTCTCAAAACAGACAATTGTTTCCTTTTCCATATTCTTTTTCTGGTTACTGCATCCTGCCATCATCACTATCAATGAAAGCAGAAAAATAGATTGTATGATTCTCATAATCCTCTTTTTGTTTGCAAAGATAAGATTTTCGATTGAAAGGAGAGGTATTTCCATGAATTTCAAAGATAAAACTCCAGGTTTGGACGAATATAGGAATAAATTCATATCTTTGTATTAAATTAAACTGGAAAACTATACCTTTTATTTTTATGAAAAAGTTTTTGAAATGGACAGTAGGGATTCTTTTGAGCCCCATTATCTTGTTCATCATTCTCTCTATATTGCTTTATATTCCTCCGGTTCAGCGATTTGCAGTACGCACCGTTACGGAATATGTTTCTGAAAATACCGACACCAAAGTATCGGTCAGATCGTTGCGTCTTTCTTTTCCGCTCGACTTGAAACTGGAAGAATTCCAGATGAACGACCGGAGTAACGGGTTGCTTGTTGGCGTGGAATCGCTGATTGTAGACCTGCGGTTGAGCCATTTGTTACGGGGACAGGTTGATGTAGAAGGCATCACGTTGAATCAGGGTATGGTCAATACTCAGAAGATTATCCCTGGAGTATCTGTGCAGGGTGAAGTGGGACGCTTCTTTATTAACTCTCACGGCATCGATCTGAAGAAATCAGAAGTTATGGTCAACAGGGTGCAACTGGATGATTCCAATGTGCGGATTCTGTTGAATGACTCAACCTCGGAAGATACAACCGAGAGCGGACCGGTAATGTGGAAGATACGGCTGAAGAAGGTGGGTATAGACAACACCCGCCTGTATCTCAGTATGCCGGGAGATACCATGCAAATAGACGGTAAGTTACAGAAGGCGTTACTGAAAGACGGCTTGGTGGATTTGGAGAAAAATCACTATACCGCCCGACAATTCAGCTTGCGGGCCGACACATTGAAATATGACATTACTACAGCAGCCACTGTTGCCGGTCTGGACTATAACCATATTCTTTGTCATGGCATTGGAATCGGCATTGACTCCATAGATTTTAATCTGGAACCGATGTTGCTTCAGGCCAAGATCAATGAGTTTGCCTTAAAAGAGAAAAGCGGACTTTCTGTGACGAACCTGAACGGACAAATCAGACTGGATAGCGCCGGCATACAGTCGCCACAGTTGATCCTGAATACTCCGGATTCTTATCTGAAGGCCGCGGTGAATATGGTGTGGACGGCAGTAGATGCCACAGCGCAGAACCCGGGTACCTTCATGGTACGCCTGTTGGGAAGCATCGGCAAACAGGATTTGTTGCTTTTTGGCGGCGATCTGCCCAAGAACTTTGCCAAAGCCTATCCAAACCGTCCGATGAGTATTCGGGTATCTGCCGACGGAAATATGTCGCGCCTGAAATTGCAAACTTTGGAAGTACAACTTCCGGGAGCCTTTGCGCTGAAAGCCAAAGGCGAGGCTTGGAATGTGACCGATATGGAAAAGTTGCGCGGCAATGTTCTGATTAACGGAAAAACGCAGAATATAGATTTCGTGAAGACTTTGGCCGGACCGGAAGGAATGCAGGGAATAGCTCTGCCTCCTATTACACTGAATGGTAAGGTTGGAGTGGACGGAAGCCGTTATCAGGCTGATCTTCAGCTGAGAGAAAGCCGGGGTGTAGTACAGTTGAAGGGTGCTTTCAATCAGAAACAGATGAGCTATCGTGCCGATTTGAGTGTACGCGATCTGAATCTTACCCACTTCCTGCCGAAAGATTCCTTATATCATTTGTCTGCTTCGGCCCATGTTCAGGGACGAGGCACAGATCCCCTTTCACGTTATACCAGCCTGAAGGGAAGGGTTTCTTTGGATTCTTTGGAATATGGCAAGCTGCATATCAGTGGTGTGGAACTGAATACCCAATTGCAAAAGGGAGAGGCTGTTGCTACATTAAACGGAGAAACTCCACTGTTTAAGGTGGATACTTACCTGAAGGCTCTGCTCAGCAAGAAGGAGATCGGAGCTGAACTGCGAATGGGACTGGAACGTCTGGATCTTTATGGCTTGGGATTCTCTCCCAAACCGTTGAAAACAGATCTCGTATTAACGGTGGACGGACAGTCTAACCTGAAGGATAAACATGAAGTGGAAGCACAGATCACCAATCTGGTACTCAGCACACCGGATTCAATATACAATACCAAGGACCTTAAACTGAAGGCACTGGCCTATCCAGACACGACATTTGCTTATCTGGAATCGGGAGATATGCTCCTGAACGTCAGCGCACGGGAAAATTATAATGATATCAGTGCCAAGGCGACCGATTTCCTGAATGCCCTGAATGAACAGGTAAAGCGGAAACATATTGATCAGGATTCGCTCAAACAGTTGCTCCCGATGCTCCGGCTGAAAATCGTTTCCGGCCGGGACAATCCGATTATCAATTACCTATCATCGAGCGGTTATTCTCTGAAGAACCTTTTCTTTGATTTGGAAAGTGATCCGAATGTAGGTCTTAACGGTGGCGGACACATCTATACTTTGAATACGGGAGGCATTCTGATAGATACCATACAGACACATATTTATCAGGATTCAACCGGTGTAAAACTGGACAGCCGTATCAAAAACGGTCCGAAAAACAAACAGATTGTATTTGAAGCGCTGCTGAATGCCAACATCTATGCAACAGGCGCTGGCGTCAATGTTGTATATTATGACGAGAAGCGGAAAAAGGGAGTGGACTTGGGAGCTATTGCTCATATCGAGGACTCCGGAGCACGTATCTCGCTCTATCCGGCAAAACCGATACTGGCCTATCGTCGCTTTAAACTGAATCCGGACAATTTCGTTTTCTTAGGCAACAACAAACAGATTGAGGCAAATATTGACCTGCAGGCGGATGACAGTACCGGTATTCAGATCTACAGTACTGCGGGAGAACATATATTGCAGGATCTGACCGTCTCATTAAGCCACATCAATCTGGATGAACTTACCTCGGTCATTCCATATGCTCCGCGCATCAGTGGTTTCCTGAAAGGAGATACCCACATGATGCGTACAGAAGAAGCATTGTCGTTGAGCAGTGAGCTGGAAGTGGATAATATGGCTTATGAGAAAGCTCCGCTGGGTAATATCGGATTGAGTCTTATCTATATGCCGGATGATGACGGTACCCATGCGGTAGATGCCATGATTATGCAGAACCGGAAAGAAGTAGCCAGTCTGTCGGGCAGTTATAACGGCAACTCAGAGCAGGAGGCTCTTGATGTCAATCTGGGGCTGCTGAGCTTCCCTCTGTCTATGGCGAATGGCTTTATCAGTGATCAGTTGGCAACATTAAGCGGTTATGCCAACGGTAATATCAGCCTGACCGGAAGCACCGCCAAACCGGAAATCAACGGAAAAGTGTTGCTGGATTCGGTAAACATCAAGTCAAAAGAATATAGTCTGGCCCTACGGATCAATAAAGACTCTATCGAGATTCAGAACAACATGCTGAATCTGAATAAGATTGATCTGTATGGATCCAACAGCAATCCGCTGACGGTGGACGGAAGCATTAACCTGAAGGAACTGGATAACATCCGACTGGATTTGAGTATGCTGGCACGAAACTTTGAACTGATCAACGCTTCGAAGACAAAGGATGCGGCGGCTTATGGCCGTGTGCTGGTGGATTTGAATACAACCCTGAAAGGAGATATGAGTGACATCAGTATGCGCGGACAGCTGAATGTATTGGGAAGCACGGATGTGACTTATGTGCTCAAGGACTCTCCGCTTACGGTTGAAGACCGCCTGAGTGACTTGGTAACCTTTACGGATTTTTCTGATACAACCGAACAGGTACAGGTGGTACGCCCTAAACCGATGAACATAGATATGGTCATGGTGCTTAATATTGACCAGGCTGCTCAGGTACACTGTCTGCTCAGTCCGGACCGCTCGCACTATATTGATCTGGAAGGCGGTGGTACCTTGACGATGATTTATACACCCGACGGCGACTTACAGCTGACCGGACGTTATGAAGTGCTTAGTGGCGAGATGCGTTACTCATTGCCGATTATTCCGCTTAAGACCTTTACGATCAAGAGCGGAAGCTATGTGGAGTTTACAGGAAATATGCTGAATCCTCGTCTGAACCTGTCGGCTACCGAACGTGTACGCACAACCGTTACTGAAAACGAAGTGCCGCGCACCGTAAGTTTTGATGTGGGAATTTCCATCAGCCAGACACTGGAGAATATGGGATTGGAGTTTACCTTGGAGGCTCCAGAGGATATGAATGTGCAGAACGAGCTGGCATCCATGTCGGTAGAGCAACGCGGCCGTCTGGCAGTTACAATGCTGGCCACAGGTATGTATCTGTCGAATAACAACGCCAGCAGTTTCTCAACTTCGAATGCGCTGAACGCTTATCTGCAAAGCGAAATCTCAAAAATCAGCGGACGTGCGCTTAGTACCATTGATTTGAGCATCGGTATGGAAAACTCAACTTCGGCCAGCGGAAGCAACCAGACGGATTATTCCTTCCAGTTTGCCAAAAGATTCTGGGGCAACCGCATCAGCGTGATTGTCGGCGGTAAGGTATCTACCGGAGAAGATGTGGAGAATACCGGGGAAACTCTGATTGACAATGTGTCGGTGGAATATCGTCTGGACAACTCGGCTACCCGTTATGTCAAAGTGTTCTATGACAAGAGTTATGAGTCACTGCTCGAAGGTGAGATTACGGAAATGGGAGCCGGTTTGGTACTCCGCAAGAAGATGAGCCGTTTGGGCGAACTCTTTATTTTCAAAAAGAGAGAGAATAAAAAAGAACAGCCGGACTCGGTAAATATAAAGAAGTAAGTGAAAATGATGAATCTTAAGAAGATAGTTTATGCCTTGTGCGGCTTAATTGTTATTACGGGATGTTCTACAACCAAGAATCTTCCGGAAGACGAAACTCTGTATGCAGGTATAGAGGAAATAGCCTTTGGCTATAAAGCAGGAACCAAAAAGAAAAAGAAAGACAAGGAGAAAGGCGTGATTACTTCCCTGGCCGATGCTTACAAAACCGTTGATGAAGTACTGGTAAAGAAAAATGTTTCGGTCCTGCAGAAGCGCGAACTTACGAAAGAAGAAAAAGACTCCATCAAGCAGGAAGAAGCACACATCAAGGAAGCCTATACCAAAGCCCAGGAAGAAGTAGAGGCTGCCTTGGCCTATGCACCCAATGCTTCGCTCATGGGAAGTTCCACTATACGCCATCCGTTTCCGATGCGTCTGTGGATCTACAATAGTTTTGTGAACTCAAAGAATAAGATCGGGAAATGGATTTTTGATCAGTTTGCGGCTACTCCTATTTATATCAGTACAGTAAATCCGGAGGTACGTTCGTTGGTTGCACAGAACACATTGCGCAACTACGGATTCTTTTTCGGAACAGTGACTCATGATATCCTTCCTCAAAAAAATCCGCGCGAGGCAAAGATTTCCTATACCATCATGCCGAACCAGCTCTATCGTCTGGATTCCATTGCATATCTGAATTTTTCAGAAGGAGCTGATAGTCTGATCCGGAAAAGCATGTCGCAGACATTGCTCAAAAAGGGAGATGCTTTCAGTGTTTTGAATCTGGATGGAGAGCGAAGCCGCCTGAACAGTCTGTTCCGTAACAACGGTTTCTTTTATTACAAACCGGAATATATTGCCTATCGGGCCGATACGGTAGCCAAACGGAATAAAGTACAACTTCAGGTTATGCCGGCCGCCAATATTCCCAAGTCTGCACAAAAGAAGTATTATTTGGGAAAAACGCGTATCAATATCTATCAGCAGAATAATTTTGACCTGACAGATTCTATCGGTCGTAGGGACTTTAAGATGTATTTCTCGGATAAGAAGCATAAAACTCCTTTGAAGATGAATGCCATACGCCGGTATTTGTTTTATAAAAGAGGAGATCTTTATCGGGAAGATTTGCAGAACTTCATTCAGGAGCAGTTGAGCGGAATGGGGGTATTCAGTCAGGTGAGCATGAAATATGTACCACGTGATTCGATGATGACCAGTGATACATTGGATATAGAGATCAATGGAGTGCTGGACAAACCTTACGACGGAGAATTTGAAGCAAAGATTACTTCAAAGAGCAACGATCAGGTGGGACCGGGTATTTCTTTCGGAATGTCTAAACGAAATGCCTTCCGAGGAGCAGAAAAACTGAAGTTCGAGGTACACGGTTCTTATGAATGGCAGACTAATTCAAACGTAATCGGAGACAATTCCGTGATTAACTCTTACGAGTATGGTACTTCGCTTTCATTGGATTATCCCCGGCTGGTAATGCCGGGATGGCGTAAATTGTCACGAAGAGCTTTTACCAGTACCTCTTTTACTTTGGATGCCACCTGGTTGAACCGAGCCAATTTTTTCAGTATGGTTTCCCTCGGAGCGAGAGTTGCCTATACCTATCAGAGTAAGTTACGGATAAAACATGAGTTTGTGCCTTTTAGATTGGATTATGATGAACTGCTGTCTACCACGCCACGCTTTGATTCGATCATGAATGCCAACGAAGCGCTTTACATCAGTATGCGTAATCAGTTTGTGCCTTCCATGCGCTATATTATGACTTACTCCAGCAGTAAAAGAGCACGCAATCCCATTTCCTTCATTCTGGATATAAAGGAGAGCGGTAATGTCACTTCGGGTATCTTTGCTGCATTTGGCCAGCCGTTCAGTCAAAAAGACAAGAAACTGTTTAATGTGCCTTTTGCCCAATATCTGCGAGTATCTGCCGATTTTCGGGAATCCTTTAAGCTGACTTCAAGAAGCAGTCTGGTGGGACGTATTTCTTTGGGGGCTATATATAGCTATGGAAACTCAACCAATGCTCCGTACAATGACTTGTTCTATGTGGGTGGTGCCAATAGCATCCGTGCATTTAATATGCGCGGTGTGGGACCGGGTTCCAATGTTCCGGGACTGTCGCGCTACTCTTATGTGGACCAGATGGGTGACATTAAGTTTGAGGCAAATCTGGAATACCGGTTCCCGATTGTGGGAAGCCTTTACGGAGCCACCTTCCTTGATGCGGGCAATGTGTGGTTGATGCATGATGATCCGAATCGTCCGGGAGGAAAGTTTGATTTGAAGCGTTTGGGACGTGAAATCGCTTTGGGTACCGGATTGGGCGTACGTTATGATCTGGAGTTTCTGGTACTTCGTTTTGATGTCGGTGTAGGACTTCATGCTCCTTATGATACAGGTAAAAGCGGTTATTATAATCTGCCGCGTTTCAAGAACAGTTTGGCTTACCATTTAGCGGTGGGATATCCTTTCTAAATGCTTTTTATGAATCATTCTGCGACCTGCGTGCTGCAAAAATCCGAATCATTTCATTTTGCAGCACGCAGGTTTTCCTTTATCTTTGCAATAAATATTTATTTTTTTAACTATCAATCATTTTTTATTCATGAAACGACTATCGCTTCTATGTTTTGTTTTCTCTAGTTTATTCTGTTTGATTACCGACTCCTGGGCGCAGAACCATGCTCCGATGCTGGATTCTACTTCCACCGAGCCTTCATTATATGAACGGATGGCCGGCCAGAACGCACGGGAGCTTAGTTCACACATGAATTTTAATTTCTGTACAACAGAGCATACCGACTTTCAGAATTTTGAATTTACGGAATCGAAATTCAAGATTCGTCGTATGCGCTGGGAGATTTATGGGGATATTGCTCCGAAACTGTCTTTTCATTTCCGTCAGAACCTTAACGGTTCGTTTGAATTGAGCAGTATGGAAAATATCAATAACTCCATTGAAATGGCTTTCGTACGCTGGCAGCCTACGGAGAAACTGGAACTGATGATTGGAAAACAGTTCCTGAATGTCAGCGGATATGAGTGTTGGGTGAATGGTGTAGATGTACGTGAGTTTTCGGATTTCAACGATTATTTTAATCCTTGCCGTGCGGGAGTGACCGCAAACATCCATTTCACTCCGGATCAGATGCTGGGATTGCAGCTGGCAAACTCAATCCCTAATGCACTGGATAAATATTTGCCATATAGCGTTCCGGCCTCTATTGAAAAATCCAAGGCTCCGCTGATCTCCGGTGCGCAATGGATCGGTTATTTTGCAGACAAGGCACTCATGTTGCAATATTCTGCTTCTTTTGGAAATATGGCCAAGAACAAGAATCTGCTGATGCTCACCGGTGGTAATGTTTGGAAAAGAGGACCTATAACTGCTTATCTGGATTTTATGTACTCCCGCGAAGGGCTGGATACCAAAGGATTGGTAAGCGAGTTGAGTGATTTTGGAGCTACAAATGAAAATATAGAGTTGTGGACTCCGGTTTCGGCACAGAATGTAGAATATTTCACAACTATTGCCAATATTGATTACCGGGTACACAAGCATTGGAATGTCTTTGTCAAGGGTGCTTTTGAAACTGCTGGAGTATATGAAAGTAACGGTCTGAAAGCAAATCAGGAAGTATTGTTCCCGAAGGGACTTTACAAGCGCACTTGGAACGGGCAACTTTGCGCCGAGTATATCCCGATGCCCGAACGGGATAACCTTCGCTTCTATGCACATCTGCTGTACAAGAAGTACAACTACACTTCGTTAGGTAAACAGCTCGGTGCAGCAAATAATGACATGCAACGCATTACATTGGGCCTGGTATACACCATACCGGTGTTCTAATCCCCAACACTCCAATCATATAAAAAATCGTCCGGAATATCTTTTATCCGGACGATTTTTTATATCATCATCATTTCAAAAAGCGTTCACGTCCCCAGAAATAGCGCGACAGATTCAGACGATCCATCGTCCAGGTCAGAAACAGGCAACCGAGTAAAGTAATCGAAGTAGCTACCACAAGAAACAGCAACCCCGTCCGGTCAAAGCTAAAGAACGGAAGAAGCACTTTCGCTCCCATCGTAAAGATGGGAGAAAAGACCAGTATCGGAAGCGTGTTTTGACCTATAAATGAAGCGGCAGACCGAAAACGTTCGGAGAGTAGCGGATAAAGAGCCAGAAGCAAACTCATCACCAGATAGACAATGGCCACTCCCTCTACTGTATTCTTGTCAAAATGCCCCGGATCGGTCATCAACAGCAGCAACGGCAACAATGCCCAGCAACTTGGTCGGATAAAGGATTGCAAAGGAACACTCATCCGGGCCAACAGATACCCCAAAGCATAATAAAGTACATTGGTTACCGACATCAAACCGGTAAAATGAGCTACTGCTGCCAATACGACAATGACCAGCAGGCTCCGCGAAAAATCATCGGAGATCTTCCTCAGCCAGTGCGTCAGAGCATAGACTATCAGCGAAGCGATAATCAGCGTGTGCAGATACCAGTAGGGACCTAAGGGATCAAGAAACAGTTTCCGAACCAGCAAATCAAAAGAAAGATGGTCAACGGCATCACGTGTCGGCAAAAAGGATGCCGCCACCACATAACCGCACTCAAACACCGCATAGGGCACAAAGAGCCACCACATGGAGCGCAGAAAATCCTTTGCCGATTTACGTACATTCAGAAAATATCCCGAAAGAATCAGGAAGGCAGGCATGTGGAATGTATAGACAAACTGTTTGGCCACAGGATATTTATCCCCGATATAAGCCAGATGAAAAACAACCATCAATACAATACAGACACATTTAATAAAATCTGCCGCTTCCAAACGTTCTTTCATATTCTCCTTTCTTTTTCTTTACTGATTTGACAGAATGATTTATTGAGCAGCCATTCGGGCGGCCACTACTTCCCAATCTATAATATTCCAGATTTTCTGTATATACTCCGCCCTGCGGTTCTGATAATCCAGATAATAGGCATGTTCCCACACATCTATGCAGAGCAAAGGCACCTGATCATGTCTCAGAGGATTGTCGGCATTAGCATACTGCTCAATCTTGAGAGAGCCGTTTTCCGTCTGTACCAGCCAGGCCCATCCGGAACCGAAGAGTTTCAATGCCGCGTCGCTCATCAACTGACGGAAAGTCTCAAAGTCGCCGAATGACGCATAAATAGCCTCCTCCAAAGCACCTGTCGGCAGATTTTCTTCTCCGTCCTTTACGGGAGAGGCAAACTGCTCGAAATACATCGCGTGGTTAAAGACCTGTCCCGCATTATTAAACAGCGGACCGGCCGGAGCCTCACGGATAATATCCGCCAATGCCATGTCTTCATACTCAGTAGCCTCAATCAACGTATTGAGTTGGTTGACATAAGTCTGCAGATGTTTTCCATAATGATAGTTCAGAGTTTCCTCACTGATTACCGGTGCCAGATCAGACAATCCATATCTGAGTTCCGGCATTTGAATTTGTGTTGCCATGGTGAAAATGATTTTATATAGACAAAACTGCTTGCCTATATAACAAATGTAAGAAGAATAAATGATTATACCTATTAAATTAAAAGAAATCTTTTTCGGAAAATATCATTTTCATCTGCCATCTTTTTGTACATTTGTAAAAACAACTATCACTATCGTATAACCCTAAAAATAAAGGATATGAATTTTAAGGAACTTTGCACCAAACGCTTTTCAGTCCGTTCTTATCTGCCAACGCAGGTACCGGACTCTGCCGTAGAATATATTCTGGAATGTGCCCGTCTGGCTCCATCTGCAGTAAACAAACAGCCATGGGTCATCTATGTGTGTCGTGATGAAGCGGTACGCCAACAGTTACAAGCTGCCTACAATCGAAGTTGGTTTCAGCAGGCTCCCATGTATCTGGTCGTTTGTCACAAGACAGACGCTTCATGGGTACGTCCAGCCGATCAGAAGAACCATGGCAACATTGATATTGCCATTCTGAGCGAACATATCTGTCTGGCAGCAGCCGAACAAGGGTTGGGAAGCTGTTGGGTGTGCAACTTCGATCCGGAAGGTGTACGTGCAGCACTGAATCTGGAAGCAAATCTGGAGCCGGCAGTCATCATTCCTTTAGGCTACAGCAACGAAACAGAAACGGACCATCCTAAAGTACGTAAACCTTTGAATGAAATCTGCGTCATCAAATAGCCCCCAAAGCATATAAAAATATTCCCGTCTGAGTGATATCAGGGTAAACCTGTTTCTCAGACGGGAATACTTTTTTAAGATACAATCGTTTCTTCGGATATATCCTTTGGCTTATGCCGGAATATCTTATATCCTACGGCCGCCACTAACAAAGTCATCAACGGGCTCAGATAATTAAAGAAACAATAAGGTAAATAAACCAAGGTTGAAACTCCCAACACCATAGACTGCGTCATACCGCATGAGTTCCAGGGAATCAGAACAGAAGTAACCGTTACGGCATCTTCGGTGCTTCTACTCAGCAAACGGCTCTCAAAGCCCAAACGCTCATACGTATCCCGGAACATATTGCCCGTAAGAATAATGGAAAGATACTGGTCAGCACAAACCAGATTCATAAACAAACCGACTCCTACGGTAGACCCTACCAAAGAGAAAGTATTATGCGCCAAACGGATGAACATACGCATAATGCTTTCTATCATGCCGGAAGCACTCATGGAAGCACCGAAAATCATGGCACAGAAAATAAGCCATACCGTACTCATCATACCCGACATTCCCCGGGTGGCCACCAACTCATTTAAAGCGGGAACTCCGGTGTCCAGACTGGTACTGCCATACACCAAAATCATCACTCCCTTAAAACGGTTCATCCACTTGCCTAAATCATCTCCGGCTATCTGATCCACCAAATCAGTCTGTACCAACACGGCAGCCAGACAGGCCATAACCGTTGCTGTAAAAAGAATCACCACTGCCGGCAACTTGCGGGCAATCATCACACCGGTAACCAAAGGCACCAGCATCAGCCAGGGTGAAATGACAAAAACATGCTTCAATCCCTCTGTAAACTCTCCCACGTTTTGTGCCGCAGCCTCATGATGCATCAAACCGGCCACGGTAAAAATGCCCAAAGTAATCACAAAGGAAGGCACCGTAGTATAGCCCATATAACGAATGTGCGTAAAGAGAGGTGTACGGGTTGTAGAGGCTGCCAGAACGGTTGTTTCACTCATCGGCGAAATTTTGTCACCGAAATAAGCCCCCGAAATGATGGCTCCCGCAATCCATCCTTCTTCAAAACCTTGAGCCTTACCGATACCCAGCAAGGCAATTCCAATAGTGGCAATCGTTGTCCAGGAGCTTCCGGTCATCACAGAAATAAAAGCACAAATGGCACAAGAAGATACTAAAAACCACTGAGGGTCGATAATCTGCATGCCATAGTAAATCATGGTAGGCACCACACCACTGACCATCCAGGAACCGCCAACCGCTCCAATCAGCAATAAAATCAGAATAGCCTGAGCCACTCCACTGATGTTCTCATTCACGGCATGCTCAAAATCCTCCCAATTCATGGTTTTGAGCAGCAGACCAATAATCACACAGCAGGCCGAAGTGGTCAATAAAGCAATCTGGCTTCCTCCGGACAGAGCATCGCTGCCAAATGCAGAAATCACACAGACCAACAATCCCACCAGTAACACCAGCGGAACAAAAGCCAACCACACGGGGGGAAGCTTCCGGTCGCGTTTCAAATCCTGAAGCATTCCTTCTGTGTCTACTTTGTAATCTTCCCTCATTTTTGATTTTCCTGTTTAGAACACTATTTTAATTCTGACAAAAACTCTTATACTTGAAAAATGCGTCATCGCCCTTTTACAAGGAGCAACAACGCATTCTTTTATTTTCTGACCTAATCCCAGATTAGGCTACTTTTTCCAATTTCTTCATGACAGAGAAGATGAACAAGGCTGCCAACAGACACAAGCCCATCAAAACGCCCCAAACAACAGTCAGCTCGAAATCTCCCCACAGGAAGGCTGCAACTGATGTCAGATAGTTACCGATAGCTGTAGCCACGAACCAGCCTCCCATCATCATACCTTTATATTTCGGAGGAGCTACCTTAGATACGAAAGAGATTCCCATCGGAGAAAGCAGCAACTCACCGAAAGTCAGCACCAGATAAGTAGAGATCAACCAGTTTGGTGATACGAAAGATGCAGTTCCGGCCTGAACAGCCTCAGCCTGAGCATTCGGAGTCAGCAAACCGAAAGATGCAAACATCATCAATACATAACCGCAAGCGGCCACCAACATACCCAAACCGATTTTACGAGGTGCAGAAGGCTCTTTGCCCTTGCGTGCCAATGAGCTGAAAATAGCCATAGACACCGGAGTCAGAGCAACCACGAAGAATGGGTTGAACTGCTGGAAGATCGGAGCATTAACATCAACAGCACCATCCAGATTAACATATCTCCATCCCAGGAATGCAGCTGCCAACACAATCACAATCGCAGAAATACCTTTTGCCTTGGCTGTCTTTGACTGGAACAAAGAGAACAAAGCGTAAACGATGAAGATAACAGCAACCAGGTTCCATACGCTGAACATCATACTCTCCAGTCCGGTAGAACTCTTAGCGGTAAACTCATCTGCGAAATAAGTCAAAGTCAAACCATTCTGATGGAAAGCCATCCAGAAGAAGATAACCACAGCAAACACCAGACACAGAGCTACGATACGTGCCTTTGTTTCTGCCGGTGACAATTCTTCAGCAGGAGCCTCCTGAGCCTTTCCGGCTGCAGCAGGTTTGGCAGCGCCACCCTCTACATGCTTGAAAGTGCTGCGGAAACCATAATAAATAGCCATGGAAACAATCAAAGAAACGCAGGCTACAGCAAATGCATAGTGATAAGAATCATTTTCACTCACACCCCAGGCTTTCTGAGCATAGTCCATCATAGCTACAGCAGCTGTCGGAGCAAACAAGGCACCGATATTGATGGCCATATAGAAGATACTGAAAGCCGAATCACGCTTGGCAGCGTATTGAGGGTTATCATACAGATTACCGACCATAACCTGCAGATTACCTTTAAACAATCCGGTACCGCAACTGATAACCAGCAAAGCGGCAAACATGGCAATCATACCCATAGTTCCGGTTCCCATCGGGAGCGCCAGAAGTACATATCCGGCAAACATGGCGATAACACCAATGGTAACCATTTTTCCATAACCGAATTTATCGGCCAAGATACCTCCGATAAACGGGAGGAAATAAACCAAAGCCAGGAAAATAGAATAAATATTTCCTGCCACAGCATGCGACCAACCGAAGTTAGCCTTCAAAAACAAAACGAAAATAGCAAGCATAGTGTAGTAACCGAAACGCTCGCCTGTGTTGGCCAGAGCCAACGCATAAAGTCCTTTAGGTTGTCCTTCAAACATAAATTAATGGTATTAATTAGTTTAAAACTCAGTTTACGGTCGCAAAGATAAAACAAAAATAAAGAAAACAGATATTTTAAGCATTAATTCGTCTTGTAAAATGCCTAAAATCCAAGCATAATGAAATAAACGGCATCTTTTACTCGTTATATCAAGAAAACAAATAAATACATTTATTCACAATATATTCTCATTTTTGCAAAACAGAGATAACAAAATGAGATATTTTTCCGTCAAAAATGATTTAATAATAAATATTTTTCATAATTTTGCAGCTCACTTGGAAATATCACTATTTATTGCTTTACAGAATTATGAAGAGTTTTACATTTTCTCCTCAAATCGTTTCTGATTTGAAGAACTACTCCAAAGAAAAATTTGCAGCCGATCTGATGGCGGGAGTCATTGTCGGTATTGTGGCACTTCCGCTGGCTATTGCTTTCGGTATTGCTTCAGGTGTAAGCCCTGAAACAGGAATCATCACGGCCATCATCGCCGGACTGGCCATTTCTTTGTTTGGAGGAAGCAGTGTACAAATCGGTGGACCTACCGGTGCCTTTATCGTTATTATTTATAATATCATCCAGCAATATGGAGAGTCCGGATTGCTCACAGCTACCATTCTGGCCGGTATTATTTTACTGGTACTGGGAATCTTCCGTCTGGGCACCATCATCAAATACATCCCCTATCCTATTATCGTAGGTTTTACAAGTGGTATTGCCGTGACCATCTTCACGACTCAGATAAAAGACCTCTTCGGTCTGACCCTGTCCTCCAACCCGGCCGATTTCATCGAAAAATGGATTGTTTACGTTCAGAGTTTCGATACGATTAATTACTGGTCGGCTCTGGTGGGAATCCTCAGCATTGTCATCATTGCCGTGTTCCCCAAGATTTCCCGTGTGATTCCGGGTTCTCTGGTAGCTATCGTACTGATGACTGTAGGTGTTTATCTGCTCAAGACCTACGCAGGCATCACCGGTATTGAAACTATCGGCGACCGCTTCACTATTGAAGGAAAGCTTCCGTCACTGGCCATGCCATCTCTGGAATGGGAAACCATCAAATCCCTGATGCAACCGGCCATTACCATTGCCGTGCTTGGCGCTATCGAGTCCCTGTTGTCGGCAACCGTAGCCGATGGTGTTATCGGCAGCAAGCACAATTCCAATCAGGAACTGATCGGACAGGGAATCGCCAATGTGCTTTCTCCACTCTTTGGTGGTATTCCGGCTACCGGAGCCATTGCCCGTACCATGACCAATATCAACAACGGAGGAAAAACCCCTGTAGCCGGAGTGATTCACGCCATCATGCTGTTGCTCATCTTCGTATTCCTGATGCCTTTGGCACAGTATATTCCGATGTCTTGCCTGGCTGGTGTACTGGTAGTAGTAAGTTATAACATGAGCGGATGGCGCACCTTCCGTGAATTGCTGAAGAACCCGAAATCAGACGTATCGGTATTGCTCATCACTTTCCTGCTTACCGTAATATTCGATCTGACCATTGCCATTGAGTTCGGACTGGTACTGGCTTGTCTGCTGTTCATCAAGCGTGTGATGAGTGTTGTCGAGATCAGCAGCATCCGCGACAAGATCATCCACACCGAAGACGTTACCATTTCCGGTAAGGAAGAACATCTTGTCATCCCAAAAGATGTGGAAGCCTACGAAATCAACGGCCCTTACTTCTTCGGTATTGCCAACAAATTTGAGGAAGTCATGCTGCAAACCAAAGACCGCCCGAAAATCCGTATCATTCGAATGAGAAAGGTTCCGTTCATTGATTCTACCGGTATCCATAATCTGACCAGTTTATGCGAAATGAGCCGTAAGGAAAACATTCAGATTATTCTTTCGGGAGTGAATGAAGATGTTTACAACGCATTGAAGCGAAGCGGTTTCACCGAAAAACTAAAAGAAGAAAACATTTGTAGAAATATCCACGAAGCCATCAAACGGGCAGAAGTCCTGCTTGAAAGCTATAAAGCCCCCAAAGCTTAAAGAACAAACGGATAGTCTATGATTTCTCTCCTTGTTAACTTTACAACAAAAGGTCTGTGTTCTCACGACACAGACCTTTTATGTTCTTATAATGAAAAACCTCTAATCCTTCGGGCAAAGGATTACAGTCCTTCGGGCGAAAGACTTCTGTCCTTCCGGCAGAGGACTCAGATACAAAAGCTTACAATTCATCCAGATCTTCCCCACTGCGTTCCATAATATTTGCAGCCAGTTTATCTGCCGTCTGAATAATCGTCACCAAAGGATAAAGTTTCTGGGAAGTATCAAAACATCTCTGATCTTCATAACTGTTCATATTGAGTCCCCACGCTCCCATATGCCAACGGATTGCAAGCATCTCATCATCGGTCAAAGCAATTCCATTGCAAAGCAGCAGAATTACAGACTTCTCGCCATGCCCCATCGGAAAATTCTTATAGGAAACCTTGTATCCCTCACTATCTTCCCAGGTGCCTAGCGCCGTCTTACGCTTCTTTATGGTGCGGAAATAAATATCACTCTTGCACACATCATGCAGAAGACTGGCAATAATGACACTCTCCCTTTCCACTTCTTTAGCCAAGCCGGGTTCCAAGCCTATCATTCCTTCCCAAACCATCAGAGCGGCCTTGCAGGTATTCAGCGAATGTTCCACCAATCCTCCTTCCACATTCAGATGATGATTGGAAGATGCCGGAGCGGTGAAGAAACCCATATCTTCCAGAGCCACCAATAAATCCTCCACCCCTTCACGGTTAGTAGAGCGGAGCAATTCTATAAACTCATCCTTTGCTTTCATTGTTTTCTCCTTGCTTTTAATATGTAGTAACTAGAACCCGACATTAAAGAAACAATTCCGGTTCACGTCTTTCCCGGAAGTTGTCATAAAGGAATTTGGTAAACGGTGTGTCAAAAACGCGCTGTTCAAAAGGACATTTCTTCACACAGGCACAACAAAGCGTACACTTCTCCGCATCTGTTTCGATTTTTCCTTCAGATGACTTGGATATGGCATGTACCGGACAAACCGCAATACATTTTCCGCATAATGTACAGCCCTCCAGACAAACCGGTGCTACCGGCGGTTGCTCCTTTACCGCACGATAAGGAACATTTCCTTTCACACATAAAGTTTCTTCAGAAATACCCTGTGCCAGTTTCAGAACAGCCTTCTGTCCCAGTTCACGGGCTTTTTGCAGATCTGAAGCATCCGGACGACCTTCTGCAACCGGCATCTGCTTGCGGCTGAAACTGTGTTCACCAATGAAAGCACCGGCTGCTATAACCTTGAGATGCAATTTTTCAGCCTCATCACGCAGTTCGATCAAAGCGTCTTCATAATCCCGATTTCCGTAAACGACGGCCACAAGGGCTGGAACACCAGACGCCTGAATTCTTTGGAAACGCTGTATTGCCTGCAAAGCCACACGACCGGCATAAACAGGAGCAGCCAACACCAACAAGTCCGCATCACATACTATCGGGGAAACACTTTCATCTGTGGT
Organism: uncultured bacterium; assembly: GCA_905215575.1. Taxonomy (GTDB): domain Bacteria; phylum Bacteroidota; class Bacteroidia; order Bacteroidales; family Bacteroidaceae; genus Paraprevotella. The sequence continues at coordinate 4,667 of CAJMQV010000016.1, read as the reverse complement.
CAGATCAAATTCCTTTATCTCTTTGGCTCCAGTGCCTTCTGCCAAGGCCAAAGCCACCTTTTTTGAGGTATCTGTAGGAGAAAAATATACAACACCTACTGTTTTCACTAAACTTTCCATTCTATCAGTTTTGTATTAAAGACATACAAAGATATAGCTTCCTGACCTGAAAAGCAACAGAGCGGCCTCTTAATCCGTCATTCTCAAAAATACCCTGTTAAAACCGATAGCCCAGACTCAACTGCATACTGCGGTTCATAGGCTTACAATCATCCGTGAAATATTTGCGCGTTGGAAGAAAACCATGCACATAACGGAAGTTCCACTCCAAATGCTCATTAAAGGCATAACCCACGCCACCGGCTAAAGCCACATCTACCGGTTTGGTATCTTCGATACGATGTCTTTCATCCTTGTATTTTTGATATTCTCCCAACAGAAAACCGACTTGCGGACCCAGTTCGAAATATAATCCGCTGGCAAACTGAAAACGAGCCAGTATCGGTATGTTCAGATAATGAAGATTATCTTTAGCCATAAATTTATCTTTTTCGTCCAAAGACTCCCAAATTTCAAAGCGACAACCTTGCAGAGCATAAAGCAATTCGGTCTGCAAACTCCACTCCTCATTAAGATGATAAGTTGCAAAGCCACCTACCTGAGCTCCAACCTTGAACTTCGGATCCCAAGCTTCCCATTTCATTTTACTGGCATTCAATCCGCCTTTTACTCCAAAACTCCATTGTGCCCATAGCGCTGTACAGCCCAGTCCCAGACCGATCACCAGAGCAGCCAATCTTTTCAAATTCATCATAGCTTTTAATTTTTATCGTTTATCCTTATAAACGGCCCTTTCCTTTTATTATTGCATTTGAAAGAAAGATTCTGATTTTCCTCAAAAACTTTAGCATGGCAAGGATTGTTTAAAAATATCTATCCTTTTCTTAAAAAGAAAGGCTTGTCACAGAAAATATCACTAATTTTGCAGCGCGATGACAAATCTGTCGCGGGGTGCCTCATAAATACGGGCTGAGAACATACCCTTATTATCTGATCCGGACAATGCCGGCGAAGAGAAATTATTTATTTTATACTTCATTATTTATGAGATTTATTCTTCTTACCTCCATTCTCACCGGAATGGTCAGTCAGTCGTATGCTCATCATGCAACTGACCAGGACTCTATTGCAGTAAGCCGCTCTTTGGAGCGTGTGGACATTTTAGCCAATCGCGCTACACGAAAAAGCGGAACCGCTTACACAAACATCAGCAAGGAAGAATTGCAAAAAAGAAATCTGGGCAAAGACATTCCTTATTTATTAAGTCTGACTCCTTCGGCCATAACGACCAGTGATGCCGGAACCGGAATCGGATACACCACTCTGCGAGTACGCGGAACAGACGCAACCCGCATCAATGTAACCATTAACGGAGTACCTCTCAATGATTCGGAAAGCCATTGTCTGTATTGGGTCAATGTGCCGGACCTGGCCTCTTCCCTCAAGGATGTGCAGATACAACGGGGTGCCGGCACTTCGACCAACGGTGCAGGTGCTTTCGGTGCCAGCGTGAATATGCTTACCGACAATGCTGCTTTCAAGCCTTCGGCATCTTTTCAAGGTACCTACGGCTCTTTTAATACACATAAGGAAATGTTCCGTGCCGCAACCGGTCTGATAAACGATCACTGGACCTTTGACGCCCGGTTATCCAATATCGGGAGTGACGGATATATCGACCGAGCCTCATCCCATCTGCAGTCTTTCTTCACACAGGGAGCTTTCTATTCCCATGCCACATCCGTAAAGCTGCTTGTCTTCGGAGGAAAAGAAAAGACCTATCATGCCTGGAACTATGCCAGCAAAGAAGAGATGGAACAGTACGGACGTACGTTCAACTCCTGCGGAATGTATACGGACAGTGAAGGAAATATCCGCTTTTATGAAAACCAGAATGATATTTACAACCAGTTGCACAGTCAGTTGCTGATAAACCATACGTTCAACGCTTATTGGAAACTGAATGCAGCCCTGCATTACACTCATGGTGACGGCTATTATGAGGAATACAAACCGGAAAGCAACCTGACCGAATATGGTTTGAAAAGCCGTCTGGACGAACAGGGAAACCGCTTGGATGACGATCTGATCCGCCGGAAACAGATGGATAATGACTTTGCTGGCGGACTGGCGGGAATCGCCTATCGCAAAGGGCCCTGGGATATTGCTTTCGGCGGAGCCTTCAACAGATACCACGGAAAGCATTTCGGAAGAGTCATCTGGGTAAAGCAATATGAAGGAGATCTGGACCCGCTGCACCCGTATTACGACAGCAAGGCATTCAAGAACGACGGAAACCTTTATCTGAAAGGCAGTTATGACATAACACCGCAGCTCAGCGTATATGCCGATGTGCAATACCGGCATATCAGCTATCAGATAAAGGGAGAGAATGACAAATACAATCCGGCAACCGGAAAGATGCAGGAACTGAATGTAAACGAACATTTTAATTTCTGCAACCCGAAAGCCGGACTTAACTGGGAGATCAATAAAAGCAACCGACTGTATGCTTCTTTTGCAGTGGCCCAGAAAGAACCGACCCGAAACAATTACACCGAGATGAAACAGAACAGACTGCCACGACCGGAGCGTCTGCTCGACTATGAACTGGGATATCAGTTCCAGAACCGGATTGCGGCCTTGGGAGCCAATCTGTATTTTATGGATTATAAAGACCAGCTGATTCTGACCGGCGAAGTCAATGAAATCGGCGAGGCCCTGACAGACAATGTACCGAGAAGCTATCGTCTGGGTGTGGAACTGACCGGAAGCCTGAAGCCTGTTGAGTGGTTCCGCTGGGATCTGACTGCAACGTGGAGCCGCAACCGCATCGTGGATTTTACAGAAACACTCTACGACGAACAGATGAATCCCTGGGTAATTCACCACGGCAGCACACCGATCGCCTTTTCACCGGACTGGACGGCCAATAACCGTTTCACATTCTCTTACCGCCAATGGGAAGCCTCACTCAGCACCCAATATGTAGGCAGCCAGTATATGACCAATGCCGGCCAGAAAGACCAGATGCTCGATGCCTATTGTGTCAGCAATCTGGACCTGAGCTACACGTTCCACCCGCGTAAAATCAAAGAACTGGTTCTTGGCGTCAGTGTGTACAATCTGTTCAACGCCCAATATGAAAACAACGGATATGCCGGTAGTTATTACGAAACCGTTGATGGGAACAAGGTGCGCCAAAGCTATGCGGGATATGCAGCTCAAGCCGGCATTCATGCCTTGGGACATGTATCCATTTCTTTCTAACACTCAAAACAGACATCTATGAATTATCTGGAACTGGCCGGTACCCTTGTGGGACTGGCCTATCTGTGGCTCGAATACAAAGCCAGCATTTATCTGTGGATAGCCAGCATCATCATGCCGGCTATCTATATTGTGGTGTATTATCAAGCCGGTCTGTATGCCGACTTTGGTATCAATATCTATTATCTGCTGGCATCCGTCTACGGCTGGATTGCCTGGAAATACCAAAAAAAGGGACAAGAAACAACAGAAGCACAGGAGTCGGGCATCGGGTATCTCCCGCTCCGAACGCTCCCCATCCTGCTCTTTCTGTTTGGAGTTTTGTTTGCCGGCATCGGGTTTATTTTAGTCCGCTATACCGACAGCACTGTACCCTGGTTTGACAGCTTTACGACAGCACTGAGTGTCATTGCCCTGTGGATGCTGGCCAAGAAATATGTGGAACAATGGCTGGCATGGATATTGGTAGATATTGTATGCTGCGGCCTCTATTTCTACAAAGATTTATATTTTACAGCAATTCTTTACGGTTTTTACACAGTAATTGCTATCTTTGGCTTCTTGAAATGGAAACGTCTCATAAAAGCAGAACAATGAAAACAAATACCACTGAATTTATTCCGGAAGCAGTAGTCGTAGCCAACGGTGATTTTCCTTTCCGTCCCACACCGGTTCACAAGCTCAAATCAGCTCCTTATGTGGCCTGTTGCGACGGAGCCGCCAACCAGTATCTGGACTCTGGTCTTGTACCGGATATTATTGTAGGTGACAGCGACTCTATCGACCCGCAATACCGGCGTCTGTATGCTTCTATCATCCATCACGACCCGGATCAGGAAACCAACGACCAGACCAAAGCCATACGCTTCCTGCAAGGAAAAGGATTTCGGAAAATAGCAATTGTGGGAGCAACCGGTATGCGTGAGGATCATACCTTGGGCAATATCAGTCTGCTGATGGAGTATCAGAAAATGGGACTGGATGTACGTATGTATACTGATTACGGTGTCTTTATTCCGGCAGAAAACGATTGTGGCTTTACCTGCCCGATCGGCACTCAAGTTTCCATCTTCAACTTCGGAACCCAAGGCATGACCGGTGAAGGCTTGAAATATCCGATCCGTGATTTTCAGAGCTGGTGGGAAGGTACGCTGAATGAAACCACCGAAAGTACTTTTACGATTCGTTGCCAAGGTCCATATCTGGTTTATATCGGAGAAAAGAAATAAAAAGAAAGAGGTATTATAATTATATCCCAATGACAGTGTTCAGCTGTCATTGGGGCTCACCCGATATTTGGTGGGGGAAAGAATTATGCATAAATCTTAGAAAGTCTG
>CAJMQV010000015.1 GCA_905215575.1 uncultured bacterium | reverse complement strand
GGTCGGTCTCGTAGAGACCGAACCAAATCCAAGCGTGCACGGGAAGGTCGTCGTTCCTCAATGCGTCGGCCGCCTTCCGGTAGAAGTCGGGCTCGAAGACGACGCCGCTCGTGTAGATGCCGCTCACGGCATAATTGCGTCCCACATGTTCGTCCACTCCGGTGATGCAGGCGTAGTAGTTGCGGATGTTTTCGCGGAAGTAGTCGCCTTCAGGAGTGCCCTTTTCCGGAATGTAGGGCAACTTTTGAGCCAATGCTTCCACATCGAGCGAGTCGTACAGCTGCTTGTAGGTTTCGGGCACCAGTTCGTAGCCCGTATGCGGAGGATTCATGGACACCACCATGGCAAAGGGATGGTCAGTTTTTGTGCCTTCCGTACGGATGAACTCGATGGCGCGGTCGGCCTCGTAGGCAGGTCCCCACTGGTTGACGTAGTAGAACTCCTCTCGTCCGGATTTCGTATCCCAGTACATCGGTTTCAGGTGATTGTCGTACGTGCCGTAAGCAATCCACTTGTCGAACCCGTGGCGGCGTTCAGGCGGACACCATTCGTTCCAGGCCACTTCTCCCTTGTTGTTGTACGTATCCACGTAGGGGCGGTACGGGGCATCGAGGTGCCACTTGCCGATGTAGGCCGTGCGATACCCTTCTTCCTTCAGCACATCGCTCCAGCATACGGCTTCTTCCGAAAGCTCCACTCCGTAGGGGGTATTCTGTGAGTTGCAGTTGCCCGTCACTCCGTTGGCTGCCGGATACATTCCTGTCATCAGCATGGCCCGTGCGGGCGATGACACCGGATAGCTGCTCACGGCATCGGTAAAGAGGATTCCTTCAGAAGCCAGGCGGTCGAGGTTCGGAGTCTGTACGGGTTCCTTTTCCATGCATCCCATGGCATCGCCCCTGAACTGGTCGGCCATGATGAAGACCAGATTAGGACGTGAGGGCCTGGATTCAGGGCGGGAACATGCCGAGAACGGAAGTACGGCGCCTAAGGCAGATGTATAAACGAGTAGTGTCAGTTTCATATCAATGGAGGGAGGTAAAGGTAGGAGAAAAATCGGAAAAGGAGAAGTTTTTAAGAAGATTACAGTGGAAAAAGTGATCTTCATAAGAACTTCTCCTTTGGGGTTTACAAGGTTGGGATATTATTATTCGCCTTCGGGCAAACTGTTTGTTTCAATCTTCCATCCCGGATTCTGATAGATAGGAGAGGAAGTATAGTCACCTGAACCTTCCACTTCGGTTGTCAGACGGAAATGATCGAAAGCAATGGGGAAGAGGTAACGGTTCGGGTTCCAGTTGTAGCCGTTATAGGCAATGTTGCTGGAAATGACACGATACGGAAGCAGGTAGTCACCATCGCTCTTGGCCGATACGTTGGCCCCTTCTGTGCCGGCTTCTTTCAGGTCGATAACAGTCAGTGCTTTGTCGAAATTCTGTCCGTTGATACCGGCATCCGGGGTGGCATAGCGTTTGTAGTTCTCTGCCCACAGGTTGAATCCTTCTACCTGATAGTTCTGCATCTTGTCGAGTGCACACCAGCGGCGGAGGTCACGCAGGCGGAATCCTTCGGCAGCCAGTTCCACGCGGCGTTCACGACGGATGTTGTAGAGCGTAACGTCTACCAGATTATTGCCTGAGTAGCGTGCCAGGTCGATTTCTTTCGTCAAATCTGTATTGCGGTTAGTCTTTTCGTAGTCGGTATCCATACCGGCACGTCTGCGGATGGCTTCCCAGTATCCTTTACTTTTCGCATCAAGCGAGTGGTTCAGTTCATAGTCTGCTTCCATGTAGTTAAGATAAGCTTCAGCTGCGCGGAAGATGACACATGCGGTAGTAGACGGCAAGGTAGGACCTTGTGAAGGATCGGTATTCAAACCTTTCTTAATGGAATAACCGGTTGTGCTGCGGTTTTCAGCCATTTCTGTAATCGGGGCACGATAGTAATATCCGGCTCCGTCAATGATGGCTTCGGTCATGGCAGCCTTTTCAGTCAGCATGTCGCCCGGCATCAGGGTATTGTAAGTCAGACGCGGGTCACGTCCTTCTGCTACATCCTGATAAGTGCGGTCGCCTTTGTAATCTGTACCAGCAGCATAGATAGGAAGTCCGTTTTGCATCAGGTAGGTATTAATCATGCTGCGGGTGTAGCCACTGTTTCCGCCTCCGTTACGTTGCAGATAGCCCACTACGAAGTGGTTCACAGCTGGTGTCAGGTTGGCATCGTAAGCTCTCCACAGTAAGACTTCGGGCATGGAACTCAATGAGTTGCTGTTGAACAAAGCCGGATAGTCATTGTAAAGTGGATAGTTATCGGCTACAATCTGTGCGGCTTCCTTGGCCTCGTTCAGAAAATAGCTGATTTCCGCATCAATGTCGATGGTGAAATCTTTCAGATAGTCTTTCTGTGCACCTGGCCATCCCGGTCCGCCCGGAACGCGCGCTGTGCCTTTGTGGTATTTTTCCCATGTACCTTCGAACAAGGCTACACGGCTCTTCAGCAGGGCAGCACAATCCTTGGTCAGACGGTTACTGGCCGGAGGAGTGTTTGACATAAAGTAGTAAGCCGAGTCAAGGTCTTCAATGATGAAGCGGGCCACTTCGTTGCGCGGACGGCGCTGGCTGGCTTGTTTTACTGCTTCATAATTGTCGGCAATGGTTGTCTTGATAATGGGGAAGTCGCCCAGTGAGTCCAGCTTGTTGGCATAATAGAATGCACGGAAGAAATAGGCTTCACCTAGATAATGTTTGTTGTTGGCTTCATTGCCACCTAGCTCACCGGCTTCAAGCAACGGACGTACGCGGTTGATGAAGTAGTTGGCCGAACGGATTTCGCTGAAGTTCCAGGCACCTCCCGATTGTGCTACACGGTTTTCACCTTTCACAAACAGCTTTTCCGGGTTGGAAGCTGCCTGGTTGTCACTGTTGTTATCGGTTGCGAAGACACCGATGTCGTACACTCCGGGTTTATGCGAAGGCAGTGAGTTATATAGGTTGGCCGTATAGGCTGCCAGGTCATTTTCACTGAGCAAATATTTTTCTACAGGTACTGCATCCATTGGCTCTCTGTCCAGAAAATCGTTGCAGGAGCAGGCCAGGGCTGTCATTCCAATGGCGAATAATATATTTTTTTTCATGGTTCGTTCAAATGTTTAAGGGTTAGAGTGTCACGTTGATACCGAATGAGAAGGTCTGTGAAAGCGGATAAGTTTTTCCGCTGGACCATCCGTTGGCTGCAATGGCCTCAGGGTCGAACATATCAGCAATACCGCTGATGGTAAACAGGTTTTCTGCACTGAAGTACACGCGTACTTTTTCGATATTGACTTTGCTGGTCCATGCTTTCGGGAAGGTGTAACCCACTTGCAGGTTCTTCATACGCATGTAAGCTCCGTTTTGCAGGTAACCGGTCTGTGTTAGTTTGTTTTTATCTCCTTTGTCGCCGATATAAGCTTTCGGGTAGTAGGCATCTGTGTTCGGACCGAAGATAGAAGTTGTGTTTTGCGGACGCCAGTAATCGAGGTGTTCTTCGTAACCTACAGACTGCCATTCTCCTCCGTCAGCTCCCCAGAATAACGGACCGCTGAGCCAGAGATCGCGTTTCAATACACCCTGGAAGAACATCTGTACATCGAAGCCTTTCCAGTCGGCACCAAGGTGAAGACCAAAGTTGAAACGAGGTTCGCTGTTACCGATAACTCTCAAATCACCGTGGTCGTCTACTGTCTTGGAACCATCGTCAACCATTTTGTCACCGTTCAAATCCTTGTACATGATATCACCGGCACCCCACTGAGAGCCCAGTTTGCTCTGGTCGTTTGCAGCCTGCCATTCCTGCATCTGCTGGTCGCTCTGTGCAATACCCTGAGTTTCATATCCCCAGATTTCACCGATGGTTTTTCCGTCATAATAAGCGTATGTTTCACCGTCGGCCTGATAGATAGCTTTTGAAGCATTCGGATATTTTTTCACCTTTGCACGGTTATCGGAAAGGTTGAAGCCCAAATCGTAGTTCACTTGTCCGATGCGGTCTCTCCAGGAGATGTTCAAGTCCCATCCTTTGTTTTCCAGTTCAGCATTGTTGGTGTTCGGCAGTGTAGTACCCAGTGCGGCACCGATTTCAGCTGGAGGACCTACCATACCTTTGGTACGGCGGATGAAGTATTCAAATGAACCTGTCAGGCGGTTGTTGAGCAATCCGAAGTCAAAACCGATATTGGTATTGTAAATTTTTTCCCAGGTAAGCGTACTGCTGACCAGTCCCGGTACACCGGATGTGGTAGGACGTACACCGCCCATCAGCCAGCTTCCGCCATTGGCTATTACATTTTGTGTCAGATAGAACGGATAGAACTCATCGGTGTTCTGGTTACCTAGCATACCCCATGATACACGTGGTTTGAATGTATTGATAACTTTAGTCAGCGGAGCAAAGAATGATTCATGTGCCATGTTCCATCCGAAAGAGAATGACGGGAAGAGGTTCCAGCGCTGGTCGCGAAGGAAACGTGAAGAACCGTCGTAGCGGAGGTTAGCTTCAAACAAATAACGTTCTTTATAAGAGTAGTTGATACGTCCGAAGAATCCAGCGGTAGCCCAGTTTCTGTATTGGGTAGGATTGTTGTCGTCATTGTTGATTTTATCTTCACCTACCGAAGCGCTGATTTCCGGAATCAGTCCAGAAATGACATCGCTGCGTTGTGCTGACAGAGAACGTACAATGTATTCTTCCGTATTCATACCCAACATTACTTTCAGGTAATGGTCATTCTTTTCGAGGGTATAATCGGTATAGAAAGAAGTGGTGTAGAAGTTGCTGTTCAGGTAGTTCATGCGGGCAAAGGTGGCTCCCGGTGCATAGCTACCGCTGAATGCCAGTTCTACAGGATTGTTGTTGATGTCATATTCATAAATCTTGTTCAGGTTCACCTGCTTGTTCTGGTTAATGACGCGCATGCCAGCTTCCGCATAGATATTCCAATTCTTAAGCGGGTGGAGTACCACTTGTCCCTGCAGATAAATGTCATCGTTGTGTGTTTTGGAACGACCGCCGTCAGTCAGCTGTGCCAGCTTTCCGTTGCGCATATAGTGTCCGTTCGGATCTTTAAATGGCATTGTCGGCCACATACGGGCAATGTCATGATACAGCAAGCCTCCTTCTTCCAGATAAATTGGGTTGTCAAGGTCGTAGCGGATGAATTTTGTGCTCAGGTTGAAACCAATATATTTATTAATTTTTGTGTTGATTTTTGCACTCAGATTGTAACGTTTCATGTTATCATTACCGTAGCGCAGGTTACCGTTCTGGTTCAGATAACTTCCCGATACATAATATTGTAGTTTTTCGGTTCCTCCGCTCATGCTGAGGTTGTGTTCTTGGCTCCAGGCCCAGGTGAAGTGTGTTTTATACCAGTTGACGTTGTCATTGGCTTTTTCATGGAAATGCCAGTTGCTGCCGTTAGGAATGGTAGTGGTAGTGATTTTACCTGCCATGTAGTCCTGAATACGTCCGATAGTTTCTTCGTCGAAAATAATTTTATCACCCTGGTTTACGGCTGCTTCGTTGAAGAAGTTGGCAAAGCGGTAAGAATCGAGCTGATTCGGCAGGTTGGTCGGACCGGAATAACGGAAACTGTTGTTGTAGTTGATGGTCATTTTTCCAGCTTTACCTTTCTTGGTAGTGATCAAGATTACACCGAAGGCAGCACGTGAACCGTAGATAGAAGAAGATGCAGCGTCTTTCAGTACGGAGATGCTTTCAATATCTTCCGGGTTCAGAGTATTCATATTTCCTTCCATACCGTCAATCAAGATAAGAGGTTCACCCTTTGAACCGGTACCGATTGTTCCTGTTCCACGGATGTTTACTTTCATGGATTGTCCGAGCTGTCCACCCAGGTCAGCAGTTGATAAGTTTAGTCCCGGCACGGTACCCTGCAATGCCTGTCCCACTTGTGACACAGGTCTTGATTCCAAAGCCTTGGTGTCGACTGTGGCCACGGCACCGGTCAGGTTCACTTTCTTCTGTGTACCGAAACCTACTACTACCACTTCATCGAGTGTTTGAGTATCTTCGGACAAAGTGACCTGATAAGAAGTCTTTCCTTTTTGTACAGGGATTTCCTGGGTTTGATAACCGATGTAGGAAACTACCAATGTACTTCCTGAGGCAACGTTGTTCAGCTGGAAGTTTCCGTCCAGGTCGGTGATACAACCGTTGCTTGTACCTTTAACTACTACTGAAGCTCCGATGATGGGCTCATTCAGTTTCTTGTCTGTAACAATTCCGGAGATGCTCACCTGTTGCGCTTGCAGTGGTAATAGTCCCGCCAGCAAGGCTATGAGCAGAGAGATGAATTGTGTTTTCATGTGACTCATGGTTTTAAGATTAAAGTTTATATATAGATGGTTAAACAAGTTGGCAGGTTTTCCTGTCGCAAATCTCCGAAATAAATGGTGTAAGGGCAGCGGGTAAACGTTGCATTAACAGTCGGTATTCTTCTTATCTGCGTTTTTATGGGGGTAAAAACTGTTTTTTTTACCGGTATTCTGACTTTTTAGACAAGATTTTTGTTTCTTTGCGTAACCATTATATAGCTTAATCTGAGAAATGAAAAATATATACTGCCTGCTCATTGTATCTTTCCTTTGTATTTTCTCGCTTCTTCCGGCGGGTGCACAGACACTTTCCGAGAAGGATTTTCAGGTATTGAATATGAACGATGGATTGTCGGACAACGACATTCATTCCGTGGCAAAGGATACGGAAGGATTCATGTGGTTCGGAACCGGAAGCGGACTGAACCGTTACGACGGACGTACCTTCAAAGTGTTCCGGATGCCGGGAATTTTTTACCGGAGAATTGACAGGGTGGTATCGCTGGATACGGATTACCTGCTTCTTCGTTCGGAACAGAACTTGTTTTTGTTCGACAAGAAATACGAACGCTTTCTTCCCGTATGCGATTCGGTGAGCAAACAGCCTGTGATGTTTGCCGACTTTGTAGCCGGTTCTGGGGGCAGCTGCTGGGGCGTATCTTCCAGCGAATTGTCGGAGGTGACTTTTCCGTCCTCCTATGTGCAGGACACAGCGTTTGTTTCTGTGCGTCATGTGGTGAACAATTTACAAAGCGATCCGTTTGTGGTGCTGTGTATGGCAGAAGATGGTAAAGCGTTATATTGTGCAAGCCGGAATGGAACGGTCTATCGTTTTACCCCCGGGCAAAAGCAATTGAAGAAAGTTTGTGACGGGCAGTTGTCGTCTAGTAAGTGGGTTTCCTCTGTACTGAACGATGATTCGTTTATCTGGATTTCCACTGTGGGCGACGGATTGTATGGTTACGACCTGACAAATGGAAAGTTGCATCACTGGCAATATATTTCAGAAAGAATGGGGGAGCAGCTGTCGCATAATGATGTCTTTCGTTTGCTCCCGATAGGGAATTCCCGGTACCTGGCCGTGACCTGGAACGGATATACTTTGTTGAGCCTTACGCCGGAACGGGAAATCAAGTTGCGCGATTTTCAGTCCTTCCTTCATAACGGAAAACAATATTTCGAGACACGTATGATTTCTGGTTATTACGACGAGGAAGGACTGCTCTGGATTGGCACCGAAGGAGGAGGAGTGCTGTTTTCCGACCTGCGTCAGCTGTTTTATCACCAGTATGCGCAGACACGTTCCAATGAAATCTGTGGCATCCAGATGGACGAAGAAGGTTACGTCTGGCTGGCTACGTTTCACAAGGGAGTGTTGCGGAGCACGCAGCCTTTTGACGTGTCGCATACGCTGTCGTTTGAATCGTTTGATACCGGCATCCCGGGCCTGAAAACCGTGCTTTGCAGTTCGTCGGACAAGAATGGAGGTTTCTGGTTCGGCACGCAGGACGGACGGGTGCTTCGTTACGGAAAAGACCGGAAGTGGGATGACATGCGGGTTGGCACTCCCGGCCAGCCTTCTCCGGTGGTATGGAGCCTGCTTATGGTTTCGGACGAACAATGTTGGGCGGGTACCAGCGACGGCCTGTACTGGGTGGACTTTCAGCGGGGAACTTCAACGCACGTCGGCTGGAGTAATCCGCAAATCCCGGATCATATACATATACGTGCGTTGGCAGCCGGAGATAATCAGACTTTGTGGCTGGGAACCGGAAGAGGCTTGCTGCGGCTGTGGATGAGCGGTACCAAGGTGCTGCGGACACACGCCGGATATGAGGCTAAGGCCGGAATACCGGATACGGAAATCGAAGTCCGCGCCCTGCTGTATGGGACAGACAAGAAACTGTGGGCGGGATACGCCGGAAGCGGTCTGGTGGCCTGTTCGCCGGAAGGAGACAGCATCCTGACCCGCTATACCACCGCCCAGGGTTTGTGCAGCAATTTTGTGACCACGCTGGCCGAAGACAACGACCACTCTCTTTGGGTAGGTTCCAACTCCGGCATTTCCCGTCTGAGCCGTCACTTGCAGTCATTCTATAACTATTATATTTCGGGAAGCAACCGCTCTGTCTTTTTCGGCAAGGACTTCCTTTTCTGGGGAAACCATAGCATGCTGACCTATTTTCGTCCTTCCGACCTTCGCTTTAATTATCCGAAGGAAAAGGGACGGGTGATTTTTACCGACCTGGAAGTGAACCACACCCCCGTGCAAATCGGGCAGAAGGTCAACGGGCAGGTGGTGTTGCCTCAGTCGCTCCTTTATACCTCCGAACTGCACCTGACGCATGAAAACCGCAGTTTCTCTCTGTTGTTTACCAATCTGCTCTATCTGACCAAACTCCAGAAATACCTTTTCCGCCTGTATCCTTATCAGGAGGATTGGATTATGGCCGATGAAGGAGAAAAAATTTCGTACGACCGTCTGCCGGCCGGTACCTATACCTTTCAGGTGAAGACCATTTTCCAGGACCAGAGTGAAGGGGATGTCAGTAGCCTGAAAGTGGTGATTGCTCCTCACTGGAGCGAAACCCTCTGGTTCCGTCTGCTTGTGGCGGCTGGCCTGATCAGTATCGTGTTGATTTACCTGCATCGTGTGCGGTTGAAGCAAAAGCGGATACAATACGAACTGCGTCTGGAACACGAACTGTTTACGGTCAATATGGAACGTAACAAGGAAGTGGAACTTCGCAAGGAGCGTGAGGCTTTCTTCACGATGGCAGCCCATGAACTGCGCACTCCGCTTACCCTTATCTTGTCTCCGCTGCGTGAACTGCTCTCCAAAATTACACCCGCACATCCGTTTTATAGTCGTCTGTCCGTCATGTTCAAGTATGCCGAAGGACTGCATACCCTTACCGACCGTTTGCTGTATATCCAGAAAGCAGAAGCGGGCATGGTGAAGTTGCGTCTGTCTGCGGTAGACGTGCTATCCCTGATGAGGGATGTGGCAGAAGGTTTTCAGCCGCTAGCAGCCGAACGCCGGATAACGTATGCATGGGTGCAGGGGGCGGAACATGTCACAATATGGGCCGACCGGGAGAAACTTTCATCAGTCATCCAGAATCTGATTTCGAATGCCTTTAAATACACACCCGAAGGAGGAAAAATCAGCCTTTCGGTAGAACGGAAGGAGTTCGACCAGAAACCTTTCTGTTGCATTTCGGTGACGGACACCGGAAAGGGAATAGATGCCGGATTGTTGCAACACATTTTTGAGCCTTTCGTAACCGGCGATGCAGATCCGGCAGTCTCTACCCGCATGGGAGTGGGACTGAAAATCGTGAAGCACATCGTGGAAATGCATCACGGACGAGTGAACGTGGAGAGTGAACCGGGAAAAGGAACATCGTTCGCTGTGTACCTGCCCGAAGGAAAATCGCATTTCGAAGAAGACGACTGCACGTGGGATGAAACTCCGGACACGGATGATAAAGAAAAGGGAAGAGAAAGTATCTCAGACCTGATGCTGTTGCCGGAAGCGGAAGAAACCTCACAGAAAACGGAGGAAGAACGTACCGCCGCCCGCCAGACGGTGCTTATCATAGAAGACAATACCGACATGCGCCGTTACCTGCGCGACCTGATGAAGAAATACTATCGGGTACTGGAAGCGGAGAACGGGGAAGAGGGAGTGAAGGTGGCCGTAGAACAAGTGCCCGACCTGGTACTGTCGGATGTAATGATGCCGGTGATGGACGGCTTTACCTGCTGTGCCGAGTTGCGCAAGCGGAAGGAAACGGCTCACATTCCCATTCTGCTGCTCACGGCCAAGGCAGAGGATAAGGACAGTGTGGAAGCTTCTTATCGTGGAGCCGACGATTATGTACGTAAACCGTTCAATCCGGAGGTGCTGCTGGCTAAGGTGGCCCATCTGCTCGACATGCGCCGTCGCTTGAAGCAGATTTACACCCGCACGCTGCTGCATGCTTCTTCCGTATCGACAGAGAAAACCGAAGGCACCGAAAGTGAGTTCATGCAACAAGTGCTGTCGTGCATCGAGGGCCATGCCAGCAATCCGGAGTTCAATGTCAAGGTGCTGGCCGGAGAACTCCACATGAGTCAGGCTACGCTCTACCGCAAGCTGAAGCAGCATACCGACCTGTCGGCTGTGGAACTGATTCGCCACATCCGTATGACGCAGGCCGCATTCCTGCTGATGGAAACCAGTCTCCCAGTCACGGAGGTAGCCGAGCGCGTGGGCTTCAATGACCTGCCCACGTTCCGCAAGCATTTCACGGACATGTTCGGCGTGTCTCCTTCCAAGTACGCGGAAGATAATCAGAAGAACAAGTAAAAAGACGGTTCAGCCTCTTTGCAGCGTTCTGTATTCATTGGGGCTGTGACCTACCACCCGCTTGAACATGCGGCTCATGTGCTGCGGATACTGGAAGCCCAGGCTGTAGGCAATCTCACTCATGGGCTTGGTGGTAGAAAGCAGCATGTCTTTGGCTCTTTCCACTACCTTTGACTGGATGTACTCGGAAGCCGTTTTCCCCGTCTGCTTACTGATCATGTCGCCGAAATAGTTGGGCGAGAGGAATACCCGTTCTGCAAAATATTTCACCGTAGGCAATCCTTCTTCCTGAGGTGTCTGTCCGTCGAAGTACTCATCCAACAGCTGCTCAAAGCGTACGATGATGTCCTTGTTGGAGGCTTCGCGTGTGGTGAACTGCCGCTCATAGAAACGCATGCAGTAATCCAGCAGCAGTCCGATGTTGGCCGTAATCAGTCGCCGGCTGTGCTTGTCGGCAGGACGTTTCAGCTCCGTATCGATTTTATGCAGGCAGTCTATCACCGTGTGCCGTTCTTCTTCCGAGAGGTGCAAGGCTTCGCGGGCTTCGTAAGAGAAGAAAGAATAATTCCGGATGTCATGTCCCAGTTGGGTACCATGAATCAAATCCGGATGGAAGAGCAGTCCGTATCCGGTGGGACGCGTTCCTTCCTGTGCGTGGATGGAAGCCACCTGTCCCGGTGCAAAACAGACAATGGTTCCTTCCTGGTAGTCGTAAGGCTGCCGGCCGTAGGTAATGTCTCCGCAGAGCGTATCTTTCAGAAACAAGGCATAGATGCCATAATTTATGGTAAATGGCTGTGCAGGCTGAGTAATTTTTGAAAGGTCTACCACGGTAACCATGGGATGATACGTCTCCACTTTGAAGAATTTGTTGTATTTATCCACTGTGTCCAGTTCTATCACTTCTTCTTTCATCATCTGTCAATTTTATTTTCAGGCAAATGTAATACTTATTCTCGGGAATACCTACAGCCGTGTGGCAGATTCAAGGAATGTGAACAAACCGGAAGGTGTATTTAAAAAAAGTTTAAACGCTTGTTCGGGCCGTGAAGGTGACAAAAGAAAAACGGTATGGAACAAACGAGTTTCTGCAAAATCCCGTGATATTTGTCCAAACGAAAACAAGAAATTATGGACCCACGAGTGTTGAGAAGAAAGATTATCCGGACAGCCTCAGGCTGTTTCCATAAGAACGGAATAAAGGCCACTTCCATGAACAGCATATCCGAAGCGCTGCACATTTCCAAACGGACGCTTTATCAGGTATTCTTGAGCAAGAGTGAACTGCTGGAAGCCTGTGTGTCTTTTCAGATAGAAAAAAGCAGAAAGCAGATAGAAGAGAAATGCCGCACGCTGAACTGTCTGGAGGCCATTGTCTATCTGAACTATCAGACGTTTGCCCTTTCGGGAATATTGTCGGCCGATTTTTGCCGGGAGATTGTGAAATACCCGGAAGCCCTGGCACTTTTCGGTCGGGAATACCGTGAACCTCTGCATGAGAGGTGTGCCAGTCTGTTCCGTGAAGCCCAGCAGAAAAAGCAGATACAGCCGGAAAGCAATTTTGAGCTGGCTTTCATGTTTTTTGAAAACCCCTTGCTTTATGCACTTTTTGCCCCTTATGAGGAACCGAAGCGTGCCCTTACGTATGGCAATGCCGTGTTGACCTATCTGGCGGGCGTTTGTACCGCCGAAGGAAGAAAGGTGCTACACTGCATGGCCGCATCGGGCGAATTGCAGCCGGTAGGGTGAGAATATGTCCGACAACCCTGACCTGATGTAAACATACAATGATGGGACTTATGAAAAAAAGATAAATCGAGCATTGGGGTAGAAACATCGGTAATTTGTATCATTGTCTATGGTTTCTTTTGCGTAATTTTGCCACATCCATAATTAAAACGACAAAAAGGAACAAACAATGAAGAACTTTGACTATCAAACCCCGACCCGTCTGATTTTTGGTCGGGATGTAGTGGCTGGACTGCCAGAGGTGATGCGCCCGTTCGGACGTCGTATCCTGTTGACATACGGTGGCGGAAGCATCAAGCGTATCGGTTTGTACGACCGCGTGAAAGAACTGTTGAAAGACTTTGAAATCTTTGAACTGGGTGGTATTGAGCCGAACCCTAAATACTCCACCAGTGTAGTGGAAGGCGTACGTATCTGCAAGGAACAGCAGATTGACGTGATTCTTTCTGTGGGCGGCGGTTCGGTACTCGACTGTTCGAAAGCCATTGCCGGAGGTGCCAAATACGACGGCGAGACCTGGGACCTGATTATCGGCAAGGCTCTTACGCTGGCTGCACTGCCTATTGTGGACATCCTTACCCTGGCCGCTACGGGCAGTGAGTACGATGCCGGAGGAGTTATCTCCCGCACAGAGACCAACGACAAGGTGGCCTACATTGACCCGCATCTGTTCCCGGCCTGCTCTTTCCTTGACCCGACCTACACCTTCACGGTCAATGCCAAGCACACGGCAGCAGGAGTGGCCGATGCCATCAACCATGTGATGGAACAGTATTTCACTCATGCCTCCAATTCCGTGGCCGACGGTTTCTGTGAAACACTGGTAAAGACCCTGATGAAATATGCTCCGATTGCACTGGAGAAACCGGACGATTATGAAGCGCGTGCCGAAATCATGTATGCCTGCACCTTTGGCTGCAACGGCCTGCTGGCTCTCGGTACCGGCGGTTCTCCCTGGCCCATGCACGGCATCGAACATGCCTTGTCGGGATATTATGACATTACGCATGGAGAAGGTCTGGCCATCATCGCACCGCACTGGATGCGCCACGTGCTCAATGAGCGTACACAGGAACGCATCGTGAAATTTGGTGTGAACGTGTTCGGACTGGCTGCCGATCAGGCTCCGTCGGAAATTGCCGAGCAGACCATCGCACGTACTGCACAGTTCTTCAAGAGTCTGGGCATGCCGATGACCTTGCGTGAGGTAGGCATCGACGATTCCCGTCTGGAAGAAATGGCACACTACATTGCCGTGAATGAGGGACTGGACGCACCGGGCACGTTTGCTCCGCTGAACGAACAGGACATCCTTTCTATTCTGAAGGCTGCGTTGTAAACAATATGAAAAAGCGGGGAATGGTAGACAAGCCGTTCCCCGCTTTTTTTAATCGCCGAGCATGGAATTTAGCAGGTCCATGATGACCATTTTCCGGAAAAGCCAGTGACACATGCCACCGGGGATGCGCTGTATGTAGCCGCTATCAAGGTCGATTACATAAAGTGGACGTATGCGCCAGCTGTAGTTGTAGCGGTTCTGCCAGTCGTACATGCAGTATTCCCACCATCCTTCGTCGGGACGCCACCATTCTCCCGTCACATAATTATTCTCCAGTCCCCAGCGGGTAGCTTCCAGCGCGTTAGGTTTCCCGCACTGATAATACACATGATAAGGCGCCATGCCAAGGTCGAGCGTGCTTCCCAGTGTCACGCGGCAGACGATGATGGCTCCTGCGGAATAATGCCGGGCCGTACTGCGTGCCGGCGCAAAATAAATGCCGTTTCCAGCATAATTACCGCCACCTACACGCCAGATACCTACATCCCGTCCCCGGTAGCTTCCCCGGTTAGGGCACGCCACGATGGATTCGGCAGCGTCATTGGAGGTACCGTGAAAGAGGGTCAGAGTAGGTAAAAAGACTTCTATCACCGTCCATATCACACTTTCAATGATGGTCAGCGAGCCATGCCATATCACATATTTGATGATTCTGTAGGGCAAGAACAAAATCCATCGGATAAAATCGTCGTGTCCTTCCTTGTCTTCTGAAGGTAAAATTACTTCCATCACATAATTGAACATCTCGAAGGAACAATGTACCAGGAGATTGAAAAAGACAGCATTGACAATTCTCAATGGAAACAGCAGGACATAGAACGGAAATTGCAGGAAATAAAAAATGAAACGCAGGTTCTCATTGGTGGCGTTGCTGAAACGGTTTTTCTTGAAGAAGATAAACCAAGGTTTTGCCAGGTATCGCTGCAGAGCATTGAGAAAGAAGAAAGGAAGACTCAACAGCCTGAACGTAAAGGTAAGGCAGGCCGATACGATGAAATAGGAGATAATAAGTATTTTCAACAGCCAGTACAGCACCACCAGTCCCAAATAAATACCCAGTCCCCAGGTAATGATGTTCCATACTACTGACCAGAAACTCCATGAAGAGGAACCGGAAGACGATTTGGCAGGCGGAGAGTTTACCTTTTGGGGCAAAGGAGAGAATTTCAGGTATTTGGAGTAGGCATATCCCCTTTGTGAACCGAACTCAATCTGTACCCAGTTGTTCCTTGATTTCTGAATGACATTGACCTCCTGCCCGCGACTGAGCTGTCCGACGCGCGCATAGCTGGTGCCGGGTCCGGAACGCACGTTCAATACGGTGGTTGCAGTCCCTCTGCAGGGAAAAGTTTCTTGTGCCGTGGCATAAGAAATCATCCAAAGCAGCATGATAAATATGTATATGAATCGTTTCATCACATCTTATGGCCAAATGTAAGAAAAAATTTCTATATTGCATTTTATACATCGTACATATTTAGAAAGATGAAAAAGAATGATAAAATAAAAAATCTTTTATGAAACCACATCGAATTATTCTAATACGTCATGGAGAATGCCATGCCAATACCGACGAAAGCAAGTTTGCCACAGAGCCGGACTATACCATTGAACTGACAGAAAAAGGAGTAGCTCAGGCCCGTGAAGCAGGACAAAAGTTGAGGGAACTCGTGGTCGAGGAGTCCATGTATTTTTATGTCTCTCCCTTTTGGCGTACTCGTTCCACCTTTGAGAACATAGCCTGCAGCTTCCCGAGAAACCAGTTTGAATACAGCGAGGAACCTCGTCTGCGTGAACAGGAATGGGGATACCTTCGTACGTATGCCGAGTTGCAACAGCTGAAGAAAGAGCGCAGGGACTATGGCATTTTCTACTTTCGCTTTCCGGGAGGAGAAGCCGGCACGGATGTGTACGACCGTATCAATGACCTCTTAGGCTCGCTTCATCGTGACTTCATGCGTGAAGATTATCCGCAGAACTGTGTGCTGATAACCCATTCACTGGCCATACGCTTGTTCGTCATGCGCTGGTTTCATCTCACTGTGGAAGAGTTTGAACAGATGCGTTCGCCTAAAAACGGTCAGCTGGTCATCTTGCAATTAAATGATGACACCGGGGACTATGAGCTTGTAACCCCATTGGAAAAGGATGAAACGGCTGTTCGAAGAAGCAGGCCTATCAGGTTGCTCTGATAATCTATTCAAAGAAGAGAAAGGAATTTAAAGGAACTGCATGAAAAATATGTTTTAGATACATGTCTACGATTTTTCTTTTATTTTCAGTTGCCTGCTATTGAAAGATGTCCTACCTTGCGATATTACTATCAAAAACATATAACAACAATGATAACAGAATCAAAATCAATCGGTATCTTCATAGATGGGGGCTATTTTTCAAAGATAAATGAGGCCTTGTCCGATCAATTGTCTTTAAATATTAAAATCAAATCCTTGTTTGATTTTATTCGTGCGGAGATTGCGCGTCGGAGTGGGTTGGAAATAACCAATTGTTACATTACAGAAAGCCATTATTTCCGGGGGCGTTATCGGGTGAATGATGCCAATAGCAAACATCTGTTGTTTTCTGAGCGAAAGTTTGAAGACAGTCTGATTGAAAACGATGTGATTTTCCATTACAAGCACCTGCGTGAAGTACAGAGAGATGGAGATATTACGGTCGTAGAAAAGGGGATAGATGTGTGGTTTGCTTTGGAGGCCTATGAGCTTTCCGTATTCCGCGAATTTGATTATGTAGTACTGATTACGGGAGATGCCGACCACGAAATGCTGGTCAAGAAGTTGAAATCGCTGAAGATTCACGTGGTGTTACTTACGTGGAATCTGTCGGAACAGTCTTCTAGTGCGCGATTTTTACGTGAGGAAGCGTGCACGCATATCGAGATGAATGAAATGATTGCGCAAGATAAAGAACTGCTTGGCAAGTTGTGCAGAAACGTGTAGCTTATGAAAGAAAAGGATATTCATATATTTTTGGCTTCAAGTGAAGAATTATCTGATGACCGTAAGTTTATTAATGAACTTATAGGTAAGCTTCAATCAAGCTATACTCAAAGAGGAATAAGGCTGATACTGGATCAGTGGGAAAATCAGAATCCGGCATTCAAAGGTGAGAGAACACAGAATGAATATAATTCCTTAGTAAGAAAAAGTGATTTATTTGTGGCTTTGTTCCATCATAAGGCAGGTAAATATACTCAGGAAGAATTCGAGGTAGCTTATCAGTGCTGTGTAGAGAATAAGACTCCTCAGATTTGCATTTATTATAAAGCATTGCAGCCAAAAGAAAAAGAAGAGGAATCTTTGCAAAACTTTAAGAAAAGGATAATAAAAGAGATGGAGTATTTTACGATACCTCCATATTCACATATAGATACACTTTGCTTAAGTTTGGTTATTCAGATTGCATTTCTTGTGTCTGGAAGTTATGATTTTCAGAATGAAATCAGGGATTCCCAGATTTATTATAATGGAATACGAATTGCTGATTTGGATAAAATACCGTTTTCATATAATAATCCGGAAATCATAGACTTTAAGGAGAAGTTAATAGCTATCAATGAAAAAATAAAAGAGGAGTTAGAAAAATTAAGTGCGAAACAAGCTTACTTGCTAAAGTGGGAGGAGAAATACAAGCAATTACAAGATGAAGATTTCCTTGAGAATATTCAGATAGCCAAAGATGCTATTGAGGTAATTCAGGGAAATTTAGAGAAGCTCCATATTGAGAAAGACAGACTGAACGATCGGATTCAAGAGCAGAACAAGTGCCTGATCAATGTGGCAATAGAAATTAATCGATGCGCTTCAAAAGCATCTAATGAATTGCTAAGTCAGGCAACCGCGCTCTTTGAGAGTGGAAAATGTAAGGAAGCGGTTAATCTGCTTTGTTCAAAAAAAATAAAGCAAAATATAGAGCAAAGTATCTGTGATTACAAACAGGCGAAAGAGTTTTATGAGGCTTCTATAAATACGCTGAAAACCAACTTCAATATTTTGATGCTGGCAGCTAAAAGTATATTAGCTAATCAGAATGACCCTAATCGCTTTAATAAGGCGTGTGAGGCCCGTAAAAAGGCAATATCTATTGCTCAGTTGTATGTATGCCCGGAGGAATATTGTCACTTGCTTTATAAATATGCTCGTTTTTTGGATAAAAACAATCGTATTAATCAGGCCATCTCTTATTATTCCAGTACGTTGAACCATTATAGAGAAATCCTTATAAAGAACCCACAGAGGTTTGACATTCAATCTGGTATGGCTAAATGCTATAACCGGATGGGAAATTTATATAATAAATTAGGGTATCTTAAGCAGGCTGAGACTTATTATAATAAATCGAATAATTTGTATATTGATCTTCAGAATAAGCATTTGGAAAGCCATTTTGAATGTAAATTATTGTTGATACAGAATAATTTAGGTGTCTTATACTATAAGATGGGCGATAAAGAGTATGGGCAGACACTTATTAAACGTCAAATTGAGAAATATAATCGTTGGCCGCAAGAGAAAAAGAATAGATATATTCGAGAGATAGCAAACTGCTGGATTAATTTAGGTACTTTCTATCGTCAGGACACTCGGAAAGACCGGCAGGCAAAGAGATGTTTGGAAAAAGCTTTGGAATGTTATGTACAGTTGAATGCTTTAGAGGTAGGGAAGTATGAATCTCAGCTGGCAGATTGCTATTATCAATTGGGGCTGCTGTTCAAAGAAACCAATTTTGGTAAAAGTGAAGACTATTTACTTAAGGCTTTAGAGGTTTTCTTGAAAATGAAAAAAATAAAGCCGGAAATTTATTATCCCAAACTTGCTCGGACGTATGAAAGTTTAGGCAATCTTTATTTTTCTTATTATGATGACACACAGCTTGTTTTATTGCAGAAATCTATTGAATATTACACTATGGCTTTGTCCTATGATCAGGCTTTGGAAAGAATAGAGCAGATAGATTTTCAGCAAAACTATGGTCCTCATACAGCTTTTGTAGGTAATACTTATTTCATTTTAGGTAATCTCTATAAGTTGGATAAGAAGTATGAAGACTCTGCACATTCTTTTGAGCAAAGTGCTGAGACTTTTACACGGTTGGCTGCGGTAAACAAAGCATATAATCATTTGCTGATTTGCTCTTATGAGGAACTGGCGGTGATTTATGGACAAATAAAAGAATGTTGGGATCTTTCTAAACAGTATTTTGAATATGCTCTTGAGTTAGCAGAAAAGCATTACCCTAATAAAAAAGAGTTGATTTTAGAAAAGCAAAATGCTGTTTTGAGCCAGAGAGCCGCAGTTTAAATCAGGAGTGTGTATCCGATAATTGTTGTTTGGAGTAGCCTGCACTCAGGCTATTCCAAACAATTCAATCTCAAAAATCAGGGTGGAACCGCCGGGGATGCCGGGCTGCGAGAACTTTCCGTATCCCATTTCCGACGGGATGTACACCTCCCATTTGTCGCCCACGCACATCTGCTGCATGGCGATAATCCATCCCTCAATCAGGTCGCTCAGGCGGAAGGCTATGGGCGCACCGCTGCGGCTGCTGTCAAACTTCTTGCCGTTGATGGTCCATCCCGTGTAGTGCGCGGTGACAATGCTCCGTGGCGTGGGATGCTTGCCGTCGTTCTTGCCCGATGCCAGCACCTTGTAGTAGATACCCTTCGGGAGCGGCATCACTCCCTCTTCCTTTGCCTTTTCGGCCAGCCAGTCCTTGTTAGCCTGCATGTATTCTTTCTTTCCCATTGTGAATGATTTTGGCGTAAAGGTACGTATTTTCCGGGATACTTAAAACAGTCCGCTTATCCATGTCCACAGCGCTGTGGTCAGGTAGACTGCCAGTTTGGCCACCCAATAGATAATCACGCACAGCACCAGGATGCCCACGGCTGTCACCACGGCTTTGCGGTTTACTTCTTGAATCACCTCCTTGTCGCCTTCCACGAAACCCACAATCAACCGGTAGTTTTTCGCGTACGAACGGCTGAAAATATCTAGTAGGTCGCCAATCCAGAGTGGAATGATACCCAGCATCATGTCCACTAACATATTGTAGAGGATGGCCAGGGTGAGGGGAATGGACTTGATTTTGAACAGCGACACCGTGAGAAAGGGCAGTGTCATGGCCGAAGAGAAAATGTCGCCTGCTGTCGGAAAGAACAGTCCGATGAAAGGGTCGAGGTAGTATCGGTCCATCACATTCTTGATGGTTCTTATCAGCCGGTAGAGCGGGTCGTTTTCCCACTGCATGCGTTTTATGTCTTGTTTGGTACTTTTCATGTAGCAGCTAGTTTGGCGCAAAGATACAAAAAGGTGAATGCAGTGTCAAACCCGAAGCCCGCTTTTGAGAAAAGACGATGCCGAACCGCATCCTGTCTTATGAAAAGATAACGATATTTGGTGGAGATTTCCGGATAATCCCTATCTTTGCTAAAAACGCCTTTGCTTTAATGACATTATATTTGATACGATGAATACATTCCGTTCTATAGATGAACTTGTGAAAATGTTTGAGCGGGAAAAAGTGTTGCTCAAGGAAATGTTTTACAAACGTAAACAGCTCTCATTCCGTTATGATTATGCCCTTGAATTAACTGAATACAAGGAAGAGCGTATTCGTTTTCTTATTGAATACGGCGTGCTGCGGGAAAGCGGTGATTTCCTGGAAATGGAAGATTTGTACTTGAAGTTTTTCGAAGAGGTTCTGCAAATAAACGAGGAAATCAATGTATCGTTCGTGCAAGATTATCTGAATCATTTGAATGATAACATCGATTATTTCCTGCAGGAGAACAATGAACAGCGGAAGTATGCATACCAGCGAGAGGTGAGACGTTGTTTGAAAAACATTGCACTGGCTACCGTACGTAACGTGATGGACTTGAAACGTAATTTGGATGTAACTTATAAAACGGAACCAAATTATCAGGTGAAATTGGCCAAATTGAAAAAACTGGATGAAAAACGGCGTAACATAGCTTTGCTTATAACTCGGAGTGAAGAAGTGATAGACTCACAGCAACCTACCTTTTTCCGTGTGGCTATGGATGTACAGATGCGGGCTGTGGTGAGTGATGTAAAGCTTCAGCTGAACGATTCGTATCATAACCTGATTGAAATAGAAAAACAGATTATTCATTACTTGAACTTGATAGCCTACCAGAATCGTATTTTTGAAAAGGTAAGGCGATTGAAATACCTGCGCGATCAGTTCCTGCTTGAGGAGAATACAGATATTCGTCAGGTCATTGGAGAAAAGAATCCGGTGTGGATGGAACCGCAGCCCAACTATCGCATCAAGTTGTCTCTGTCAAATCTGCATACTTCTGAAGTGGCATTGGAGTTGATTCGTAAGGTGATGTCGCGGCGGAAGAAGGACTCACGTGGTCCGCGGAATGTAGCCGGAGCCATTCCGGAAAGTTATTTGTCACAGGCAGGTGAGGTAATGGACAGGGTCAACTTGCAGGAAGTATTCAATGCCTTTGCTGCCTCTGGCACACATTTGTTCCGGTTCGTAATGAACTATTCCTATGGCAGGCCGGTGGCGGAAGAAGACAAGCTGCTGTTTTTCTGCCAGCTGGCTTCACAGTATGCGGATGAGCTGGATTTTACTGACCATTATGAGTCAACCTCTGAGGTGGAGTACCCTTTGATTTATTTACGACAAAACCCTTAATCATACTTGATAAAACGATGAAATATACGGAAGAAATATTCAATATTCTGAGCAGGGGAGGATTTATTTCCGCCAATAGTGTCTCGTCAACCGTCAAGCGGTACTATGATGCGCTTGAAGAAGATTTTACGGAGTATTACGATTATTATAAAGGTATCGGCTTCTATCTGGAAGCGGGCAACGGATATTACCTGTTTACACGTCAGGAAACCCGGGTCGATTTGGAGCGAAAGCTGGAAGCTGTAGGCAAATGGATTGATTACCTGAGCTTCCTGAAAACGTATCATTCGGCTTTTGGTCCCGGATTCCTGTTCCGACGGGCAGATATTGAGGTGCAGATAGGATGTAACATGGAACTGAAGGAAAAGGCTTCCCGCTTGTTTTCTGACAAGAAAAAATTCGGAGAGGTTGTGGAGAAGCTGGTGGCAGAGCTGGAAAAGGCTGGGATGATTGAACTGGAAAACGAGCACGATGAAACCTATAAAGTACTAACCGCATTCCACTATATGGAAGAAATGGTGGACTGCATCACGATATTGGAGGATACAAGCGATGAGATACCTGAATAAAGTCATATTCCTGAATAGTGCGCATATTCCTTATGCCGAAATCCGGGTGGACGGCAATGTGCATTTCATTGGTACGCAGGGAGTGGGAAAGAGTACCCTTCTGCGAGCTATCTTGTTTTTCTATAATGCCGACAAACTGCATCTGGGCATTCCGAAAGAAAAGCAGAATTTCGACGCTTTTTATTTGCCCTATGCCAACTCGTATATCGTGTACGAGGTGGTACGTGAGAATAGCGCATATTCCGTAGTGGTGTCCAAATCTATGGGACGGGCTGCTTTCCGCCTGATAGATGCTCCTTATCGGAAAGCATGGTTTGTGAACGACCGTCACGAGGTATCTGCCGATTGGAGCGAGGTGCGTACACGTATTCTTGAGTCGGATGCCCGTTGTACGATTACTCCGCTTGTTACGAGCTATGAAATGTTTCGTGACATCATCTTTGGAAACAACCGCAAGCCCGATATGGTGTCTTATCGTAAGTTTGCCATTGTAGAAAGTAGTAAGTATCGGCTGGAATACATCTCGGAACATACTTTCTACTTTGGGTGTATCTTTTGCATCCCATCCGTTAGTATATTTATCTGCTGTATATGTATATCTCATGATTTCTGCTGCGTTTACCAGCATAAATCCTTGAAGGCCGGCACAAAGCGGATCGTCCGGACCTTCTATTTTCTTTAGGGTACTGCATACGCTCTGATAATCTCCATTGCTTTGTCTGCATGAGGCTCTTTTCCTGTGACTATCCAAAGAATAGCATTGTAGTAAGCTGCATTAAAATCTCGTTCACAAGGATCTTTGGTATAACCATATCTGCCGGCACGGCTGATAGTTTCGAAAGGTCCTTTTATGCAATAATCAGCTTTTCCCTCAGGCATTCCTCGCATGATGTTAAATGAACCGTAAACCGGTTGTATCTCATTTCTGACAAGTTCCCGGATTCTTTTTAATGAAGAATCAGAATGGAGTAAGCCCGGATGAGTAAACTCTTGGCTGTTTATATTCAGCATATAAAAGAGAAGAATAAATAACGGAATAAATTTCTTTTTCATCATATTCTTAAAATAATAAGGTTAATACATATTAGATAGAAGTCAATATGTATATAGCGTATTTACGTGCCGATTTACCTAAAGCGACATCGCACTTTTTAGTTTAATCATGAAAAACAATTCTGCGTATAATGCATCATGAGATTAAACTAAGTTTTAGTGAGCAAAACTATACATTCTATCAAAAAAATCATTAAGTTTGTCGGACTTCTTAGTAATAATAAGGAGAAAATGATCGATTTTTATGAATGTATGAAGGACACATATTATTATATAGGGAGAGTTGCTCCATTTGTCATTCGTTATTTATTTATGGTGATAATGTTGTTGTTGCCATTATCTCTGTATTCAATCCAACAGTCTCCTGTTTTTCGTTCTGTAACTGTATCTGAAGGTTTATCCCATAATACGATAAATGCTATATATAAGGATACCCGTGGTTTCGTATGGT
>CAJMQV010000014.1 GCA_905215575.1 uncultured bacterium | reverse complement strand
GGGCGGCAAACTTCCGTATGTTCGGCATGCGGTTGGCCACCTGGCGGCAGATGGTGTCGTAGTACTTGAATGTGGCGCCCGGAGCGATATGTGCCTCGATGTATTCCACAATTTTCCGGAATCCGTCCAGCGGTTTGGTGGTCTGTGAATAGAGCGATATATCCCGGTTAAAGTCCAGCTGGGTCACTTCGTCGGGGCTTTCCAGCACGATGGCCGTACCCTCGGTCTGTCCCACCAGGCCCAGCACCTCTGCGTGGCCGTTTTTACCGAAGATCACGATCTGGCGCTGCGGATTGTTGCTCTGGTATTCCTTTTTGATTCGTTCCTGAAGATGGAGCACCACCGGACAGGTGGCGTCAATGATGTCAATCTGGTTTTCCTGTGCCTTCAGATAGGTCATCGGAGGTTCGCCATGCGCCCGGAGCAACACTTTGGCTTCGCGCAGCTGTTCATATTGCTCGTGGTCAATGGTGATGAGGCCCAGCTTTTTCAGGCGGTCGCACTCCTTGCCGTTGTGTACGATGTCCCCCAGACAATACAGCACCTGTCCTTTTTGCAGTTCCTCTTCGGCTTTTCGGATGGCGCGTGTCACTCCGAAACAGAATCCCGATTCCTGGTCTATTTCGATGATCATAGGCTGGAGATTACACGGTTGTACTGTTGCAGGAGCCATTCCTTCTGTTCTTCCGGAGTCAGATGACTGTTGTCCAGCTCCAGTGCGTCGTCGGCCTTGCGCAGCGGGCTCACGGCACGGGTCATGTCTATGCGGTCACGCTCCTGCACATTATGCAGAATTTCTTCAAAATTCACCTTTTCGCCTTTGGCGGTCAGTTCGTCGTATCTTCTTTGTGCCCGGATTTCGGCCGATGCCACTACAAAGATTTTAAGTTCCGCGTCGGGGAACACACAAGTGCCGATATCGCGTCCGTCCATGATGATGCCCTTTTCCTGTCCCATGAGCTGTTGCTGGTGCACCAATTCGGCGCGCACGAAGTCGAGAGCGGCAATGCGGCTCACACGTGAAGAAACCTCCAGTCCGCGGATCTCTTTCTCCACATTCTCGCCGTTCAGATAAGTTTCCGGCTTTTGCTCATTGTTCAGGGCAAAAGTGATGCGGATTTCCGGCAGCTCGGCGCGCAACTGCTCTTCGTTTACCTGTCCGTCGGCCAGAAACAGGTTACGGCGCAGGGCAAAAAGAGTTACGGCACGATACATGGCTCCGCTGTCAATGTAAATATATCCGATGGCTTTGGCCAGATCCTTGGCCATGGTGCTCTTGCCGCAGGAAGAGAAACCGTCTACGGCGATAACTATTTTTTTTGCAGTCATATTCATTGCTTATATATTTATAATTGGTAAGATACGTTGAATACCAGGGTTGGGGTAGACACATGATATTGCGCATAGGCAACTCCCAACTTGAAGCGTTGCAGATTCAGTCCGCCTCCGAACGACAGTCCGGCGCCGTGTGACTTTCCGGCTTCCTTCATCTCCGAGGCGCGGCGGAAATTATATCCGGCCGACAGATAGAAAGAGCTGGAGGGCACAACATCCACACCTAAACTGAAATGATTGAGCAGCATGGTGCCGAACTTTTCCTTTCCCTCCGGATTGTAATAATATTTGTAGTTCCATCGGGTCAGATCGTTCATGGTTACGGTAACCCGCACCGGAGCATGGTTCATGCCCTTGGTGAATCCCACTGAAAGATCGAAGGGGATGCGTTCAAAATGATCATTGTAGGCCTTTACCTGACCACCCACATTGCTGGCCACGGCCGAGAGCGAGAAGTCGGCATCTTCATTATAGTAATTCAATCCCAAGTCAACGGCCAGGCCGATAGACTGGTAGCCCGCCAGACTGGAATAGATGAATTTTCCGGTGACACCTCCCGCCCAATAATCATTGAACAGATAAGAGTATACACCTCCGAGCGCCAGATCGAGGGTGGAAAGAGAACCCGATTCGTTTCCTTCCTCATCGGTTTCTGTAATATTTCCGTAATTGCTGAACTGAGCCAGTACCCCCCAGGTGTTGCGTTCGCCGGCTGTGCGGATATAGGCGGCACTTCCGTTTTTTGAACCCTGCATAAAGGTCATGAAGTTCAGGTTGATGGTATTTCCGGATACAGCCGACGACAGGGCCGGATTGAGGAAAACTAGCGAGGCATCGTCTTCGATGGGTGAAATGGCCGGTCCGCCCAGCGCCGTGGCGTGAGCCGAAGCCGGTTGCTTCAGAAAGTTGAAGACGGAGGAAGCCTCCTGCGCCTGGGCGGCAAGGGAGAGCAGGCCTCCGAAAAGTAGACAGCCTGTTTTTTTCATTTTGATTGCTATTTTGTGGTCAAAGATACATCTTTTTTAAAATATAACGTAGAAAAAAGCCGTTTAGGGTGTCAGATACCGGAAAAAATAAAAAAGAATGCTTTTGCCGAAAAAAAAAAGAGGATTTCAGTATCTTAAAATAAAAAAATGTGCTACATTTGCCACGTTAAGACGAATAAGTAAAAATAAAATATATTATGGAAATAAAAAAATCGCAGAAAGCAGACCTTGAAGGTAAGAAAAGCACCAGCATGCTGATTGGCTATGTGATTGTTCTTGCTGCAATCTTCGTTGCGTTCGAGTGGACACAGCGCGAAAAGAAAGTTGTGGAGTTGGAACCCGTATTCTCAGCTACTGTTGAAGAAGACATGATTCCAATCTCAAAACAGCCTGAAGTTGTGGCACCTCCACCAGCAGCTGCTCCTAAGATTGCCGAGATCCTGAACATCGTGGACAATGAAACCGAACTGGTAGAAGAGGAAGTGGAAAGCTCTGAGGAAATGAACCAGGCTATCGCTCCTGTAACCGGTACCGGTGGTGTAGCTTCAACAGGTCCTACTGGTCCTGTAGGTCCGGTGGTTGAGGCCGTAGAAGACGAAACCATTCACACTGTAGTAGAAGAGAATCCGGAATTCCCGGGCGGTGACGCTGCTTGTATGAAGTGGTTGCAGGAAAACATCAAGTATCCTCCTATCTGTGTTGAGCAGAACATTCAGGGTCGTGTAATCGCAACCTTCGTGGTAAACAAGGACGGTTCTATCGTGGATATCGAGATCGTAAGAAGCCCGGATCCATATCTGTCTAAGGAAGCCGAGCGCGTGTTGAAGATTATGCCACGCTGGAAGCCGGGTCGTCAGAGAGGAAAACCAGTACGTGTTAAGTTCTCTTTGCCAGTGACATTCCGTTTACAGTAATATAGGAAAAATAAAAGGCTGCCTTGTGCAGCCTTTTTTTAATCATTAATGTTTAGCTTATGTATACTTCAGAAGAAATAGTAGCTTTTGTAAAAGCGCAGGTTGAGAATATGAATATCAAGGCCACACCGGCCGGACTTTATGATCCTATCCGCTATGTGCTCTCTATGGGCGGCAAGCGCATCCGTCCGGTGCTGATGCTCATGGCTTATAATCTTTATCGTGAGGATCTGGAACGCATCGTGCCTTTGGCTTTGGGACTCGAAACCTATCACAACTACACACTGCTGCATGACGATCTGATGGACCACGCCGATATGCGACGCGGCAAGCTTACCGTACACCGGAAATGGAACGAGAATACGGCTATTCTCAGTGGCGACTCCATGTTGGTGCTGGCTTATGGCATGATGCAGCAGGCACCGGCGGAACATCTGGCCGCGGTGCTTGACCTTTTCACCCGCACGGCGCTTGAGATTGGCGAGGGACAGCAATATGACATCGACTTTGAGGAGCGCAATGATGTGACCGAGGAAGAGTATATTGAAATGATCCGTCTGAAAACTTCCGTACTGCTGGCATGTGCGCTGAAAATCGGTGCTCTGACCGGAGGTGCCGATGCCGCTGATGCCGATCTGCTGTATCGCTTTGGCGAAAAAATCGGTCTGGCATTCCAGTTGCAGGACGACTATCTGGATGTATACGGCGATCCCGAAAAATTCGGCAAGAAGATCGGAGGCGATATTCTGTGCAACAAAAAGACCTATATGCTGATCAAGGCTTTTGAACTGGCCGACGAAGGACAGCGCCGCATCCTGAAAAGCTGGCTCGAATGCAAGTCCTATATAGAAGAGGAGAAGATTTCTTCGGTGCGTGCCATCTACGATGCCGTAGGAGTTCCGGCTTGTGCCAACGAGAAAATCAATACTTATTTTGACGAGGCGCTGACATTGCTGGAGCAGGTTTCGCTTCCAGCCGAAAAGAAAGATGTGCTGAAGCAGTTTGTATTGACTTTGTTGAACCGCGACGTTTAAAAAGGAATATATGTATATCATCGATACGCATGCCCATCTCTACGGCGAGGAGTTTACAGAAGATATCGACCAGGTGCTGGAACGTGCCCGTGAAAACGGGGTGGGCAAGATATTCCTGCCCAATATTGACGAGGCCAGCATTGGGGAGATGGACCGTTTGGTGGAGAAGTATCCCGGATACCTGTATCCGATGATGGGGCTTCATCCCACCGACCTTACCGAAGACTATCAGCAAGTGCTCCGCCACATGGAAGAACTCGTGGCCGCTCCCGGTCATCCTTATATCGGAATAGGCGAGGTGGGACTGGACTATTATTGGGACGACAGCATGAAGAAGGAACAGCTGGCCGCATTCGATTTTCAGGTACAGCTCGCTCTGAAATACGATCTGCCGCTAATGATTCACAGCCGCTCGGCGCATGCCGATCTGGTACGTGTGCTGCAAGTCTATCGGGAAGAACCGTTGCGCGGAGTTTTCCATAGTTTCGTAGGTACTCCTGACGAGGCTGCCGAACTGCTTTCTTTTGAGCATTTCGCCTTAGGTATTAACGGTATTGTCACGTTCAAGAAATCCGACCTGCCCGCCACCCTGTCGGCCGCGGTTCCGGTACAGCGTCTGGTGCTGGAAACCGATTCGCCTTATCTGGCTCCGGTGCCTTGGCGCGGCAAGCGAAACGAGAGTTCTTATCTGCCTCAAGTGGTCCGTAAATTAAGTGAAATTTATACTTTGAGCGACGAAGAAGTTATTCGATATACCACCGAAACGGCACTGAAAATATTTGATCGGGTTGAAGGCTGAATCAGACAAAAAAGAAATATTTCATAAGTTAACGCAATTTTTCTTTGTGGAATAGTGGCTATGATTAAAAAAAAGAATATTTTTGCACCTGATTTCGCTTGCATATCGCATTTTTTTTGTAATTTGCACCCGTTTTGAGAATGTAGCATTTTTTTTGAACATTTTCAATAAAGGAGAGATGCTCGAGTGGCTGAAGAGGCACGCCTGGAAAGCGTGTATACGTCAAAAGCGTATCGGGGGTTCGAATCCCCCTCTCTCCGCGATAAATACAAAACAATTAATAATCTTAAAAAATTAGACACACAATGAAAAAGTTATTTGCAATTATTGCGATGATGGGAGTCTTTGCATTTGGTGCAACTCAGTCGATGATGGCTCAGGCCGACTCAGCTGCCGTTGATTCAGCTGCCGTTGACACAACTGTTGTTGATTCAGCTGCTGTTGATACAGCTGCTGCAGTTTCTGAAGAAATTGCTCAGGAGCCTATTGTAGAGGAAACTGGCCTTCACAAGGAATTGAAAACTAAGTTTATCGAAGGTGATGCAGGCTTCATGTCATTGGTAGCCATCGCATTGGTATTGGGTCTTGCTTTCTGTATCGAGCGTATCATTTACTTGAGCTTGGCAGAGATCAACGTAAAGAAACTGTTGGCTTCTTTGGAAGAGAAATTGGCTGCTGGCGATGTAGAAGGCGCTAAGGAAGTTTGCCGTAACACTCGTGGTCCTGTTGCTTCTATCTGCTACCAGGGTCTGATGCGTATCGACGAGGGTATCGAAAACGTAGAGCGTTCAGTTGTTGCTTACGGAAGCGTACAGTCAAGCTACTTGGAGCAGGGTTGCTCATGGATCACTCTGTTCATCGCTATGGCTCCGTCTTTGGGATTCTTGGGAACTGTGATCGGTATGGTGATGGCGTTCGACCAGATCCAGCAGGCTGGTGATATCTCTCCGACAGTTGTTGCCGGTGGTATGAAGGTGGCCTTGATTACTACTATCTTCGGTATCGTGGTTGCTTTGATCCTGCAGATTTTCTACAACTATATCCTGTCTAAGATTGAAACTATCACCTCTCACATGGAAGAGGCTACAATCTCTCTGTTGGATATGTGTATGAAGTATAACTTGAAAAAATAAATAAATCATGATAAAGACAGAAAAATTGTCTAAAACCGTATTGAACGCCTGCATCGCAGTCATTCTGATTGTGTTTGCATTCTTCTTCCTGTACGGTTACGACAACCCAATGGGTGATTACAATGAGCCCAAATGTACCGAAGCTGTTATCTACCTCATGTACGTGCTGACTGGTATTACTGCTGTGTTGGCTGTATGGAGCGCGATTAAGAGTATCAAAGACGGTATGGGAGCTTCAGGTGAGAACCTGAGTGGCGTTCCCGGTGGCAAGATTAGTTTTATATCAGTTGTTCTGCTGGTTGCTTCTTTGGCTATCGGCTTGCTGACTAACCTGAATGAGCCGGACTTTACTGCTGCTGACGGTAACGTAACCAGCGGTGCCATGGTTTCTGTAGTAGATATGTTCATCATTTCTATCTATATCCTGATGGCTGTTGCTGCGATTGCCGTAGTAGTGAATATGTCAGGTATCGTTAAGAAGAACGCACAAAAGAAATAACAACATCGTTTTCAATTTATAAAACTAAAAATTAAATGGCAAAGAAAAAAAGATCAGTACCTGGTTTGAACGCAAGTTCTACTGCGGACATTTCTTTCATTTTGCTGATTTTCTTCCTGGTGACCACTTCTATGGATACTGACATGGGTTTGGTTCGCCGCCTTCCGCCTCCACCAGAGGACGAACAGAACGAAGCTGAAATCGATGTAAAGGAAAGAAACGTACTGAACGTAAAGATCAACTCTGCCGGTAATTTGATGGTAAACGGTGACTATATCAGTTTGGATCAGCTTTGCGACCGTGCAAAGGAATTTGTTCAGAATCCGACAAACTCACCGTCATTGCCAGAAAAGCATGCCAAGAACATTCCATTGTTGGGTATGTGCGCGGTAACCGACAAACATGTGATTTCTGTTCAGACCGACCGTGGAACAAGCTATAATGTTTACTTCCAGGTTCAGAATGAATTGGTTCGTGCTTACAATGAGTTACGTGACGAATTGGCAAAAGCTAAGTTCGGTAGAGTATATGCAAATTGTAGTGACGAGCAGCAGGAGGCTATCCGCGGTTATTATCCGCAGAAGATCTCTGAGGCAGAACCTAAAAATTATGGAGGAGAAAAGTAATGAGCAGATTTAATAAAAAGGGTAGTAGAGAGATGCCCGAAATGAACACATCTTCACTTCCTGACTTGATCTTTACCATTCTGTTCTTCTTTATGATTGTAACCACCATGCGTGAGGTTACGTTGAAAGTGAAGTTTACCGTTCCGGCCGGTACCGAATTGGAAAAGCTGGAGAAAAAATCAGCGGTATCATTCATTTATGTAGGTCCTCCGACAGATCAGTTGCGCGCAACAATGGGTTCAGGAACTCGTATCCAGTTGAACGACCGTTTTGCAGAGCCTGCCGAAATTATGGACTTCGTAGCACAGGAACGTGCTTCTATGTCTGATCAGGCTGCACAGCAGATCTCCTTGAAGGTTGACCAGAAGACCAAGATGGGTATCGTTACCGATATCAAGCAGGTATTGCGTAAATCATGGGCTCTGAAGATCAACTATTCAGCAAGCAAACGCAATTAAGCTGATAGCAGATTATTCAAATAATTATTAAAAATAGGCATTTCCTTAATCGGAGATGCCTATTTTTTTATGATTGTATTACTAAAATTGCTATTTTTGTAGTAATCTATAAAATGTAACAATATGAAAGCTTTAAACTTAGACAGTTTGGATGAGCAGATTCTTCAGATGATTGCCTCAAATGCGCGAATTCCTTTTCTGGAAGTGGCTCGTGCTTGCCGGGTATCTGGTGCGGCTATTCATCAGAGAATTCAGAAATTGGTGAAACTGGGAGTACTGAAAGGTTCGCAGTACATCCTCGATCCCGAAAAGATTGGTTATGACACCTGTGCCTTTATGGGGCTGTTCCTGAAAGATCCTTCGGATTTCGACCGCGTAGTGGCCGCATTGGAGCAGATTCCTGAAGTCGTGGAGTGTCATTATACTACCGGCGATTATGATATGTTCATCAAGATCTATGCTCGTAACAACAATCATATGCTGAGTATTATCCATGATAAATTGCAGCCTTTAGGCCTTCAGCGTACAGAAACCATTATTTCATTCCACGAGGCTTTCTCCCGTCAGATGCCTATTACAGACATCGCGACACGCGATACCGATCGGAGAAATGGTGAGGATGACGAAGAAGATATAGATCTGGAGTAATACCTTTATTCTAAAGGTTGCTTATTTCTTATAGCATAGCCTTATAGACCTCAGCAGAGCTTCTCTACTGAGGTTTTTTATGTTATTTGATAGTTGGATAACAATGAATGCTTTCTTTTCGTTGTAGGGCCTTAAAATAGCCGATTTTGCCATATATGAACTTTGGTAGAAGTCACAATTGCAATGTATGAATTCTCTATTCCTCTTGTTTTTGTGTTGTTTTAAATATTATGCTGAAGACTGAGAGTTTGTACCTAAAGGCAAATATGCAGCCATGAAACCAATACAAAATGTTCGGTAGTATCTCACGATAGTACCGAACGAATAGGAAAGTATAATCAAAAGTTAGAATTAATCAGATACTCTGTGCGAGCCTGTATTAGTTCTATTCTATAAACCATATAAGACAAGATGATTTGAATTATTTGGTTGTTGCAAATATATGTTTAAATCTGTTTTTCTTATTGTATATTTGTACGAAACAGCAAAAATGAGAATCCAAATTTATCTTTCTGCAAATTCGGTGCAACTCTTTTTAATTTTTGGTAAAGAATAAATTGTTATTCCTTCAACCTTTTTCGCTTCGTTTTTTCCAATTTGATGGAGATTCTCCGGTGATGGATTTAAAAGTTCTACTGAAATGAGGCAGATCTGCAAAACCAACTTGTTCGGCTATGCTGTGCAGAGCCTCATTGTTTTTCTCAAGTAATATTTGAGCTTCTTTTATTCTAAGTTGGTTAATCCATGTATTGAAGTTCTCCTCATACCGCTCATTGATATAGTTTGAAAGGTAAGTCCGGTTTGTTCCCAATCGTTTGGCCAGAATAGTGATGGTGATATTTCGTTCTACGTATCCTTTGCTTTCTATCCATTGTTCCAGAGCAATCTCCATGTTCTTTTGTGTGTTGATTTTCTCCCTGCTCTTTAACTCTGAATACTGTTTGGGTTCAAAGTCTGTAATGTTCAGAAGGATGAGTAACCGGTAGAACAGAATTGTAAAACTGATCAAGGCAATAATATATACTGAAATGAGAGCTGCAAAAATAATCTTTCCCGGAAAATAGAGCGTTGCCATGACAAATGTGGCCATAATGTTCAGCAATAGCCAAAGACGTTTTATGGTACTGCCGTACTTCCCATATTGATGTTTTTTGTTTCTCCAGGCCTCAAATAGCTTTTTATACGTAAAGAAGAAATAAAGAAACTGAGCCGGAAATATGGAAACAAGCAGATAGTAGACTGCAGAACCGGTGGTCCCTTTATATATGTAGTAGTATGAATATAAAGCCAGAATGCTTATTGCGATCCAAACCGTTTGGATAAATACAAATTTCCTGGTAGGAAAATTATTAGTGAGCAGGAGTATCATTCCTAAAATCAGTAAGGCACTTTCCACCTGTGCCATGATTTGAACATAGAAAATGATATCGTCTAACTGATAATTTTGCGCTATCAGTATGATACCACTTACTCCTAAAAGTATAGATGCCAGTTGGATCAGGTTTTTACTTCGTCTGACATTCGGTATTTTCCTTTCGTGAGGAATGTAAGCTACAGAAAGAAATATGGAGGAGAGCGTCAGTGCCGTGAAGGAAATAATTTCCAGACAAAACAGTGTTTGAGTCATAAAGAAACAGGTTTTATTGTGTTATTGTGGATATATGGTATGCTGATTTAAGAAAGCCGTTTTTAGTCGTGTTGATTATCATACACATCACTAAAAACGGCTTTTGTGGCTTTATCTGCGCACATAGTCTGTGAACCGGTAGCAGAAACGGTGTTTCTCATCCGTTTCATGCTTTTCGTCACTTTCTACCTGCCACTCCTGTTCGTTTATTTCCGGAAAGAAAGCATCTGCTTCCTGTGGGGTGTCTTCTATATGAGTCAGACACAGGCGATCCGCACGTCCCATTGCTTCCTGGTATAAGCTCGCTCCTCCGATGATGAAGATTTCTTCATCCGGTTTGCAGGTTTGCAGAGCTTCGTCCAGCGAATGAAACACCTCTGCGCCCGGAGCTGAAAAGTCACTATTGCGTGACAGCACGACATTTCGTCGGTTGGGCAAAGCTCCTTTGGGGAGGGATTCAAAGGTCTTCCGTCCCATAATAATGGTATTTCCGGTTGTGAGTGCCTTGAATCTTTTCAGATCGTTCGGCAGCCAGTAAATCAGTTTGTTTTCAAAGCCGATAGCATTATTCTGCGCTACGGCGGCGATTATTGTCATCATATACAGTTTGTGATATCATGTGTTGTTAAACAGAAACCTTTCCGGCAATGTGTGGCCACGGATCATAATCTTCCAGCTTAAAGTCTTCATACTTGAAGTCGAAGATGCTCTTCACGTCCGGATTCAGCACCATGCGTGGCAATGGGCGGGGAGTGCGTGTCAGCTGGAGCTGTACCTGTTCCAGATGGTTCTTGTAGATGTGCGTATCTCCCAGCGTATGTACAAAGTCGCCCGCCTTGAGTCCGGTGACCTGCGCCATCATTTGCAGCAGCAGGGCATAAGAGGCAATATTGAACGGAACGCCCAGGAAGGTATCGGCACTGCGTTGATAAAGCTGCAGGCTTAGCCGTCCGTTAGCTACGTAGAACTGGAAGAAGGCGTGGCAGGGAGGCAGGTTCATGTTATCCAGATCACCCACATTCCAGGCACTTACAATGATGCGTCGTGAGTCCGGATTGTTCTTGATGGTGTCTACTGCCTCTTGAATCTGATCGATAAAGCCACCTTTATAGTCGGGCCAAGAGCGCCACTGATAGCCATAGATGTGTCCCAGATCTCCGTTTTCGTCGGCCCATTCATTCCAGATACGCACTCCGTTTTCCTGTAAGTACTTCACGTTGGTGTCTCCTTTCAGGAACCACAACAATTCATAGATAATGGATTTGAGATGCAACTTTTTGGTAGTCAGCAGGGGAAATCCCTCTTCCAGATTAAAGCGCATCTGATGTCCGAACACGCTGATGGTACCCGTACCTGTACGGTCGCTCTTTTCGGTACCTTCTGTCAATATGCGGTTCAGCAGGTCAAGATATTGTTTCATGTATGTTTGGTAATTATATTCTTGTTTTTACAAGTGCAAAGTTACGTTTATTTCCTTGTTCTTACAAGGAACTTCCGTATCGGCTTTTGCTTCACTGTGTGTCCGGACTATTGTTTCCTTCCAAGCCACTGTCCTCCGGCGATACAAAGCAACACCACTCCGACTGTACCGGCAATGTATCCCATGCCAAAGATCCATTCCACGAGCAGTAAGGCCACTCCAATGGAAGCCAGACGGATGATTTGAAGTCTTTGGCGCTCTTTGATTTCTTCTGGTGTGAACGGAGGTTCACCCGGTCTGGCACTACGGGGAGCGGGACGCGTCAGATGAATAATGAGTACGATCAGTCCGATGATGAGTCCTATCGGTATGACAATGGCCAGAAATATCAGAATAATACCCAGAAACAGACCGACACCGAGCAGACCGCTGAAAAAATGAGATATAGACCGCAGAGGATGAATCGGATCATCTGTTTCTGATTTATCATCTGAATTGCCGAAAACCATTGTTCTCCAGAGGGTATTCGATGTGGTGGTATTATGGCTTTGATAACTGCTGCTGGTGTCCGGTTGCTGATAATCGTTGTTTGCAGTGACTCCGCTGGTATCGGAATACAACACGATACCTTCGTCTTTTGCATCCTGATCAGAACTGTTTTGTGCCGCCAGTTTCATCGGTAAGATACAGGATGCCAGAATCAGTAACAGATATAATGGAGTTTTCAGTGTTGAGAAGCGTTCTGTTTTCATGTTGTTCAGATGTTATTTAGTTGCAAAAATACGATCTTTTAGCGCATTTGTGCTATCTTTGTGCAAATATTTGTCAGCATAAAAACAAATCAGTATGGACTTACCGAAAGCATTTACCGAATATATGACGCACCTGATGGGCGAAGAATCCTGCCGGAAACTCGAGCAGGGACTGACCGATGAACCTCAGGTCAGCATTCGTCTGAACGAGCGTAAACTGGCTTCATGTTGGAACGGGATTCCAAGACCCGAGTCGGCCGATGCGCCTGTTGCCTGGTGTCGGAGCGGTTACTATCTGAAGGACCGTCCTTCCTTTACGTTCGATCCTTTGCTTCATGCTGGAGCTTATTATGTGCAGGAGGCTGGTTCCATGTTTCTGGAGCAGGCCTTTCATGCTCTGTCTGCAGAGGCCGGTTTTCAGGAGCCTTTGATGGCGCTCGATCTGTGTGCCGCTCCCGGTGGCAAGTCCACTCATTTGCGTAGCCTGTTGCCTGAGGGAAGCTTTCTGGTCAGCAACGAGCCGATGCGTCCCCGTGCACAAGTACTTTCCGAAAATATGATGAAGTGGGGTGATCCGGCTTGTATGGTTACAAACGGTTATCCGGCAGATTTCTCTGCGTTGGAGCATCTGTTTGATGTCGTTGTGGCCGATGTGCCCTGTTCTGGTGAGGGTATGTTCCGTAAGGATGAAGGTGCCATAGCCGACTGGAGTCCGGAAAATGTGGAACTTTGCTGGAAGCGTCAGCGCTCCATTATAGCCGACATCTGGCCGGCATTAAAGCCCGGAGGTTATCTGATCTACAGCACCTGCACGTTCAATGCTTTTGAAGATGAAGACAATGTCGCTTGGATTTCCCGTGAATTGGGGGCTGATCTGATACCGGTATCTTGCGCTGAAGAGTGGGGCATTCTGGGCGATCTTACCGGTGGCAGCTTGCCCGTGTATCATTTCCTGCCCGGCTGGACACGTGGTGAAGGATTCTTTTTGGCTGTTTTGCGCAAGCATGGACAGCGAGAGGAAGCAGAAGACGGATGGCGTGCCTGTCTGCCCCGTAAGGCCGCAAAAAAAGGAAAACCCGACAAAAAGGACAAGAATAAAGGAAAAAATGAGATTTCGGCCAGCGAACTGGCGTCACTTTCCGGCTGGCTTTCGGGCAGCGACTGGGAGTGGCTGGCGGAAGACACGCAAGTCTCGGCCGTTCCGAAAGAATGGGCCGATGCCTGTCGAGCTGTAAAAGAATGCCTGACGGTGATGCACTGTGGTGTACCGGTGGCCGAACTGAAGGGGCGCGACTGGGTGCCGCGTCACGGACTGGCTCTGAACCGGGCCTGCTGCCGGAACAGTTTTCCACAGGTAGAGTTGAGTTATGAACAGGCCGTGGCCTATTTGCGCAAGGAAGCTTTGGTGCTTCCTCCGGATACACCGAAAGGTTTTGTACTGGTTACATACCGGAACTTTCCGTTGGGTTTTGCCAAACAGATTGGTAATCGTGCCAATAATCTCTATCCTGATGCCTGGCGCATCCGCAGTGGATATGTTACTCCTTGTGAGGTATTGCTACCATAACGAATATAGACATAAAAGAAAATCTCCTTCACGGCAGAGCCGCAAAGGAGATTTTTCTTTTATTGTTTCCGTGTGGATTACTTGATCACGTTCAGTTCCTTGCCCACCTTGATGAATGCGGCGATGGCACGGTCCAGATGCTCGCGCTCGTGACCGGCTGACAGCTGTACGCGGATACGGGCCTGATCCTTCGGAACTACCGGATAGTAGAAACCGGTTACATAGATTCCCTCTTCCTGCATCTTGGCTGCGAAGTCCTGAGACAGTTTAGCATCGTAAAGCATTACGGCGCAGATGGCGCTCTGAGTCGGTTTGATATCGAAACCGGCAGCGATCATCTTGTCGCGGAAATAGTTTACGTTGTCCATCAACTTGTCGTGCAGAGCGTTGCTCTCCTTCAGAATCTTGAACATCTCGATGCTGGCACCTACGATGGCAGGAGCCACAGAGTTAGAGAACAAGTAAGGACGAGAGCGCTGACGCAGCATGTCGATAATTTCCTTCTTACCGGTTGTGAAACCACCCATGGCACCACCGAATGCTTTACCCAATGTACCAGTGAAGATGTCTACACGACCGTAAACGTCGAACTGCTCGGCAACACCGTGACCGGTAGGACCAACAACACCGGCAGAGTGAGACTCGTCTACCATAACCAAAGCGTCGTATTTCTCAGCCAGGTCACAGATCTTGTCCATAGGAGCCACGTTACCGTCCATAGAGAACACACCGTCGGTAGCGATGATGCGGAAACGCTGAGCCTGAGCTTCCTGCAGACAACGCTCCAGGTCGGCCATATCTGCGTTGGCATAGCGGTAGCGCTTAGCCTTGCACAGACGTACACCGTCGATGATAGAAGCGTGGTTCAAAGAGTCAGAGATGATGGCATCCTGATCGGTCAACAGAGGCTCGAACAAACCGCCGTTGGCATCGAAACAAGCTGCATAAAGGATTGTATCTTCAGTCTTGAAGTAGTCAGAAATAGCTGCTTCGAGCTGTTTGTGCAAATCCTGTGTACCGCAAATGAAACGTACAGAAGACATTCCATAACCATGGCTGTCCATAGCTGCCTTGGCTGCCTCGATCAGACGGGTATTGTCTGAAAGGCCCAGGTAGTTGTTGGCACAGAAGTTCAAAACACCTTCTCCGGCGTTGACTTTGATGTCAGCGCGCTGTGGAGTTGTGATAATACGCTCTTTCTTGTAGAGGCCTGCAGCCTCGATATTGGCTAATTCTTGAGCCAAAAAGTCTTTAAATTTACCGTACATATATGTTAATATTAGGATCTCTATGCAAAGGTCTTATTTTTTTTTGAAATATCGAATAAATTCTCCCGAATATTATCAGAAAAAATCAAGAATAATATACTATCTTTGTGCATCTGATTTTTTTAGTTATCAAGAAAGAATAAAGCATGAAAAATGTATTGATTATCGGTTCAACCGGCCAGATCGGTTCTGAGTTGACCATGAAGTTGAGAAGTTTGTATAACGGTAACATCGTTGCCGGTTACATTCCGGGTGCAGAACCAACAGGAGAATTGAAAGAGTCTGGTCCGAGTGCTATTGTAGATATCACTAACGAGCAGCAGATTGCTGAAACTGTATCAAAGTATAAGATTGATACTATCTACAACCTGGCTGCATTGTTGTCTGCTGTTGCTGAGGCTAAGCCACAGTTGGCTTGGAAAATCGGTATGGGCGGTTTGTTCAACGTACTGGAGGTGGCTCGTACAATGAACTGTGCCGTATTTACTCCAAGTTCTATTGGTGTGTTTGGTAACAACACTCCGAAGGACAAGACTCCTCAGGACACCATCCGTAACCCACGCACCATGTATGGTGTAACCAAGGTTTCAGGTGAGTTGTTGAGCGACTACTACAACATCCGTTTCGGTGTGGATACCCGTTCTGTTCGTTTCCCTGGATTGATTTCTTACGTAACTCCTCCGGGAGGTGGTACAACTGACTACGCTGTAGACATCTATTATTCTGCCGTTAAGGGTGAGACTTTCAAGTGTCCGATTGCTGCCGGTACTTATATGGATATGATGTATATGCCGGATGCTTTGCGTGCTGCTGTTGAAATCATGGAGGCTGATCCTTCTAAGTTTGTTCACCGCAACTCATTCAACATCGCATCTATGAGTTTTGAGCCGGAAACTATCTATAAGAAGATCCAGGAGTATATTCCTGACTTCAAGATGGAATATGAGGTAGATCCATTGCGTCAGACTATTGCTGAATCTTGGCCAAACTCTTTGGATGATACTTGCGCTCGTGAAGAGTGGGGTTGGAAACCAGAGTATGACTTGGATGCCATGACCAAGGATATGATCGAGAAGCTGAAAGTTCGTTTCGGCAAATAATCCGAATTCATTGTGTTATTATTA
This sequence comes from uncultured bacterium, assembly GCA_905215575.1. Classification (GTDB taxonomy): domain Bacteria; phylum Bacteroidota; class Bacteroidia; order Bacteroidales; family Bacteroidaceae; genus Paraprevotella. The sequence continues at coordinate 11,597 of CAJMQV010000014.1, read as the reverse complement.
TAAGTCACAGCATGAAGGTGTACGGAGTTTCTCTGTGCACCTTTTTTATTGGTCCCGACGAAGTTTTATATTTGTCGGGATCTTTTTTGAAAATGATGCTGATGATTTTTATAGAAAAAGCAAGCCTTTCCCTTGGAATGCCTCGATGAATGCAGACCAAGGGAAAGGCTTGTTTTGTTTTTTATGTCCGGTTGATGACGGATGTCTGACTATCTCTTTCCGTACATACGGTCGTAGTAGTTCTGATAATCGTCGCTGGTTACTTCCTCCACCCATTTCTGGTTTTCGAGATACCAGCGGATGGTTTTCACGATACCGGTTTCAAAATCGGTTTCCGGATACCATCCCAAATCGGTCTTGATCTTTTCCGGATCAATGCCGTAGCGCAGATCGTGTCCCAGACGGTCTTTTACGAAAGTGATCAGATCCTCGTTGATCCAGTCTATAGCCACTTCGCCGTTTTCGTTCTTCACCTGCTTTTTGAGCAGAGAGCGCATGCCCGGTTCTTTTTCCATGATCTCGCGGATGGTCTGTATGGTCAGCTTCACAATCTGAATGTTTTGGCGCTCGTTATGTCCGCCCACATTGTAGATGCTGCCGTCAGCTCCCTGATTGATGACCATATCAATGGCTTTGCAGTGATCCTCTACATAAAGCCAGTCGCGGATGTTGGTACCTTGTCCGTAAACCGGCAGTTTTTTGCCTTCGAGAATGTTCTTGATGATCAGCGGAATCAGCTTTTCCGGGAACTGGTAAGGACCGTAGTTGTTGGAACAACGGGTGATGCTGACCGGCATCTTGTAAGTGTCTTTATAGGCGCACACAATGTGGTCGGCGCTTGCCTTTGAAGCGCTGTACGGACTGTGAGGACACAAAGGAGTGTTTTCTGTAAAGAATCCCTCTTCGCCCAAGCTGCCGTATACTTCGTCGGTAGATACCTGATGGAAGCGTACTCCCTTGCGCCAGGTGGGGTATCCGTTCTCGTCTTTACCGGTCACCCAGGCACGGCGTGCCGCGTCGAGCAGGTTCTGTGTGCCCAAAATGTTGGTTTGCAGGAACAGCTGCGGATTTTCGATACTGCGGTCCACATGGCTTTCCGCTGCAAAGTTCACAATCACATCGAAACGGTATTTTGCAAACAGATCATCAGCCAAATGAGCGTCGCAGATGTCGCCTTTTACAAAAATACAGCGTTCGTTGTCAATATCCTGGGCAATGGTGCCCAGATAGCCGGCATAGGTCAACAAGTCCAGAACTACAACGGTAATGTCGTTGTATTTGTTCAGGATATATTTCACATAGTTTGCGCCGATAAAGCCGGCTCCTCCTGTTACTAAATAAGTTTTCACGAGTGTATGGTTTTTAGGTTTCTTATTCGTTTTCTTTATCTCCCAGTTCGATGACTTCCAGATTACTGAAGTTTCCCTGCGACAGAGTGACACGGATCAGGGTGCGCACCTTGTGCCATCCCATGATGCCCGCGGCTCCGGGATTGATGTAGAGCAGGTTCATCTGTTTGTCGAACATCACTTTCAGTATGTGTGAATGCCCGGCGATGAACAGTTGGGGACGTTTCTCTGCCAGTATCTTTCGGATGCCCGGAGCGTATTTTCCGGGATATCCCCCGATGTGGGTCATCATCACACGGGTATTTTCACATTCCCATTCCAGAAGTTCGGGATAGGTCTTGCGGGTGTCTCCGCCGTCGCAGTTGCCGCATACAGCCTTTACGGGGCGGAATTCCTCCAGTCGGCGGAGCAGATCGTATGAGCCGATGTCGCCGGCATGCCAGATTTCGTCACACTCGGCAAAGTATTCCAGATAACGGTCATCCCAATAGCCATGTGTGTCCGAAAGGATTCCTATTCGTTTCATAAATCCAGCTTTTTCACGATGAAGGACTTCAGAAAGTCTGCGGTGCCTTCAAGTCCCAGTACGGACGAGTTGATGCAGATGTGGTAAGTTGCCGCTTCGCCCCAAGTCAGCGCGCTGTAGTAGTTGTAGTAGGACGCACGTTTGTCGTCCCCTTCAAGAGCTCTCTTTTCGGCTTCCTGGGCGTCTATCTGTAATTTCTGCATCAGGCGTGCCACACGGTCCTCCATGTTGGCGGATATAAAGATGTTTACGCAGCGCGGGTGGTCGCGCAGCACATAGTCGGCGCAACGGCCCACGAAGACGCACGATTCGCGTTCGGCAGCTTTCTTGATGGCGTCGCTCTGGAACTTGAAAAGCGATTCCGAACTGAGCTGATTGCCATAAGGATCGCCGCTGCTGGTAAAGGGAATGATGGAGTTGAACAGACTCTTTACAAAACCGCGGTGCTCATCGTCGCGTTCAAAGAAGTATTTGCTGAAGCCGCTCTCCTGAGCTGCCAGATCGAGCACTTCCTTGTCATAAAATTTAATGCCGAATTCTTTGGCCAAAATAGTGCCGATGGCATGGCCGCCGCTGCCCAGCTGGCGTCCGATGTTGAGTACAAAATTCTTATTGTTGTCCATTGCTTGCCAAATGTCTTTGTTTCATTTTCTTGTTTTGAATCACCAGCATGACGGCAGTTACGATACAGGCTACCAGATCGGATGCCGGCATGGCCATCCAGATGCCGTCCAGTTGCCAGAACCGGGGGAAGATGATGAGTGCCGGAATCAGGAACAGCAGTTGGCGTGTTAAAGATAAGAAAATACTTTTACCTGCATGTCCGATACTCTGAAAAAAGTTTGTAGTGGCTATCTGGAAACCGATAATCGGATAGAAAATCACGATGATGCGCATGCCGTGAGCGGCCATTTCGATCAGTTGTTCGTCGCTGGTAAAGGCACGGGCGCAGAGTTCGGGCATGAATTCACCGATCAGAAATCCCAAAGTGGTTACGACGGTGGCGCTGTAAATGGTATAGCGCAGCACGCGGAACACACGGTCAATATGACCGGCTCCGTAGTTGTAGCCGGCAATAGGCTGCATGCCCTGGTTGATACCGATCACAATCATGATGAAGAGGAACAGCACACGGTTCACGATTCCGTAAGCTCCGATGGCCAGATCGCCTCCGTGCTCGGCCAGACCGCGGTTGATCAGAATAACCACCAGACAGGCACAGGTGTTCATCAGGAACGGAGAAAGTCCGATGGCAATCGTGTCGAACACGATCTTTTTCTTCAATCGGTAAATACCACGCTTCAGATGAAGAGCCTCTTTCTTGTTGCTGAACACCACAAACTGCCATACCAAAGCAATGATCTGGGCCAGAATCGTAGCATAGGCCGCTCCTTTGATGCCCATGTGGAACTGGTAGATGAACAGAGGGTCGAGTATAGTGTTGATTACAACCGTCAGAATCGTTGCATACATGGACATCTGTGGGTGACCGGCCGAACGCAACAGGGCGTTCAGTCCCAAATAGCTGTGCGTGACGACATTACCCAATAGAATGATTTCCATGTAATCGCGGGCGTAAGGAATGGTCGTTTCACTGGCACCGAAGAAATAAAGAATCGGATCAAGGAATACGAGGGCGATTACTCCGAAGAGGATACCCAGAATCAGATTCAGAACTACGACATTTCCTAAAATGTTCTGTGCCGTCTGATAGTCCTTCTGTCCTAACTTTACGGACATCAGTGTGGCGGCTCCCACACCGACCATGGAACCGAAGGCTGCCGACAGGTTCATCAGAGGAAAAGTAATGGCCAGACCGGAAATGGCCATGGCACCGACACCCTGACCGATAAAGATACTGTCCACCATATTATAAAGGGAAGAGGCAGTCATGGCAATAACCGCCGGAATGGCATAAGCCATCAAAAGTTTTCCCACCGGGCGTGTGCCCAGTTCTGCTGTTGAGGATGCTTTTCCAGACATGAATAAATCTTTTGTTTATTGAAATAGAATATTTGCTGCAAAGGTACAAAAAAAACGTCTTCGGGGGACCTTAATTTTTGAAAAAAGCATGATGATGAGGCTGTTCGGTGATTTATCGGTTAGAGCGAAAATATTAAAAACTGCGGTAGTATCCGATAATATGTGAATTTACACCGGTCAATCCGATTTTTTCCGTATTTTTGCTTTTCTGAAATATGATGAATTATATGAATAAGAAAGTATTAGTGGGCATGTCAGGTGGTATAGACAGTTCGACTGTGTGCCTGATGCTCCAGGAACAAGGATATGAAGTGATTGGAATAACGATGCGTGTGTGGGATCTGCCCCAGCACTTCTCGGAACCCGGACAGGAGCAGCCCAACCACGTGATGCAGGCCCGTGAACTGGCCGACCGTTTGGGAATAGCTCATTACGTGGCCGATGAAAGAGAGTCGTTTAAAAATGTTGTCGTACGTAATTTTATTGACGAATATCTTAACGGACGCACTCCGAATCCGTGCGTTATGTGTAACCCCACTTTCAAGTTTCGCATGCTGATGGATTGGGCCGACCGTCTGGGTTGTGACCATATAGCTACCGGTCATTATGTGCAGACGGTGGAACAGGATGGAGCCATATATCTGAAATGTGGAACAGATCCGAAGAAAGACCAGTCTTATTTTCTGTGGCGCCTTTCACAGGAAGTGCTCCGCCGCTGTATCTTCCCGCTGGGCGACACAACGAAAGACAAGGTGCGTGCCTATCTTGCGGAGAAGGGCTTTGAAACGAAGGCTCGCGGAGGTGAATCCATGGAGGTTTGCTTCATTCCGGGTGATTATCGGGAGTTTCTGAAGGAGCAGTTGCCCGATTTGGACCAGAAAGTGGGGCCCGGAGATTTTGTGGACGAGCAGGGACATAAACTGGGACGCCATCAGGGATTCCCGTATTACACGGTGGGACAGCGGAAAGGTTTGGGCATAGCCTTGGGTAAGCCGGCCTTTGTGTTGAAAATCAATCCGCAGAAAAATACGGTGATGCTGGGTGATGCGGACCGCTTGATGACAGAATACATGCTTGTGGAGCAGCCCAACTGGGTGAATGTCGACGCACTGCCGGCCGAGGGACTGTCGGTGCGCATCCGTTATCGCAGCCGCTCTATTCCTTGCACTCTGAAGAAAGTGGATCGCTTGTGGGATGAAAATTCCGATCGCGGCGATTTGTATCTGGTGCATTTTCAGGAACCGGCTTCGGCCGTAACGCCGGGACAGTCTGCGGTGTTCTATGTGGGTGATCTGGTTGTCGGTGGCGGATATATTGCCTCGCAAAGAGGAATACAATCTTATATAGAGAAATTTGCATGAAAGAAGCATTGTCGTTGCTGGAGCTGAACCGGATGGTGCGGCGCACGCTCGATCTGGAGTTTCAGCAATCCTACTGGATTCAGGCCGAGCTCAGCGAGGTGCGCGAGGCTTATCAGGGGCATTGTTATCTGGAATTTGTCCAAAAGGATGAGTTTTCCGGACAGCTGGTAGCCAAGGCGCGCGGAGCAATCTGGGCTTCGGCTTATCGCACACTGAAACCCTATTTTGAGCGGGAAACCGGGCAATGCCTGGTGCCCGGAATCAAGGTTTTGGTGTGTGTGCGTGTGGTTTTTCATGAACTGTATGGCTATACGCTTACGGTGGAGGATATTGATCCGGCCTATACTTTGGGCGATCTGGCGCGTCGTCGCCGGGAAATTCTGGAACAGTTGCGCCGTGAGGGGGTGATAGACGACAACAAAAATCTGGACATGCCCCTGCTGGCCAACCGTATAGCTGTAATTTCCTCGAAGACAGCCGCCGGTTTTGAGGACTTCTGCGATCAGTTGCTTCATAACGATTACGGATTTCGTTTTACGGTGCGTCTGTTTCCGGCGGTGATGCAGGGAGAGCGGGTTGAGGAAACCATTCTGGCTGCTCTTGATCAGATTCTGGAACAGCGCGACCGGTGGGATGTGGTGGTGATTATCCGTGGTGGAGGCGCTACCAGCGATCTGTCCGGTTTCGACACTTATCTGTTGGCGGCAAGCTGTGCCCAGTTTCCGTTGCCTATTATTACCGGAATCGGTCATGAGCGTGATGACACAGTGCTCGACGCTGTGGCACACACTCGGGTCAAGACACCTACGGCCGCTGCAGCCTGTCTGTTGAATCATCAGTTGCAGACAGCTTCCCGGTTGGAACAGTTGCAGGAAGATATTTTGCGGTTGGTTCGTGAGCGTGTTTCTTCGGAACAGGTACGGTTGGCTACTCTGATAACCCGCCTTCCAGTTGTTTTCGGGTCGGTGAAAAGCCGTTCCGAACAGCAGATTTTGAGTTACGAACATGCCATTCAGGCCGCCGTTCGCATGCGGGTACAGCGGGAGCGCTTAAAACTGGAGAGTCATGAAGAACGTCTGGAACAAGGATTCCGAAACCGGTTGGAGCATGAAAAACGTCAGTTGGACTTTTATGACCGACAGATTCAGGCTCTTGATCCGGAGCGTTTGCTGAAATTGGGTTACAGTCTGACTTACCGCAACGGGCAGGTGGTTACCAATGCCGATGAATTAATGCCGGGCGATGTGATAGAAACTCATCTGGCGCAGGGTAAGGTGAGTTCGAAAGTTTTATAACGGATTTCAAAATAATACGAGATACTTATGCCGAGAAAAAGTAATGCCAAAAGTTATGAAGAAGCGGTTACGGCCCTACAGGATATTCTGAAACAGGTAGAAAACAATGAGTTGGGAATAGACCAGCTGGCCGAAAAACTGAAAGAAGCGAAGACACTGATCGGATATTGTAAGGAAAAACTATATCATACCGATCAGGAGATACAAAAAATATTAGATGGCGAGGAAAAATAATTTCAATTTGAAATTTATTTTCTTTCTTTGTTTAAAATATGAAATTTTTCTATAACTTTGCAATCAGCCATCCGATAGGAATCCTTCAGAAAAATATCGGAGTGACGATAGAAAATTGAAAAAACAATAATTTATAGGTTAACAAGCGAAGATACAAAAGCATAACCTTTGCGTTTTCGCATTATTGATTGAATATGAAAGAGATTGATTGGGCAAATCTGTCTTTTGGCTATATGCCGACAGATTACAATGTCCGCTGCTACTATCGCGACGGAAAATGGGGAGAGATTGAAGTGTGTTCAGAGCAGACCATCAATATTCACATGGCTGCCACTTGCTTGCACTATGGACAGGAAGCTTTTGAAGGACTGAAAGCTTACCGCTGCCCGGACGGCAAAGTGCGTGTGTTCCGTATGGATGAAAATGCGGCACGCCTGCAAAGTACTTGTCGCGGAATCTTGATGCCGGAAGTTTCTACCGAACTTTTTGAAGAAATGGTAACGAAAGTGGTGCGTCTGAACGAGCGCTTTATTCCTCCATATGAGAGCGGTGCTTCGCTGTATATCCGTCCGCTGCTGATCGGTACTGGAGCACAAGTGGGTGTTCATCCTGCCAATGAATATATGTTCGTTATCTTTGTTACTCCGGTTGGACCGTATTTCAAGGGAGGTTTCGCTACTAATCCGTATGTGATTATCCGTGAGTTCGATCGTGCCGCTCCTCTGGGAACAGGTACTTATAAGGTGGGAGGTAACTATGCTGCCAGCCTGCGTGCCAACAAGATGGCTCATGATTTGGGTTATTCTTGCGAGTTCTATCTCGACGCAAAAGAAAAGAAATACATCGATGAATGTGGCGCAGCCAATTTCTTCGGTATTAAAAACAATACCTATATCACTCCAAAATCATCATCCATCCTGCCATCAATTACCAACAAGAGTCTGATGCAGTTGGCTGAGGATATGGGCCTGAAGGTAGAGCAAAGACAGATTCCGGAAGAAGAGCTGGCTACATTCGAAGAGGCCGGTGCCTGTGGTACAGCCGCAGTGATCAGTCCGATTGAGCGAATTGACGATCTGGAAAACAAAAAGAGTTATGTCATCAGCAAGGATGGTAAGCCGGGACCGATCAGTACCAAGCTGTATCATCATTTGCGCGGTATACAATATGGTACTGAACCGGACGTACACGGTTGGACCAAGGTCGTTATCGAGTAACTCAGTATTTAGGGTTCAGATGAAAAACATTTTACAGTATGGGAGCTGGCTTCTGAAAGGATTTTTCGGAAAGCCAGCTTCCTTTTTCTGGAGTGATTACTACTAATATTCAGCTATTTAAATATATTTTACAAGGAAAAAAGTCTTCCTTTTAAAATATATTCGTATTTTTGGCGCCGATAATGGGCTATAATGCCCGTGGAAAATCTTAATTTAGTAATAGAAAATATTAAATCCCTGATTATGAAACATTCTATTTCGTTATTTACGATGGTCGTTGCTTTGTTCCTGCTTTCAGGATGTGTAACGAAGAAAAAGTATGCTTCTTTGCAGACCGAGAAAAACAAATTGGAAAATCAGTATCAACAGGCTCAGCTTCAGTTGGCAGAGAATAAGGCTAATATCAAAAGTCTGGAAGAAAGACTGGCCGAGGCTCAGAGAAACAATGCTGAGTTGAAAGCATCATATGCAGCTTTGCAGAACTCTTTGGACAAGAGTATTCAGCAGAATTCACAGGGTAATGTGAACATCTCAAAGCTGGTAGACGAAATTAATGCTTCCAACAAGTTTATCAAACAGTTGGTTGAGGCTAAGGACAAGTCTGACTCTTTGAATATGGTATTGACCAACAACCTGACCCGCTCTTTGAGTCGTGATGAGTTGCAGGATGTGGATATCAAGGTGCTGAAAGGCGTGGTTTACATTTCTTTGTCAGACAATATGCTGTATAAGTCTGGTAGCTATGAGATCAGCGAACGTGCCGGAGAGACTCTGAGCAAGATTGCCAAGATCATTACCGACTACAAGGATTACGATGTTTTGGTTGAGGGTAATACGGATACTGATCCGATTTCACGTCCGAATATCCGAAACAACTGGGATTTGAGTGCCCTGCGTGCTTCTTCTGTAGTACAGGCTTTGCAGAACCAATATGGTGTTGATCCTTCTCGCCTGACTGCTGCCGGACGTGGAGAGTACAACCCGATCGCCGACAATACTTCGGCTGCCGGAAAACAGAGAAACCGTCGTACTCAGATCATCATTACTCCTAAATTGGATCAGTTTATGGATCTGATTGAGAAGGCACCTGAAACAGAGAGCGAACAGATTCAGTAATCAAGTCACTCAGACAATATAAAAAACATGATAGAATACCGCATACGTTGAAAAACGCGTGCGGTATCTATTTATTTTAAGGAGGTATATATTAAATAGAAAAACAGAAAATTCTGTAACGATCAAGGAAAAGCATGGGAAAAGGTAAATTGGCTAAGTTTGCCGATATGGCAGAATATCCGCACGTATTTGAATATCCGTATTCAGTGGTTGACAATGTGCCGTTTGAAGGACGGGGAAAGTGGCATGAATTCTTCGGAAACCAGAATCCGATTGTATTGGAGTTGGGTTGTGGCCGTGGAGAATATACCGTGGGACTGGCTCGTCTGTATCCGGAAAAGAATTTTATCGGAGTGGACATCAAAGGCGCACGCATGTGGACCGGAGCCACGGAGTCTATGCGTGAAGGCTTGAAGAATGTGGCTTTTCTGCGCACGAATATTGAAATTATCGACCGTTTCTTCGAACCCGGAGAGGTAGAGGAAATTTGGCTGACTTTCAGTGATCCGCAAATGAAGAAGGTTACCAAGCGACTGACATCCACTTACTTTATGAACCGTTACCGGAAATTTTTGGTTGACAGCGGATTGATTCACTTGAAAACAGACTCCAACTTCCTGTTTGCCTATACTAATTATATGGTTGAGAAGAATGCTCTTCCGGTGGAATTCTCTACTACAGATTTGTATCACAGCGTGCTGGCCGAGCATCCGGATACCGAGGAAGCCCGTATTCTGAGTATACAGACCTATTACGAGCAGCAGTGGATCGACCGTGGACTGAATATCAAATATCTGCGCTTCCGCCTGCCGCATGCCGGCGAGTTGCAGGAGCCCGAAGTGGAAATCGAGCTGGATGATTACAGAAGCTATAATCGCAGTAAGCGGAGCGGTCTGGCAACTTCGAAATAATGATATGTAATTTAAAATAAAGAACAGAAAATGAATATCTATCCTAAACTGATTATGGATGTGCTCGCTACCGTGCGTTATCCGGGAACCGGCAAGAATATTGTCGAGGCGGAAATGGTAGAGGATGATTTGCGCATCAGCGGTTTGCACGTTAGTTTCTCACTGATCTTTGATAAACCGACCAATCCGTTTATCAAATCTATCGTGAAAGCGGCCGAAGCGGCCATTCATGCCTATGTGGCAAAGGAAGTGGAAGTGGAAATCAAGATAAAGACTATCCAGGCACCTCGTCCCGAAGTGGGCAAGCTGTTGCCGGGAGTGAAGAATATCATTGCTGTATCTTCCGGAAAAGGTGGTGTGGGTAAGTCTACTGTAGCCGCCAATCTGGCTGTGGCTTTGGCTAAGATGGGCTTTAAAGTCGGTTTGCTCGATGCGGATATTTTCGGTCCGAGTGTGCCGAAGATGTTTCAGATGGAAGATGCCCGTCCGTATGCCGAGCAGATCAACGGTCGCGACATGATTATTCCGGTGGAGAAATATGGCATCAAGGTGCTTTCCATCGGTTTCTTTGTCGATCCGGATCAGGCTACTCTGTGGCGTGGCGGTATGGCCAGCAACGCCTTGAAGCAGCTCATCGGCGATGCCGAATGGGGTGATCTGGACTATTTTGTACTGGATACTCCTCCGGGAACCAGTGATATCCACCTCACTTTGGTGCAGACACTGCCGATTACCGGTGCCGTGATTGTCAGCACACCGCAGCAGGTGGCTTTGGCCGACGCGCGCAAGGGTATCAATATGTATATGAACGACAAAGTGAATGTGCCTATCCTCGGACTGGTGGAAAACATGGCGTGGTTCACGCCTGCCGAACTTCCGGAGAACAAGTATTACATCTTTGGAAAGGAAGGTGTGAAACACTTGGCCGAAGAAATGAATGTACCGCTGCTGGGACAGATTCCGGTGGTGCAGAGCATTTGTGAGAATGGCGACAAGGGAACTCCCGAAGCTTTGGATGGAGAAACTCCGGTGGGCAAGTCGTTTATGAAACTGGCTGCCGCCGTAGTGCGCCAGACAGACAAGAGAAATCAGGAGCAGGCTCCGACCCACATCGTGGAAGTCAGCAAATAAACCGAGCTGTGCTCTGACAGATACAGCCTCCCCACGTATTGCTTTAAGCGGCGCGGGGAGGTTTTTCAGGTTAATAAGTTTTAAGGTAAAGATTGGATGAATATGGATAGTCTGAAAGTTACAGGCAATCTGGAGTGGGACGGCTTGCACCGTCCTCAGATATTTTATGCGATGGCCGCCATTTTTTCCGGTTTGTTTCTGTCGGTTATTGACGGAAGCATCTGTAATGTGGCGTTGCCCAGCATTTCGAAGGAACTGCAGGTGAGTTCTTCCGATTCCATTTGGGTGGTCAATGGGTTCCAGTTGGTCGTGATGATGTTTCTGTTGCCTTTTTCATCACTGGGCGAACTAAAGGGATTCAAACAGGTTTATCTTACCGGACTGGTGGTGTTTCTGATCGGTTCTCTTTGCTGTACCTTTTCGGTTACGTTGACTCAACTTGTGCTTTCGCGCATGTTGCAGGGACTTGGCGCT
>CAJMQV010000013.1 GCA_905215575.1 uncultured bacterium | reverse complement strand
CTTACTTTCCTGCAAGAGGGAATACTTACCCCGCAAACCGCATTTCCCTGTCCGCACGGATTCCATTACCGCGGACTGAAGGTTGGTTGCCACGGTCACGCATCCCCGATTAATCTGGTTCCTGCACTGGGTACTTCCTGCAATGCGTATTTCTGCTGGGGACTGTTCTATATGTTTGGAAACCGCACCAAATACAAAAACGTGCAGGAAGCCATGACACGCTGGAAAGACTATATGGTGTCCATGGGATTCGGATATAAATTAGGAGTGGACCTGCCGGGCGAAAAGCGCGGTCTCATCCCCAACGCCCAGTTCTACGACAAAGCCTACCGTGGTTCCTGGAACGGACTTACGGTCATCAGTATCTCTATCGGTCAGGGTGAGGTCAACGCCACACCTTTGCAGATAGCCAATCTGGCGGCCACTATCGCCAACCGGGGCTATTACTATGTGCCTCATGTAGTAAAAAGCATTAAAGGCGGAAGTCTGGACACGCTGTATAGCCGAAAACATTACACCATGACCGACTCCAAATACTATAATTATATTGTGGCCGGCATGAGACGTGCTGTGGAAGGCGGTACCTGCCGTGCGGCAAACAGTCCATATTACGAAGCTTGCGGCAAAACCGGTACAGCACAAAACCGCGGTCATGACCATTCAGCCTTCATGGGATTTGCCCCGATGAACAACCCGAAAATAGCCATTGCCGTATATGTGGAAAACGGAGGATGGGGAGCCGACTATGGTGTGCCTATCGGCTCTCTGATGATGGAACAATATATTATGGGTAAACTCTCACCGGCCAGCGAAAAGAAAGCGGAAGAGTTTCAAAACAGAAGAATCAATTATGGTAATGAATCGAGATAACAAAAGTATATGGGCTTCAGTAGACTGGGTAACCATTCTGCTGTATTTAGCCCTCATGGCCTTTGGTTGGATCAGTATCTGCGGCGCCAGCTATGACTTCAGCCAAGGAGGAAACTTTTTCTCTTTTGACGCACGATCGGGCATGCAGATCGTGTGGATCGGCACTTCCATACTGTTGGGAACCATCATTCTGATGCTGAACGACCGGATCTACGACACTTTCTCGTATGTGATTTATGCCATCTTATTGGTGTTGCTGTTCATTACACCTTTTCTGGCGCGCGACATCAAAGGTTCGCATTCGTGGATCAAAATCGGACCGTTCAGCCTTCAATCCGCCGAGTTCGCCAAGTTTGCCACAGCATTAGCAGTAGCAAAATTCATGTCCTCGTACGGATATAATATAGCCCGCTGGCGCGACTTCGGTATGACTCTGGCCCTGATATTCATCCCGATGCTGCTCATCATCGCCCAACGGGAAACCGGTTCGGCCTTGGTTTATTTCGCCTTCTTTCTGATGCTCTATCGTGAGGGAATGCCGGGCTCGATTCTGTTTGCCGGCATATCAGCTGTGGTTTATTTTGTGGTCGGCGTGCGTTTTGCGGCGGACCCACTCGGTTTTACCCCAACAAGCATCGGTGAGTTTTCGGTAATGCTGCTCATCATGATCTTCACGCTTGGCATGATCCGCATCTATTGCGGCAAATCCAAGATGCTAACCCGGCTGATCAGCTGGACAGCCGGTATCAATCTTGCAGCATTAGCCTTCGCCTTCTATGTTATTCCGTTCAATATTGTTTGGGTCCAGCTACCGCTATGTATCGGACTGGGATTATATCTGATTTATGTTTCCATTACGGCACGAGTAAAGAAATACTTCTATATCGCCGCCTTTGCGTTAGGTTCACTCACCTTTTTCTACTCGGTGGACTTCGTATTGAACAACGTGCTCGAAGCGCACCAGCAGATTCGTATCAAGGTTTTGCTCGGACTGGAAGACGACCCTACCGGAGCCGGATATAATGTCAATCAGGCAAAAATCGCCATCGGATCGGGCGGTCTGAAAGGAAAAGGCTTTCTGAACGGCACACAAACCAAGCTAAAGTATGTGCCGGAACAGGATACAGACTTTATTTTCTGTACCGTGGGTGAAGAAGAAGGATTTGTAGGATCAGCCGCCGTACTGCTACTGTTCCTAACCTTGATTCTAAGGCTGATTTATCTGGCAGAGCGACAGCCCTACCGTTTCGGACGGGTATATGGCTATTGTGTACTGAGTGTTTTTCTGTTTCACCTGTTCATTAATGTCGGGATGGTGCTGGGGCTTACGCCCGTAATCGGTATCCCGCTACCGTTCTTCAGTTATGGAGGCTCCTCGCTTTGGGGATTCACCATCCTGCTGTTCATATTCCTGCGCATTGACGCTTCGCGAAACCTGGCCCAGCGCTAAGGTTTCTGCGCAGGCTGAATGTGGAGTCCCACTTCTCCCACTCCGGGCACCTCTTCACGGCGCATAATATGAAATATTTTGATGACACCGCTTTGTCCGGCCTGATATTCGTAATCGGGCAAAAAGCATTCCGACAAAAACAGACTAATGCCGTTTTTACCCCCATCGGAACGCGAAACAATCCGGCAGGACACCGTGTCCAACAATACCGTATCCGGGTGATGCAATACCTGACAAACCCCCATCCATATTCTCGGATATGGATAGCGGGCATTGGTGCGCACGCCGATTTTTCCCTGATAGGAACCGCCTTGCGCCACTTCCGGCAGGGTTATGGTGACCGTATCGGTCTTACTCCATCCGTCGAACGACACGGGATGGTATTCATAAACCAAAGCCGACGGGTCATTGCTGCAACTGCCTGCTCCCACCAGGGAAGCAAGCAGCGCGCAAATACCTGTCCATATTTTAAGCTTCTTTCTCATTTACTTTTTTGCTATCCGCATCACCGCCCCCGTTTTTTGCTCCGGGTACCTGATTTCTGTTACGGTTTTCTCTGTTTCTCTTCGGCTTTCTGTTTTCTCCACCTTCACGCTCTTCTTTCTGTGCCGGACGAGGACGCTTACGCTGATCGCGGTTACCCCGGTTTTCAGCATTGGCTGTATTATCGGCTACAGGAGCCTGCGGCTTGCTGTTTTCAGCCGGTTTGTCATTCTGCGGCTTTCCGACCTTCTGATTTTCAGGAGCGGCAGTACGCTTTCCACCTTCCTTGCGGTTGCGGTTTTTCTTCTTTCTCTTGTCAAAACGAGTCAGACTCTCCTGCTCCACAAGATCGACGGTCTTAGGCTGCAAACTGCCGATACCTTCAGAAAGTGTTTCCGGCTTCTCGCCCTTACGGTTCATGGAAATCACGGCAAAGGCACGTTTGGCATGAATAGTAATCAAGTTGGCCGCCAGATTTTTATCTGTAGAGTAAGTCACCATGCCCGACAAGATATCGGCTTTGAAGAAGAAATACTCGCCAGCCTGAGTAAGCAATGAAATTTCCCGGCTTGGCAGGCGTTTTCCGGCCTCCACATAAGCGTCCACCTCGTAGTTCATGCAACACTTCAGTTTTGCGCACTGTCCGGCCAGTTTCTGCGGATTGAGCGAAATATCCTGGTAGCGTGCCGCGCTGGTAGACACCGACACGAAGTTCTTCATCCAGGTAGCACAGCACAATTCACGGCCACACGGACCGATTCCGCCGATGCGTCCCGCCTCCTGGCGTGCACCGATCTGCTTCATTTCAATACGCACCTTAAACACTTCGGCCAGCACTTTAATGAGCTGTCGGAAGTCCACACGACCGTCCGCAATGTAGTAAAAGATGGCCTTGTTTCCATCTCCCTGATATTCCACATCGCCGATCTTCATCTCCAGTCCCAACTTCTTGGCAATCTGACGGGAACGGATCATCGTATCGTGCTCCTTGGCCTTGGCCTCTTCATACTTTTCCATATCCACCGGCTTGGCTTTGCGATAAATGCGCTTGATGTCCTGATCGGACTTCAGGTTCGCCTTTTTGATCTGCAAAGGCACAAGTCTTCCGGTAAGCGTTACCACACCGATATCATGCCCCGGAGAAGCCTCCACGGCCACGATATCTCCTTTTTCCAGCGGCAACTGGTTTGTATTGCGGTAATACCCCTTACGGGTGTTCTTGAACTGCACTTCCACCAGATCGGTAGCCTCGCTGTTACCGGGTATATCCGCCAGATAATCGTATGTATTGAGCTGTTTGTCCTGTCGTCCGCACCCTTTGGCACAAAGTCCACGACAGCAGCCGTTCATTTTAAATTCTTGATCCATCATATCATAAGGATTAGATATATTAATTTATTGAATAAGCAGGACGATCATTTTCAGGGCAAAGTCGAAAAACACGAACTTCGGATTTCCGTTCTGTTCAATATCTCTTTGCGCCAGACTCAGTTCGTCCATTATATGAATAACATTCCGCTCATTAATGAAACGGGCAAAGTTTTTCGAAAAATTCTCCTCCTCGGCAGTTTCATAATTCAGGTCGGGCTGCCGGAAGTTGTAGATAAAGTTTTCCCGGATCAGTTTTTGGGAATAAGCCAGAAAATTCTTCTGTTTTTCGCGTCCGAGCGAAGCGATCTGCTCGCTCCATTTACGCAAGTCCTTGATTTTGCGCTGATAACTCAACCGCATCAGTATGACAAAGAGGTCAAAAAACAGATTCTGGTCGGCATTGCTACGCAACAACTGTTGAGCGGCAATCAGATTGCCATTGGCCGTGTGTGCCACACGCCGCGCCGTATCGCTGTCGCAAGCGTTCCGTTGCATCAGCGCGCCGGCTATTTCCTCTTCGGACAAAGCTTTCATGGCGATGCACTGCGCACGGCTGACAATAGTGGGCAAAACCGCCTCCAGACGCTCGCTCACCAACAGGAAATGCGTTTCGGCCGGCGGTTCTTCCAGCAGTTTCAGCAGTTTGTTGGCGCATTCCAGATTCATTTTCTCGGGCAGCCAGATGATCATGACCTTCTTTCCGCCCTGATTGGATTTCAGACTCAGCTTTTTCTGTATGGCGTCGCTCTCGGCAGAATAGATCAGCGCCTGCTGGTTTCCTGCCTGCATATCATCCAGCCATTCGTCCAGACCGAAATAAACATTCTCGGAAAGCTGTTTTCTCCACTCTGACAAATATACGTCGGACACGGAATGCGCCGTATCCTTATACTTGACAACCGGGAATACGAAATGGAGATCGGGATGCACCCACCGGTCGGTCATCTTACAGTTGTTGCACTGATTGCAAGGTTCTCCCTCATGCGGATGACTGCACAGCAGATAACGGGCAAAAGCCAAGGTGACCGGCAGTTTTCCACATCCTTCCGGTCCATAAAAAAGCAGGGCGTGCGCCACCTTTCCCTCTTCGGCTTCACGACGCAGTCTGCTCTTGATTTCCTCTTGTCCGATAACCTCGCTGAATAACATAAAAGCCTGAGATTAATAAATTTGACTGGCAATCTGACGAATGCTGTCCACAGCAGACACCGTATAGAAATGGATGCTGGGCACTCCGTGAGCCATCAGTTCACGACACTGCTGCACAGCCCATTCAATACCCACCTGCTTCACTTCCTCGTCCGTCTTGCATTTCTGAATCTCTGTTGAGAGTGCCAACGGCAAATCGCAGTGGAATGTCTTCGGCACCATCGTCAGCTGCGACAATTTTGCCAAAGGCTTGATACCCGGAATAATCGGAATATTGATTCCGATGGCACGGGCACGCTCCACAAACGAGAAATATTTCTCATTATCGTAATACAACTGGGTAACGGCATACTGCGCACCCATGTCGGCTTTCATTTTGAGCACCTGCAGATCGGTTTCCAGATTCGGCGCCTCTTCGTGCTTCTCCGGATAGCAGGCCACTCCGTAAGAGAACGGAACTCCCGGCACCTTGATCGGGGTGTCGTCTACAAAGAAACCTTCGTTGAAACGGTTGATCTGACCGATCAGCTCTGTGGCATGCGAATATCCGCCTGGGGTAGGCTTGAAGAAAGCGTCCTCCTTGGCCTTGTCGCCACGAAGCACCAACAGATCGCTGATCCCCAGGAACTGAAGGTCGAGCAGCATATATTCGATATCTTCCTGCGAAAAGCCACTGCACAGAATATGAGGCACCACATGCAGATTATACTTGTTCTGAATGGCTGCCGCTACGGCAATGGTTCCGGGACGGCGACGCAAACGGGCACGCTGCATCAAACCGTTTCCGGCATCACGATACACGTATTCACTACGATGGGTGGTGATATTCACATATTTAGGATCGAACTCCTTTAACTGTTCTATGGTACGGAATAGAGCGTCGATGCCGGTACCTTTGAGCGGTGGCAGGACCTCGAAAGAAAATGCTGTACTTTTTGTGCTGTTGATCAGATCTATGACGTTCATCTGCTATTATATAATAATGAGTATTATTCCAATATCGTACAAAGATACAAAAAAAAATAGATTATGTCTTTTCCACTTCATAAAAGATAACAGACGCAAGAATTTTCAGTTTCCGAAAGATTTATCGATACCACATTCCAGCAAACCCGGAATCCTGTAACAGAGGGAAGGAGAAAGAACGCTGTCTGTTATCCCAAAAGAAACACAATAAGAAAAAATTTCATCCCGATGTTTTTGAAAAACCGTCCCGACGTTTTTCAAAAAAGATCATAACAAAAAAAGCATGTGCTCTAAATGATAGACATTCAGCAACACATGCTTTTGTATTTTTATCGGAACCTTTTTAAGGGGTATCCTGTGATGTGGAGCATGCGAGACTCGAACTCGCCACCTCTTGACTGCCAGTCAAACGCTCTAGCCAGATGAGCTAATGCCCCGTTATCGGTGTTCTTCCCTTTCGAAGACGATGCAAAGTTATAAAAAAGCCGGCAAACGAAAAAATTTTTTCTTTATTTTTTTCTATTCCGAATCCGTACGCCCTTCAATAACCGCCCCACGGAAATAAAATCAAAAAGGCATTCAAGAAAGATTTCTCAAATGCCTTGTCTGTTTTTGTAGCGGGACCGGGGATTGAACCCGGGACCTCATGATTATGAATCATGCGCTCTAACCAGCTGAGCTATCCCGCCGTAGGACGTTGTCCTTATCGTTTTGCGTTGCAAAGGTACGCATTTATTTTTAATCTCCAAACTTTTTCGAGAAAAAAATGCATTTTTCTTCAAAAAAATATCGTCCAACCCCTCTGACAGCTACATCTGTTTTAAAGAACAAGCGTTCAAAAACAAGGATAAGAATATAATTTTCAACCCCTTACCCACAAAAAGGCCAAAAAAGCGGATTGCAGAAGAATTTTCCGACTTTTTCGTCCCCCGCAAAAGAAAAAAAAGGATATAAGGAATAAAGATTGCCAAAAAAAGGCAGGCGTTTGCTCTGGTCTGCAATTTTTATCTTAAATTTGCACATCATTCTCACGCGGATTAGATTACAATGAGATTATTCAAGAAATTAGACATATTTATATTCAAGGCATACGCATTGCTTTTTGTCGGCACCTTCTTTATTTGCTTGTTTATTTTTATGATGCAGTTTATGTGGCTTCACATAGACAAGCTGATCGGAAAAGGTTTAAGCATCGACGTACTGGCACAATTCTTTTTCTACGCCAGCCTTACCCTGATGCCTATGTCACTGCCACTGGCCATCCTGCTGGCATCGCTGATCACTTTCGGTAATTTTGGTGAACGCTTTGAGCTTCTATCCATGAAAGCAGCGGGCATCTCGCTCATCCGCATCTTTCAGCCGACAGCTATTTTGGCCTTACTGCTCAGCGCGGGCTCATTCTATTTCCAGAATGTAACCAGCCCGAACGCGACCAAGAAACTGGCGGCCCTTCTCTACTCCATCAAACAGAAGTCGCCCGAACTGGAAATTCCTGTAGGTATATTCTATAATGAGATTCCCGGCTACAATCTGTTTGTGGAAAGTAAAAATCCCAATACAGGTATGCTCTATGGAGTAATGATCTACAACAATACGAACAGTTACGAAGATACTCAGATCGTATTGGCCGACTCGGCACGCCTGCAAAGCACTGCCGACAAACAGCATCTGATGCTGACTCTCTATCAGGGAGAGCGCTTTCAGAATATGAAAGGTCAGAATTCGGCCTTGAGCAATGCCAACATTCCTTATATGCGTGAAACATTCATTGAGGAAACCGACCTGATAGCCTTCGACAGTAACCTGAAGACTATGGACGCCTCGCTGCTCAGCAAAAATGCGCAGACCAAGAACATCGTGCAAATCAGAAGTGACATCGATTCCATTGTTGCCTTGAAGGACAGCGTGGGCCGAGCCGCCTACAACGAGGCCCAATTAAGTTTTATGAACAAGGCTACCTCGATAAGCAAAAAGGATTCGGTAAGCGTACAGAAAGCTGTCGCGCTGCCTTTTGACTCTTTGCGGGCTCATCTGTCCCCCGAAATGCAACAGCAGATTCTGCAAAAGGCGGCTTATAAGGGAGCAAACGCCACGTCCGATTATGAATTCCGCAAATACAACACCGATGATCTGAACCGTGCGTTACGCCTTCACTGGGTGGAGTATAACAAGAAAATGACTCTGTCTTTGGCCTGCCTCATCTTCTTCTTTATCGGCGCTCCATTGGGTGCCATCATCCGAAAAGGTGGTCTGGGTGTGCCGGTTGTCGTATCCGTAGCCATATTCATTTTCTATTATATAATTAATGTATCGGGAGAAAAAATGGCCAAATCGGGCGAATGGAACGTAACTTTCGGTATCTGGATGAGTTCCATGATCCTGATTCCAATCGGTGCTTTCCTGACCTACAAGGCAAACAAAGACTCTGTGGTGTTCAATATCGAAGCATATCAGTCTTTCTTCAAGAAGTTATTAGGACTGCGCATTACCCGCCATATAGCCCGAAAGGAAGTGATTATCAACGACCCGGACTATCCGGTTGTAAAACAGCAGATCGAAGAACTGATGGAGCGGTGCGGCGAATACTCCCGCAAAAACAAGCTGCGTCTGGCACCAAACTACTTCAAGTTGTTCTTTACCTATCAGACGGATCATGAAATGATAGAGGTATGCAACCGACTGGAAGAGCTGGTCGTTATCCTGGCCAATACGCGCGATGCCGCCATACTGGAGTATCTCAACAAACTGCCCGTGCTGGCTCCGCACGCACATACCCGCCCGTTCGAACGCAAAAGACTGAACCAGTTGCTGGGCATTCTCGTACCGGCCGGCCTGTTCTTCTATTTCCGCATCTGGTTCTACCGGCTCCGGCTGTACAAGGACCTGAACAGCATTCAGACATACGGCGAAAGAATTAACCAGAGAATTGAAAATATAATAACAACATAAAGATATCGATATCAAAATGGAGAATTTTAAATTAAACACAATTGAAGAGGCTTTGGCCGATTTCAAAGAGGGAAAGTTCCTGATCGTAGTAGACGACGAGGATCGTGAAAATGAGGGCGACTTCATTACCGCCGCCGAAATGATCACCCCCGAAAAGATTAACTTTATGCTGACTAACGGAAGGGGTGTTTTGTGTGCTCCGATCACCATATCTCGCAGCCAGGAACTGGAATTGCCACATCAGGTAAGCGACAACACTTCTATCTTGGGCACTCCGTTCACCGTTACCGTGGACAAACTGGAAGGATGCACCACCGGTGTTTCCGCTCACGACCGTGCCGAAACCATCAAGGCACTGGCCGATCCGAACAGCAAGCCTACCGACTTTGGTCGTCCGGGCCATATCAACCCGCTTTATGCTCAGGATAAAGGAGTTTTGCGTCGTGCGGGACACACTGAGGCTGCTGTCGACCTGGCACGTCTGTCTGGCTTGCAGCCAGCCGCAGCTCTGATCGAGATTCTGAACGAAGACGGAACCATGGCCCGCATGCCGCAGTTGCAGGAAGTGGCCCACAAGTTCGGCATCAAGATCATCGCCATCCGTGACCTGATTGCTTACCGCCTGAAACAGGAGTCTATGGTTGAGCAGGGACCGGAAGTAGACATGCCAACCGAATACGGACATTTCCGTGACATCACTTTCCGCCAGAAGAGCAACGGCCTGGAGCATGTGGCTCTGATCAAAGGAACCTGGACTCCAGACGAACCGATTCTGGTGCGCGTGCATTCTTCTTGTGCCACCGGAGATATCTTCGGCAGCCAGCGTTGTGACTGCGGTGCCCAGCTGCACGAGTCTATGAGAATGATCGAGAAAGAAGGCAAGGGTGTGGTTCTTTACATGAACCAGGAAGGACGCGGCATCGGCCTGTTCAACAAGATGAAAGCCTACAAGCTTCAGGAAGAAGGTATGGATACCGTTGATGCAAACACTCACCTTGGATTCCTGCCTGATGAGCGTGAATACGGCGTAGGAGCACAGATTCTGCACGATCTGGGCGTGCGCAAAATGCGTCTGCTTACCAACAACCCGGTAAAACGCGTAGGACTGGAAGCTTACGGTCTGGAGATCGTAGAAAACGTACCTATCGAAGTAGGTGTGAATCCTTATAATGAGAAATATATGCGCACCAAGAAAGAGCGCATGGGACACAACCTGCACTTTAACAAATAATCAACAAACTGTATCACTATGGAAGAAAAAGAAATGTTTATTCTGCAGCAAACTCTTGGAAAAGAGCAGAATGCAGTATTCGCAAAACTGATGCGCAGCGTATATCTTTGGATGGTATTCGCTCTGGTTATCACCGGTTTGACAGCTGCTTATGTAGCCAACAGTCCGGCCTATATCAGCGCTTTGGTGAACAATCCGGTCCTGTTCTATGGAGTCATCATTGCCGAATTGGCTCTGGTGTTCATCCTGTCCGGACGAATTCATAAGATGTCCTTTACCTCAGCTTCGCTGATGTTTATCCTTTATTCTCTGCTGACAGGAGTATCGCTCTCTACCATATTCCTGGCTTACACAGAGAGCAGCATCGCCACTACATTCCTGATCACTGCCGGAACCTTCGGTACCATGAGTCTGGTGGGCTTCGTTACCAAAAAGGATTTGAGCAAGTTGGGCGGTATCCTGTTTATGGCCCTCATCGGCCTGATCATCGCTACATTGGTCAATATATTCCTGGTTAGCGACACTCTGGGCTGGATCATCAACTATGTAGGTGTGCTGATATTTGTAGGACTGACAGCTTACGACACTCAGAAAATCAAGCAGATGGTGCGCGAATACGGTACAGACATCAACGAACAGACTCAGAAAATGGCATTGATGGGAAGCCTCTCACTCTATCTGGACTTCATCAATATGTTCCTGTACTTGCTGAGAATTTTCGGAAATAGAGACTAAAAGTTGCCAGAATGTGCACTACACATGGCAAAATGTAATCAAAATTACGAAAAACTATTAAAGGAGTAGGTTTTTCAAGCAAAAAGAGCTACTTTTGCAACAGCTATAATAAAATTAAAAATAAACAGAGAAAAATGAACCAATTATCAGATCGTCTCAACAGACTGTCACAGTCTGCGACATTATTAATGTCTCAAAAAAGCAATGAACTGAAAGCTCAGGGTATCGATGTGATCAACATGAGTGTGGGCGAACCGGACTTCAATACACCGGACCACATCAAGGCCGCTGCCATCAAGGCAGTAGAGGAGAATTTCTCACGTTACTCTCCAGTTCCGGGTTATCCGGCTTTGCGTCAGGCTATCGTTGCCAAATTAAAGAACGAAAATGGTTTGGACTACACTCCGGCACAGATTGCTTGCTCTAACGGTGCAAAACAGTCTGTCTGCAACGTAGTGATGACTGTGGTCAATGCAGGAGACGAGGTAATTATTCCGGCACCATATTGGGTGAGCTATCCGGAAATGGTTAAATTGGCTGATGGTACTCCGGTTATCGTAGGCGCAGGCATCGAGCAGGACTTCAAGATCACTCCGGAACAGCTGGAAGCAGCAATCACTCCGAAAACCCGTGCCTTGATTCTGTGCTCTCCAAGCAACCCAACCGGTTCTGTTTATTCTAAGGAAGAGTTGGCCGGACTGGCTGCCGTTCTGGCAAAACACGAGCGTGTGATCGTAATCGCCGACGAAATTTATGAGCACATCAACTACATCGGCAAGCATGAAAGCATCGCTCAGTTCGAGGAAATCAAGGACCGTGTAGTCATCATTAATGGTGTGTCTAAGGCTTATGCCATGACCGGATGGCGTATCGGTTTCATCGCCGGACCGGAATGGATCGTTAAGGGCTGCAATAAATTGCAGGGTCAGTACACCAGCGGACCATGTTCTGTATCTCAGAAAGCTGCCGAGGCTGCTTACACCGGTTCACAGGAATGTGTTGAGGTGATGCGTCAGGCATTCGAACGCCGTAGAGATCTGATCGTAGAGTTGGCAAAGGAAATTCCGGGATTGGAAGTGAACAAGCCTCAGGGTGCTTTCTACCTGTTCCCGAAATGCAGCTCTTACTTCGGTAAGAAGGACGGTGACCGTGTGATCAACACTTCTACCGATCTGGCTCTTTACCTGCTGGAAGTGGGCCATGTGGCTACAGTAGGCGGCGACGACTTCGGTTCTCCTGAATGTTTCCGTATGAGTTATGCAACCAGCGACGAAAACATCAAAGAAGCCATGAAGCGTATCAAAGAAGCTTTATCTCGCTTGAAATAAAAACTTTGATCAATGTCTTGGCTTTTTTGTAAGCCAAGACATTTTTTATTTTCTACAAAAACTATTTACAACCGGTTCTGAACATATTTATTAAACATACAGAACCACATTCATCGGTAATCATTTTCTCCGTCAGAAAGGGGTTATTCGAATATTATTCACGAATACTATCAATTATCAATTATGAGCAAACGTACAATTTGGATTGGAATGTTCGCTCTGTTGTTTGCTACCGACGCAGCGATTGCGGAGCAGTCAGCAGGAATATTCCCTCTTCTCAAGAAGAAAAAAAAGAAAGCGCAACAAGAAGTTCAAATCTCCGAATACAAAAAACTTACCGGAAGGGATTCCGTAGCCTTTAACGGAGTGATGAATGTGGTCAAGAAAGAAGATACTTTTTATCTGGAAATCCCGACAGCCCTGATGGGACGCGAATTCCTCGTAACCAACCGTTTGCAGCGTGTTCCCAAGGAATTGAATGAAGCGGGAGTAAACAAAGGTATCAATTATGAAAACCAAACCATCCGCTTTGAATGGAACAAGGCGGACAAGAAAGTGGCTATCCGCCAACAAAGAAACACTCCGGAGTTTCCGGAAGGAAACGCAATCGGGTCTTCCGTTTTGGACAATTATATCGATCCGCTGATTGCCAGCCTGAAAGTAGAAGCCGTTGCTTCAGACTCTTCGAGCGTTCTGATCAAGGTAAACGATCTGTTCAACGGCAAACAGAACTGCCTGAATGACGTGTTCAACCTGATTAATTTAGGAACATCGGCCAACACGGATCTGTCACGCATTCTGGATATCCGTGCATTTTCTAATAATGTAACGGCAACTTCCGAACTGACCACCATCGTGCGTGAAGGCATGAGCAAGGTAAACATCACCGTAGTAGTCAGCTCTTCACTGACGTTGCTTCCTGAAATCCCGATGCCGGGACGAGAGGAATCTTCTCTTGTGGGCTACTTCACTACCCCACGCCTGCACTATTCTGACACACAGCAGGAACTGAAAGAAAAGAATTACATCACCCGCTGGCGACTGGAGCCTAAAGACAAAGAAGCTTATCTGGCCGGACAGTTGGTAGAACCCATCAAACCAATTGTGTTCTATATTGATGCCGCCATGCCGAAGCACTTGCGTCCGTATATCGAAAAGGGTATCCTCGATTGGAACGTGGCTTTCGAGAAAGCCGGTTTCAAGAACGCGGTACAGGTGAAGGACTACACAGACAGCATTGCGGCCGAAGGGGACGACATGAAATATTCGGTACTGACTTATGCCGCATCGGACAAAGCCAACGCGATGGGCCCTTCCGTAATCGACCCGAGAACAGGCGAGATTCTTGAAGCAGACATCATCTGGTGGCACAACGTACAGTCCTTACTGCGCGAATGGATCATGGTGCAGACCGGACCGACCAATCCACAGGCTCGTACCTTGCAGTTGCCGGACAGCCTGATTGGTGATGCGGCACGCTTTGTCGCCTGCCACGAAGTGGGTCACTCGTTAGGCTTACGCCATAACATGCGTGCCTCAAACGCTTATCCGACAGATTCTTTGCGCTCGGCAGAGTTTACCTCACGCGTAGGTGGAACTTCTACTTCCATCATGGATTATGCCCGCTTCAACTATGTGGCACAGCCGGGCGACGGCGTTACCGTCACATCGCCGCACATCGGCGTTTATGACCTGATGGCCATAGAATGGGGCTATCGCTGGTTCCCTACAGAAGAGGAAGGAAAGAAACCTCTGGTAGATTTTCTGAAGAAGCACAACGATCCGCTTTATCGTTACAGTGAGGCGCAACCGGCACGTGCCGCAGTCGATCCACGCTCTTTGAGCGAAGATTTGGGCGACAACGCCATGAAATCGGCCCGTTACGGTATTGCCAACCTGAAGCGTATCATGCCGGAACTGGTAAACTGGACCACTACCGGACAGCCGGGACAGACTTATGAAGAAGCTGCCAAACTGTATTCGGGAGTAATTTTCCAGTGGGGCCTGTACTTGTATCATGTCATGGCCAATGTGGGAGGTATCTATCTGGAGAATACCACAGTGGGCGACGGAGAGCAGACCTTTACCTATGTGGAAAAAGAGCGTCAGCAGGAAGCCATTCAATTCCTGTTGGAGGAAATCTTCACTTACCCGGACTGGCTGTTCAATGCTCCGATTACCAACTACACTTATCTGCTGAAGGACACTCCGGTAGGTCTGGTGGAACAGAATCCGAACCTGGCATTCAAGAACCAGCTGAACTACGTGTTCTGGGATCTGTTGCACAACGAACGTCTGGTGCGCATGATTGAAAACGAGTTCCACAACGGCAACAAGGCATTCACCGCCATCGACATGATGGACATGTTGCACAAGCATATCTTCGGCGCGACCATCTCCGGCAAAAAGACCGATGTGATGACCCGTAACATCCAGAAAGCTTATGTCGATGCGCTCATCACAGCAGCAGCCGAAGCTGAAGGCGTGAAAATCAACAAGAGCCTGTATGAAAACTCTTTGTGGGACAAGCCGAGATTCCAGTGTTCCTGCGGAGAACACCATCTGGAGGGCGAGGCAGAACGCAGCGGCGGTATCCGCAACATCGACCTGTATGGCAAGCAAGCCAACCGCATCAGCGACGCCATCAGTGTGAAGCGTGGCGAACTGGTACGCATCCTGAACTTGCTGAAGAGCAAGCGCAACAGCGGAGACACAGCCACAAAATTCCATTACGAGGATCTGATCCTGCGTATTCAAACCGCATTAGGACTAAATAAATAAAACAACGTATATGAAAATAATCCAATGTATTCTATTTATATTGCTCTCGGTAACAGGACTGCAGGCCCAGACCCGCACAATCAAGGGAACCATTCTGGACGGAGAGTTTAACAACGAGCCCCTGCCCGGCGCCACGATCTCGGTGCCGGCTTCGGGCGGCAAAGCCATGACCGGCACCACAAGTGACCTGGAAGGTAACTTTACGCTGAAAGTAGAAGCAGATGTTGCTTATCTGGAAGTACGTTTTGTAGGCTATCAGACTCAGAAAGTAACCCTGAAGCCGAACGTAAACCAATACAAGGTCATCATGAAAAGCTCTTCCAAAGAGATGGACGAGCTGGTCGTAACCGGTTATCAGAAAATTGATCGTCGCAAACTGACCGCAGCAGTAACCACTCTGAATATCTCCGACGAAAAAGTAGGAGCCGTAAAGAGTATCGACCAGGCATTGGCCGGACAGATCTCCGGTCTGTCTACCGTTTCCACATCTGGAGCGCCGGGAGCACCGGTAAAGATCCGTATCCGTGGTACGGCCTCCATCAACGGAACGCAGGAACCTCTGTGGGTTCTCGACGGTATTCCTTTGGAAGGTACCGAAATCCCCGATATGGAGGACCTGAAGGATATCGACAATATTTATCAGACTTCCATCGCCGGCATCAATCCGTCGGACATCGAGAGCATCACCGTGCTGAAGGATGCCGCCGCTACCGCCATCTACGGTGCCCGTGCCGCCAATGGTGTGATTGTCATCACTACCAAAAAAGGTAAAGCCGGAAAGCCGCAGATCAACTTCTCCACAAAACTGACTTACAGTCCGAACATCAATATGGACCGTCTGAACCTGCTGAACTCTGACGAGAAGGTGGATCTGGAGCTGGATTTGCTCCGCTCAGACTATACCTTCCGTGAGAATAAAGGTGACGTGGCCCGCATTCTGAACAGCATGGGACTGACCAGCGCTTACAAGCAAGGCGGCTGGGACGCTCTGACTCCGGAGGCACAAACAGCCATCAACCAGCTGCGCCAGATCAATACCGACTGGAATGACATCCTGTTCCGCGACGTATTCAATCAGGAATACAACTTCAGCATCTCGGGAGGCAACGAAAAAGCCAACTATTATACTTCCGTAGGTTATTATGATGAGCAGGGCAACGTAACCGGCGTGGACAACAACCGTTTCAACGTAACTCTGAAGACCAATTATCAGGTAAACAAGCTCCTGAAACTCGGTGCTTCGGTATTTGCCAACCAGCGCCAGCAGAAGAGCTATATGACCGACTACAACGGTTTCGTGAATCCGGTATATTATTCGCGTCTGGCCAACCCGTACATGCGTCCGTTTGACGAGAACGGAGACTATATCTACGATGTGAACGTACAGGGCGGTAAAGAAGACTCCGAATTGGATTTCAACATATTCGAGGAGCGCGCCAACACCTCGAACGAGCGGACCGACCGCTCTGTGATGGCCATCTTCGACGGAGAACTCAAACTGAACGACCATTTCAAACTGACCTCACAGTTCGGTCTTCAGGTGGATGCCTCAACTTTGGATAAGTATGCCGGCGAGAACAGTTTCGCCATGCGTAAGGATCACGAGCGCGCGCAGTACTCTTATGCTGACGGAAAGCGCAGCTTCCTGCCTGAAGGCGGTATGCACAAAGTGACCGAAACCCACAACAATCAGTGGACGTGGAAGGCGATGGCCGAATATCAGCAGCGCTTCAAGAACAAACATGATGTGCAGCTCATGGCCGGAACAGAGGTTCGTCACGCAGAGTACAGCAGCACTTTCTCGGCCGCTTACGGTTATGACAACCGCACCCTGACCTCACAACCGGTTATTTTCCCGAACGAGGATGTAGCCAAATATTTCCCGCTACATCAGGAATCCTTTACGGAAAATGCCTTCGTATCCTGGTTCGCCACCGGTTCTTACACCTATAAGGCCCGCTATACTTTGGGCGGAAGCATCCGTTTCGACGGTTCCGACGTGTTCGGTGTTGCCAAGAAATACCGCTATCTGCCGCTTTATTCTGTCAGCGGTCTGTGGCGCGTCAAGGAAGAAGTCTTCCTGAAAGATGTCGACGCCATCAATGATCTGGGCATCCGTGCCTCATACGGTCTGCAGGGTAATATCGACAAGACCACCTCGCCCTACCTCATCGGAAGCTACTTGCAGGGAACCATCCTGCCGGGTTATTCCGAAGACATGATTGAATCGGAAACAGCTCCGAATCCGGCCCTGCGCTGGGAAAAGACCCAGAATGCGAATGTAGGTATGGATCTGGCCGTATTGGACAATGCCATCCGTCTGGGTGTGGATTACTATTACCGCTACAGTTCCGACCTGATCGGTATGAAGATGCTGCCGTTGGAAACCGGATTCTCCTCAACAACCATCAACTGGGCCAGCATGGAGAACAAGGGTGTGGAGGTATCGTTAGCCACACGAAACATCCGCACAAAGGACTTCACCTGGTACACTAATATCAACTTAGGATTCAATGAAAACAAGGTTTTGAAAGAGACCGTGGCCGAAAACGCTACATACCCCGGCCGTGAAGGTTATCCTGTAGGAGCAATCTTCGCCTACAAGACCGCCGGACTGGATGAGGACGGCTACCCACTCTTCCTGACCAAAGACGGAAAGAAGGTTACTGCCACCGAGTTCCTGAAGCTGAACCAGCACGGTGCCAGCACCCTGAGCGCTCAGGAACAACGCGATCTGTTCACCTACATGGGTACCACCGATCCGAAGGTATCCGGAGGTTTCATCAATACCTTTGAATACAAGAACTGGCAGTTGGGTGTGAACTTCTTCTTCAATCTGGGTATGAAAGTACGTGTAACGCCTTCTTACTCCCCGACCAACTTCGACCGTGGTATGAACACCAACCACGACATTCTGAACCGTTGGACTCCGGAGAACCCGAACGCCACCCTACCGAAACTGATGACCAGCAGCGAACGCCCGGCCGAGTATATCCAATACTCAGAATACCAGCTCTACAACTATCTGGATCTGTGGGTAAAGGACTGCAACTATATGCGTCTGCAGAGCATCCGTTTAGGCTATAAGTTGCCAAGCGAATGGCTGAAGAAATTCGGTATCAGCAGTGCTTCGCTCTCGCTCGAAGGACGCAATCTGGCCGTTATTGCCAGCGACTACACCAACTATCTGGACCCGGAAACCATGGGTAATCTCTATGCCCAGCCGATTCAGAAGAGCGTGATCTTTGGACTGAACATTAACTTTTAAGGAAGGAAGAACTGATGAAAATAAGACATTTATTATATTGCGTGCTGGCTTTAGGAAGCTTCACCCTGCAATCGTGTGACGATTTTCTGGATATCCAGCCCATCGGAAAGGTCATCCCTAAGACCGGAGCTGAGTATCGCGCCCTGCTGACCAAGGCCTACGACGATGTGCCCGAAGATCGTGGTCTGGCCACATTCCGCTCAGACGAGATGAAAATGGACGGTTCCAGCAGTGAGGACTATAACGCTTACTTCGACATCTGGAGCTGGAACGACGACGCGCCTCAGGAAACCACAACCAGTTTCAGTTGGCGTACTTTCTATCACACCATTTATGTGGCCAACTACATCATCGAGCACCAGAACAAGATTACCGAGGCCTCAACCGAGGAGATCCGTCAGATGGTGGGCGAAAGCTACATGTTGCGCGCCTATATGCATTTCATTCTGGTGAACCTTTACGGAGCGCCTTACACACATTGCGACCCGAACACCACACTGGCCGTTCCTCTGAAACTCGACACCGATGTGGATGCCGTTCTGAAGAAAGCTACTGTTGGTCAGATCTACGAGCAGATAAACCGCGATATTGATCAGGCAGAAACCTATCTGAACGTGGAGAAATGGGAAGCCGGAAAGACCTACCGTTTCAACAAAATCTCAGCTCAGGCACTGCGGGCGCGCGTAGCCCTTTATATGGGCAACTGGCAGAGCGCTCTGGATGCTTCTAAGGCAGTGCTCCAACAGCAGGATACACTGGTAAACCTGAACAACACCAAGGTACTGCCCAACCATTATCAGTCGCCCGAAGCCATTGTATCTCTGGAGCAGGTGATGACTTCCAACTATTTCAATGCCGGCAAACCGTCGGACGAACTGTTGGCCAAATATCGTAGCGGCGACCTGCGCAAGTCAAAATACTACAAGCAAGTGACCTCAAGCATCACCAATCTGGTTAAAGGAGGCAGCAACGAATACCGCTGCACTTTCCGCACTGCGGATTTCTATCTGATTGCCGCCGAGGCCTGGAACGAACTAAACCAGCCCGACTCAGCCAAGGTATATTTGGAAGCGCTGATGAGCAAGCGCTACACAGCGGCCCAGTTCACCGTGCAGCAGGAAGCCTTGCAACAGATGGACCAGACCGCACTCCGTAACGAGATTGCCGACGAGCGTCTGCGTGAACTGGCCTTCGAGGGACATCGCTGGTTTGACCTGCGCCGCACCAACCGCCCGGCACTGAACAAGGCGTATAACGGCACCACCTACACACTTCCTGCCGAAGACAGCCGCTATACCTTACGCATCCCGTCGGAAGCTGTTGCCGCCAATCCGGAATTGGGTCAGGAGTGATCGCAACAACTTTTACAACAGAATAAATATTCACTTTAAAACAAACGATTATGAAGAAAACATTACTTATCGCCTCTTTAGGCTTGTTGAGCATGAATCTGCAGACTCAGGCAGAGGAACTGCACACATGGACTGCCAAGATCACCGGTGTTACTTCTGCAGAAGACCTTTATCTTCAGGCACCGGTCTGCGTTGATAATGCCGGAAGCACTTACACTACCGGTCAGTTCACCGAAGCAATCACCATCGGTTCTACTACTCTGGAACCGGTTGCCAACAGCGCTTATCTGGCCAAATACAATGCCGACGGTACAGCAGCCTGGGCCATCGGTCTGAGCGGTGCCGCAACCATCACCAGCGTCACTACTGACGAGAACAACAATGTGTATATTGCCGGTACTTTTGCCGATGTGGTCAAAGTAGGAAGCACCGATGGAAAGACTCAAGAGATAAAAGGAGCAGAGAACGAGACCAACAAGACTGCGTCTTTCATCGCGGCGTATAACGCCAACGGTGAACTGCAGGCTGTGCGTCCATTCCTGGCACAAGTAAATGAAGAGGTAGCCAATAGCGGAATGTATTTCCAAGAAAGTGGTTTTCCTTATTTAAATATCAACCATATAGAAGTAAGTAACGGAAAAATCTATGCCTCAGCAACTCACACCGGAGATGTTAACTTTGATCAGGATTCATGGCAAGGTTCTTATATTTGGGGAATGCTTGATATGGAATGTGGAGGTATCTTCTCTTTAAATGCGAAAGACCTGAAAGAATCCACCTCTGTTGCTTATATCGGCACAGATACAAAATCTCCAGATGCTCAAATGGGTCTGGAGAATCTGGGATTCACCGTGGATAACGAAACAGTATATCTTTGCTTTGTTGGTATCGGAAAAGTTCAATATGATGCCGCAGGAAAATCTGAAACTATTGAATTAGCTTTCGATGGTAACGGTTTTAACGAACATGCCTACATCGTTTCTGCAATTAAAGATGGCAGTGTAAACACTAAAGTTTATCATGCTCCTGCTCATAGTGAACAGGCAGCCTACAACCGCATCGGCGCGCTGAAGGCTGACGACAAGAACCTGTATATCGGCGGAACCTTTTTCCAGCAGCTGGCTTTCAACAACGAACAGACCCATACAGACGGAACCGACCTGTTTGTTGCCGCTCTGAACAAGGAAACTCTCGAATTACAGTGGAGCAATGTCAGCGGTCTGTCTGAAGGCGATGGCAAATATTTCAGCGAAAACTTCAACACCATGACCGTAAACAACGGCGTTGTATCTGTTTACGGCTACGTTCTCCAGGATCAGAACAATGAAAAGAAAATCACTTCTGCATTGGAATACAGCTTCGCTGGCAGCGGTGCTACCAATGAAAACGCCACTGTCCTGATTACCGGTGCCGACCGCAAGGGCGAAACTTCTGCATTGCGTTCTATAGATACAGAAAGCCATGAGGCAACTCTTTCTGTCAGCGCTCCGACCACCGGCATCCAGAATGTTCCGGCACTGGAGACTCAGCGCGTAGGCAACACCTTCTTCTTCGATCAGGCAACTGATGTTCAGGTTTACGACCTCCAGGGCCGTCTGTTGAAGCAGGCTCAGAAAGTAACTTCAGTCAATATCGACAACTTGCAGCAGGGCATCTATGTATTGTCTAACGGCAAGGCAAGCGTGAAAGTACAGAAGTAACAACACCTCAAATCCTTTAAAACAGGATTCCTGAAAATAATTCTCCCCTTTATTCCGGGCTTTCCATACAGAAAACCAGAATAAAGGGGAGATTCTTTTTATCTATATTTATGAACTATTTTTTCATCCACACCCGTGAGAGCCATCTCCGCACCGGTTCATCATAAATCTTCAGCAACAGCCAGGCCAACAAAATATTACCCACAAATATCAATATTGCATAGGGCCAGGCATCCGCAAAAGTCATCTCATACTTCCGTGATGCCATAAACAGCAGATAGATGGAAGGATAATGGATGATATACAGCGGATAGGAAATATCACCGAGGAACTTACAGATAGCTGTAGAACGCGCATCGGTAGTGCGACCGGATGCCGCCAGATAAACCAGCAACGGGAAGACAATCACCACACACACCACCTCATAAAGCGCGTTCATCCAAGGCTGACTGCCGTCGCCCATATAAGGTAGGGCCAGCAATACTACCAAAACCAGTGAACAGATCCAGAAAGCGCCACGCACAGCCCGCGGACGGAACACACGCGACATCAGCAATCCCGCAGAAAAGGAGAAGGTCATGCGCAACATACCGCCCAGGAAATTATCTCCGGCAAAAGTCCAGCCCACGCCCAGATTGCCAAAGCCCGACAGATTACCCAAAGCAAAGGCGGCCAGACCGGCTCCGGTCAGCGTCACAAAACAGGCCAATGCCCGGGTAGACAGACGGCGCAGCCACAGAGCATAGAGTATGTTGCCGATATATTCAAAGAACAACGACCACGACGGACCGTTCAGCGGATACATCTCGCCCGCCCCACGGACCTCGGCGGCAGCCCCCGGCCATAAAGGCAGCATCAGCATCTGCATCAGTGCGGCCAACATCACACACGAGAAAGCTACCTGAGTGCCATCCCATTTCTCACATCCTTGAACGCAGAAAGAGATGACGCCCAGCACGCAGGCCAGCATCACCATAGGATGCAGACGGATCAGACGCCGCTTGAAAAAGTCCTTCAGCGTCATCCGGCTTCCCCAACGGTCATCATAGGCATAGCCGATGACAAAACCGGAAAGGATAAAGAAGAAGTCTACTGCCAGAAAGCCATGATTCACACGCTGGTCCACAGGACTGGTGGCAAAAGCCTCGAATACATGATACCAGATCACGATCAGAGCCGCCACGCCTCGCAGTCCGTCCAGCAAAGCATAATGGGGTTTACTGTCCGCAAAGGCAGACGATGAGATTCTGTTCATAAGTTTTTCTCAATTAGACAAAATAGCAGAGTATTAATCATTGAAAGCAGACTTGATCGGACGGGCCAGCCATACCTGAGGAGTGTCCAGACCGAACAGCCAAGCCACTGTGCCGGCAATATCAAACACCATGGTTGACTCCGGTATGCGATAGCCGGCCTTTACTCCCTTTCCGGAGAAAACAATCGCAGTCTGCATCTCTTCCATGGTTTTTCCACCGTGACCGGTATGGATGCCTCCATGATCGGCTGCCAGAATAAATACGGTTTCATCCATCATTCCGGCGTCGTCCACAGCCTGCACAATCTTACCCAAGGCTTGGTCCAGATGAGACAACATGGCAAAATATTCCGGCGTTTCCCAACCGATACCGTGTCCCACACCGTCCGGCTCACCGAAAATCACCGAGCAGAACACCGGTTTCTTTTCCTTGATATATGTCGTTACATCGGCCACAGCCTGTTCCGTATTTTCGGCAGACAGAGCCAAAGGCTTCAGATAGCTTACAGAAAGTGTGTCCACCAGATTGCGCATGCCGCCCCACTCGTAGATAAATCCCAGTTCGGCTTCCGGGCGGGCCTTGCGGAGCAGATAATAGATGTCCGGAAACATTCCGTTATCCGTAAGTACGCGCGACGGCAGGTCGGGCTTGGCGCTTCCCCATTCCGTATATCCGTGTAGCTCCGGACCGGCTCCCATAAACATGGATGCCCAGTTCACGGCACTCGAAGACGGGAGTACGGAACGGTTCTCCAGTGTGCTGGCTCCCTGCTCCATCAGCTTTTTAAACACAGGCATTTTGGCCTTGTCGCTTTTCACGGCATGAGCACTCAGGCCGTCGAAGCCAACCAATACCACATGTTTCGGACCATTCTTGATTTTCTTTCCCACACAGCCGCGTTCTGTAGCGCAGCTAAACAAACTCAGGCTGAGCAAGCAGGCCAGCCCTAAAAATAAAAAATGCTTATTCATAGTAATTAAACAAAAAGATGATGGGCAAAAGTAATTCTTTTTATAGAAAGAATCAAGAATTATAAAAAAGAAAAAAGCGGCGGCCGGAAAAGAAAAACATCAGCACCGTTTTTTCAAATCGTTTCGATCATTTTCAAAAAACGTCGGGATCTTTTTTCACACCGGACCACAGCCCGATAAAAACAAAGAAAGGCCACTCCGAAGAGCAGCCTTTTAAATCCGTGATTCTGTATTGCAAATTACAGAGAAATTGCACCTGAAGGACAAACATCAGCGCAAGTACCGCACTCAGTGCAAGCGTCAGCGTCGATTGAATAGATATCACCCTCAGAAATTGCACCTACTGGACACTCGTCAATGCAAGTACCGCATGCAATACAATCATTACCAATTACGTAAGCCATTTTATCAATAATTTTAGTTATTAGTTCATTTTGTTCGATGCAAAAGTACATCATTTTTCAGAAACTCCTAATCAATAACCATGATTTTTTCATCGGGCATAGTTAATATATATTAAAACGGAAATATTGTGATTTTCTCGTCGTTATTTTGTATGAAGAAAGATATTTTGGAATGATGAAGAAATTTCTATTGACTTTATGCCTGCTGCTGACCGCCCTTTGCAGCCAGGCACAGACTCGCAAGATACAGAACCGTCCTTATCTGGACCAGCGCCGCTTTCACTACGGCTTCCTGCTGGGATTTCATATGCAGGACATGGAATTGAAAAATACCGGTGCCATCGATCAGGCCAGCGGCGAGCAGTGGTATGCCGATGTGGATACATACAGTCCGGGATTCAGCGTCGGTGTGCTTGGCGAAGCGCGCCTCAACACTTATCTGGCCCTGCGCACCACTCCCACCCTGCACTTCGGACAAAAACGTGTTGCCTTTCACGAACAGATTTCGGGGCGTGACTCCAGCCAGGTGCTGAAATCCATCTATATCTCTGTTCCTATTGATGTGAAGTTCACACCGCCTCGCTTCAACAACTACCGTCCTTATTTTCTGGCCGGTATCAGCCCGACAGTGGACCTCACGGTAAAGAAAAACCGCGCCCTGCTGGTGAAGCCTTTTGACTGTTATGTGGAATTCGGTATGGGATGTGACTTTTATCTGCCTTTCTTCAAACTCATTCCGGAACTGAAATTCTGCTTCGGTCTGGTAGATATTCTACAAAAAAAACGCAACGACCTGACGAACAAGTCGTTGCTAAAATATACTTCCGGTCTGGAAAGCGCCTCATCGAAGATGATCGTCCTGACCCTTTATTTTGAATAACCTTATTTCCGTACGGGCTGCATATCCACTTGCAGACAGCCTACAAAACGGCCGCTCTTGCCCATCTGGTTGCAGATGACGGGTTGTCCGTCGGCATTAGGCACCTGCAACGGTGTGGTGAAATAGGTGTGCGAATGTCCGCCCAGCACCATATCGATATAGCGGGTGTTGTTAATCAGCGCTTCATCATTCATATTGCCGATGGCCCAACCCAGATGCGACAGGCAGATCACCAGGTCGCAGCGCTCCTGCAATTTCAGGTAAGAGGCCACTTCATTGGCCACCTTCACGGGGTCCTGATACACCACATCGCCATAGGAACTTTTGGCTACCAGCCCTTCCAGTTGCGGACTGATGCCGAAAACACCGATCTTCATGCCCTTGCGGTGCAGAATCGTATAGGGCTTGACCACATCTTTCAGAATGGTCTTGCTGAAATCGTAATTGGCGCATACAATCGGAAACTGAGCCATCTCAAAGATGCGCTTCATATTCTCCAGTCCGAAATCAAACTCATGGTTTCCGATGGTTGCGGCATCGTAATGCATGCGGTTCATCAGGCCTACCTCCACCTCTCCGTGAAACAGATTATAATAAGCCGAGCCCTGAGAAAAATCTCCAGAATCAAACAGCAGCAGGTCCGAATCCTTACGGCGCATCTGCTCCACAAAAGCCTCGCGGCGCAAGTAACCGCCCTTGTCGGCCAAGGCTGTATCGGCAAAATTCTTATTGATCGGCATCACACAACTGTGCGTGTCGTTGGTGTGCAACACGGTCAGGGTGATTACCGTGTCCTGCGCTCCCTGCGCTCCGGCCTGCTGTACCAAAGCCAGACAGAAGAAAACAACCCAAAGAGAAATATTAGTTCTTATTTTCATATCCTTCCACCGTTATACGGCCCTCAATTTTAGCATCTACTTTCAGACCTTTGCGGGCCTGTTCCTTAATATACGACATCAATACCTCGCGAACGGGCAATGTAGTGGTTTCCACACAACTGGCCTTCTTGAAAGCATACATCTTGTCGTTGCCCTCCGACAGATAGTCCAGTGTGGCTATGCGGTAATCACGCTTCGGATCCACCGGTTTGCCGGCCACCGTTGCTTGAAGCAGTTTGCCTTCGCTGCTGATTTTCAGCCGTATGCCGCTGACGCCCTCACCTTTTACGGCAGCAATCTGGCTGAAAAGTTCCAGCAGATGTTCGCCCGAGAGCGTCACCACGCAATACATATTCTCAAAAGGAGCGATCTCCAGAATGTCGCCCACCGTTACCGGTCCCTGTGGCAAAGCACTGCGGATACCCCCGATGTTGCATACGGCCAAGTCCACAGGTTTGCCGGTTACATTAACCGCCTCCACCCGGAGAATATCGGCAATCAGGTTCGACAGCGGGCTTTCCGGACGGAAGGAACGCATATAGGAAGCACTCTCGCCCAGCACCGGGCACATCATGGAATCGACCTTCTGTTTATACGGAGCCAGAAAATCCCGGGCTCCCTGCGGGATAGATGCTTCGAGCGCCGAAGTGATCTCATAACGCTCTCCGCGAATGCTTTTTACCTCAAAGTTTTGTGCCGAAACCCACAACGGAGCGGAACACAAAGCCAGTAAAAAAAATGTCCTTAATTGGTTCATAAAACAAAATCTGTTTGCAGTTATCCCTGCAAAAGTACAAATTTACGGCGAAGTAAACTCCTCCAGACAAAAAAAGAGCACAAATTATTGCATATGTTACAGAATATTAGTTACTTTGCAACCGCTTTCCGTGCAATCGCTGGCAGGATGTAGAGTTCCCTGTTATGTTGCACCGGGACGACAAACAATTTTATTAATAAAAGAAAAATGGCAGATTTAATTAAAATTGCAGAAGAAGCATTTGCTACAGGCAAAGAGTTCCCAAAATTCAAGGCAGGTGATACTATCACTGTAGCATACAAGATCGTCGAGGGTAACAAAGAGCGTATCCAGTTGTATCGCGGTGTTGTTATCAAGATTTCTGGTCACCAGAACAAGAAGCGTTTCACAGTGCGCAAGATGTCAGGAACTGTTGGTGTAGAGCGTATCTTCCCAATCGAGAGCCCGAACATCGACAGCATCACTGTAAACAAGGTAGGTAAGGTACGTCGCGCTAAGTTGTACTACCTGCGTAACCTGACCGGTAAGAAGGCTCGTATCGCTGAAAAGCGTACTGTTGCTGCTGCAAGCGCAGAGTAAACTGCAAAAAATGAAACAACATAAAAGGGACATTCCAATCGGAATGTCCCTTTTATAGTATTATCGTTTGTCGTTTGGCAGTGTTATCAGATCCCGAAACAGCCATCCGCGCTTGTCATACTGAGCCTGAATATAACGTCCGGGCAGGATACGCCCGTCAGAAGTATACAGGCCATGGAA
Source organism: uncultured bacterium (assembly GCA_905215575.1). GTDB lineage: Bacteria > Bacteroidota > Bacteroidia > Bacteroidales > Bacteroidaceae > Paraprevotella. The sequence goes on along the minus strand of CAJMQV010000013.1, from coordinate 5,251 downwards.
AATTCCACGACGAAGACGCCGAACAAAACCGCGCAAGCGTTTAAAAGCCCACTGGGTAGCTTCATCGGGAGTCTTGGGAGCCAGCAACTGGGCATCCTGTTTGCCTTTCGAGTCTATGGTAAGCAACCAGGTGAACTCGATCGGCTCCTCACTGGTAGCAGGAGGAATCTCTCTGCTGGCATCCAATGAGAACAGATACATGGCCTTGGTTATTCTGTCAGCCCAGCTACCGTCAAGAATCAATACCCGGGAAGAATAATAATCCGGATATGCTTCCATATAAGTACTATACACCAGACGCCCTTCATCATAATAGAAGAACCACGGAGTACCGGAAACGACAAAACCCATATAATATGCCGGATCATCCAAAAGAATCAAAGACCCGTCAAACCATTTCGGAGCCACAGCGGCCAAGGAGGCAGACTTGTCTTTATTTTTACCGTCGCTCTTCAAAGGATATTTTTTGACTAAACGGTCAAAAGCCGCCACAGCAGACTTATCTCCCTGAATGCCCCGTAACTTTAAAGGTGGAAACATCCAGACTCCCCTACCGGAACGGGCCTCCTTGACTGGAGCGTCGGCCAAAGGAGAACGCACCATAAGCATATTCCAGATTCCTCCTACAGAATCCTTTCCGGCATAGACATTGGCCGGAGGAACCGCATTCACATAACGGTCATAATATTCACGCATCTCATCCCATGAAATCGTGTCTATCTGAAAAAGGCGTTTGATACCATCCGTATCATGCTTGTAATCATAGCTATAACCTGCCAGATACTCATAATCGGACTGATAGTCCGGAAATCCCTCACTTCCTAACGGACTGTCAACATATCTCTGCGCAAAGAGAGATACTGCAGGAATCAACAGAAGACTGGTTCCCAACAAAGTTTTCAAATAATTCTTCATAAATCGTCCTCTTTTAATAATTTAGAATTCTATACTACACGCATTTCCCGTACAGGACGAACTACCGATTCCGTTTTAATTTATTGATCTCCGAAAAAGGAGTGCGGACAAAGCGTTTCCTGGAATCTTTTGCCGGATCAATCAGATACAATGCCGAATCTTCTTTCAACAGTTGGAATTCCTTGTCCTCAAAAAATGTAGCAAAAGAATTAGCATTGACAGACAGAGGTATTCCCACAACAATATTGCTTGAGGCATAGGAAACAGGAACCGGCTTCTCAAAAATAAGTTCATTTTTTATAGAAAGAGTACAAGACAACGTATCTTCCTTCTGCGTGAGATTCTTATGATTCAGGACAAAGAAGCCTGGCAAATATCCCTCACGGGCCTCATCAAACTCATCCGTTGTTCCCCAGAAAACAAGATCAACAGACTTTGGATAATAGCGCAAAGCAATGAACTCATCTTCATCCGGCTGGCGAACCGGCTCTTCATAGGCATAATGATAATAAACAATGGAATCGGGTTTGGAAACTTTAAACTCGTCTGCCATATCCGGTGAACGATACAGTTGCTCCACATCAAGGTCCCAAACAACCAGTTCCTTCTTCGCATTGAAGGCGGGCATATAAAAATGACCGTTTCTAAGAACCTGAATTTCTGCTGTAGGTCCCCAGTTCTCTATCGTATCACTCCTGCGGTCAAGTACATACCAACCAAAGTCTTCATAGGCAAGGCCGGTCTTCCGAACTGTTTTACCGGAATCATCTATCAGAGCAACCGTAGCATAATCGGTAAGGAAAAGGCGGTTTCCCTGATAACGTCCATAAAAGTTCAAACAGGATTCCGGAATATTCTGATAGTCGGGATCATACTGTGTACTTTTTCCCGTGGGATAAGAATATTCCCGAAGCAGATTCTGATGAAAATCGTAAACCTGGTCCACACTGGTTGTACTGTTCTTTAAATAAGACAGCGTAAAGGATTGTTTGGGGCCAATAAAACATCTTTCAAAAGGGGCGGCTTTCAATGGAATACAGTCAATCGCTCCCTTATTGTCACGATGCATCCGATACAGGGCGTGATCCTCACGATGAATCAGATAAAGGGAATCATTGATCAGACGAAAACTTACCATACCGGAGAAACGGATACCCAAAGGACGCCGATACACCAGCTTGTCCTGTTGATAACAGGTGAGCGACAGCGGATCACCACCCAAGAAATAGAACGTACCCTTACCATCCGTATCAAAACCGGATATGATCAGTTCATTTGACTCCGCTTTATAAACACAAGTTACGGAATCCGGGGAATTTTGGAAAGAAAAGATGTGCTTTTTCCACAATTGGCCGAATGCCTGAACAGAACTGGTAACCATTAATAAAAACAGTACCTGCATCCATCTTAAGATTTGTCTTTCCTTTTTCATGGCTCTATAATTTAAAATTAGAATAAACATAAAAACAGCTTATAAAAGCCAAGATTATATCTGTATCTGCTATTTATTCAGCTTGAAAGTCACAGGAAGAGCATATTTCACATTTATCGGTTTTCCATCCTTCTTCCCTGGCACCCATCTGGGCATGCGCTCAAGAACACGCACCGCCTCGGCATCCAGCAACGGATGAGCACTCTTGACAACCTCTACATCTTTAATGCGTCCTCTCTTACTGACCACAAACTGCAACATGACTCTTCCTTCAATCTTCTCTGTTACAGCCTGTGCCGGATAAACGATGCTTTTAGACAAATAATTCAATACAGCAGGAGTTCCTCCCGGGAAATAGGGTTCGGTCCAATCTTTGTCTTCTGCGCTTACACCGGCTAGCGCTTCTGTTGTAACAGTAACTGACTGGGCAGCCTCAACATCAGAAAAGGGAAATGACATAAAAGTAAATAATACAAAGGGCAATAAGTACGACTTTCTCATACCGCCCCAGCAATCGTTCTGAATCTCTTTCATGGCTCAAATAATCTAAGTAACTCTATAAAATTAGAGTCTAAAACGAGGTTTTAACTCTATTGTTCGTCCAAAGATAGAAATACATTTTTTATCAAAAAATTTTTCTTTGAACTTTTTTCACAAAAGTATACTTAAGTATACCTGTAAGGCCTGTTTCGCAAGTTATCAAGGTTTAGATATATCAACCCCCATACTTGCATAAATAAAAAACAATATAATATATATAGCATATAAAAATAATACATATATTTGCATGCCATCCAATAATACGCAAAAAACAATAGAATAAAAGCTATAGATATATGATAAAAAACATATATAACTCATCAAAACATTGGAAGGAAAGTAACGAAACATCTTCTAATCTACAAGCACAAAATTCTCATCTGATCCATCTCATCAAAAGAATCCTTATTGATGAGTACCAGAGTTTCTATATCATCGATTCATTAAACAAGAAGTTTGTCTATGTCCATGAAAATGCATTATTTCTATGCGGCCTTAGCCCACGTGAATTCATGGACTTGGGATATAGTTTCTATGTCCGGTATGTACATCCGGAAGATCTTCCACTCCTATTCGAAGTCAATGAAATAGGATTCTCCGGCTACCAGAAACTCTCAAAAGAAAATCTGGAAGAAGATATTTATATTTCCTACGATTTCAGAATAAAAAGTGGAAATATCTACCTGCCTATCCACCATACTCTGATTCCTCTAGTTAAGAATAGCAAGCAACAGATTGAGCTGGCACTCTGCAAAGTATCACTTACAGATCAAAAAAACATCGGCCTGATTACTGCCCGACTCGGAAATAAAACACTTTTATGGAATAAAGAAAAGAAAGATTGGGAGGAATATTACCAAATTCAGTTAAACAATAAGGATCGGGAAATCATTTGCCTGTCCAGTCAGGGATATACAGAAAAAGAACTGGCAGAACAGCTACAGATCTCGGAAAGCAGTATCAAAAAAAGAAAGAAAATTTTATTCCAGAAACTGAATGTCACAAATATGTCGGAAGCTATTGTAGCATGCTGTACCAGAAAATTACTGTGACAAAAACAAAAACAGCGATAAGGCAGAAGTGCTTGTTTTCAGCACCTGCTTTATCGCTGTTGTTCTAAAATCGGAAGCACCGTTCAGGATTTCCGATACTTTCTTATAAATCTGAAGCTTCGTCAGTAAGACGCAAGCCCTCCGGAGTAATCTCTATCAGGCGGCGCTTATACAAATCGCCAACGGCTTTCTTGAACACTTTCTTGCTCACTCCGAACACGGAATAAATCTCCTCGGCCGGACTCTTGTCGCCCAACACCGTGCTGCCACCGTTCAGTTGCAAGTGATGAAGCAATACCTCCGAGAAATCGTCCACGGCATGCATTCCCTGACGTTGCAGGGTCACATCGATTTTTCCATCCGGACGCACGCGCTTGATGTATCCACGCAGACGATCACCGGTATGCAAGGGGCGGAAAAGCTCGTTTTCGTAAAGCAGACCGCTGAACTGATTGTCTACAATGACCTTAAATCCCAAATCGGTTTTCTGCCATACCAGCACATCCACTTCTGCTCCAGGCTTATAAGGTGGCATTTCCTTGGAGAGATAGCGCTCCACCTTGGCCGAAGCCATGATGCGATAGCTGTCTTCGTCCACATGAAGGTGCACGATATAGCTCTGTCCTTTCTGCATCTTCATTTTCTGTTCACGGAAAGGAACAAACAGGTCTTTCAGCAGTCCCCAGTCAAGAAAAGCTCCGAAGTTATTCACCCAGGCCACCTGAAGATAAGCAAAATCGCCCACCATCGCCTTAGGGGTTTCTGTGGTGGCAATCAGGCGCTCCTCACTATCGAGATAGAGGAATACATCCAGTTCATCGCCAATCTTGCATCCTTGCGGAGCTAGCTTGAGCGGAAGCAGAATCTCGCCTTCCACCCCTCCGTCGAGATAAAAGCCGAAATCAACCTTCTTGACAACCTTCAAATGGTTTATCTTACCTAATTCTATTTTCATAAAGGATAATTTTCAAAATCAAATTCATAAGTGGAGAGATAGCGCTCACCGGTATCCGGCAGAACAACCACGATGCGCTTTCCGGCATAAGCCGGCTCCTGCGCCAACATGCGGGCTGCATAAACCGCCGTGCCGGAAGTGATACCGGCCAGAATTCCTTCTTCGGCAGCCAGCTCACGGGCGGTACGGATGGAATCATCGTCTGTCACGGTCAGCACACGGTCCACCACCGACGCGTCATAATTCTCGGGAATAAAGTTGGCACCGATACCCTGCAACTTGTGCGGTCCGGCCTTGCCTTCAGTAATCAACGGGGATGATGCCGGCTCTACAGCCACAATCTCAATCTGCGGATTC
>CAJMQV010000012.1 GCA_905215575.1 uncultured bacterium | reverse complement strand
GTTCGGCTATATAGCGATCTTCTGTTATCAAGAGGGTATTTTGACACACCCTCTTCTTTTTGCGTTATAATCGAGTAATAAAATCCTCTATCCTTTTCCACAAAAATCCTTGGTCAGGAAACACGCTTCAGAACAAAATCCAGATACAGGCGGAGAGCGTCGTTTACGGCTTCATCTCCGTTTTCTCCCAACAAGCTGAAGGCTGTCTGGCGGATTTCCTCCATTTTCTGGCGGGCATACTCTATTCCACCGGATTCCTTGGTAAACCCTACCAAAGCCGCGATTTCCTCGTCATTGGCCGTTCTGGAGCGTACCTTATAAGCCAGCTGTTTCCACTGTTCATCGTCTGACTTCAATACGGAATAAATCACCGGCAGAGTGAGCTTTCCCTCTTTCATGTCATTTCCGGTAGGCTTGCCTACTTCCTGATCCGTATAATAGTCAAAGATATCATCTCGTATCTGGAAACATAAACCGATATATTCACCGAACAGACGGGCTTTCTCAACATCCTCTTCAGATCCTCCTGCCAGCATGGCTCCTATCTGTGCGCTTACGGCAAACAAGGATGCCGTTTTTTTGCGGATCACCTCAAAATACTGCTCTTCGGAAATCTCTTCCGACTGAATGTTGGCCAACTGCTGCAACTCACCGTCGGACAAAGCCTGGCCCAACCAGGATATCAGTTCCACCACCCGGATATTTCCGGTCAGCGCGGCGTGCTTCAGTGCCGTAGAAAGCATGTAATCGCCTACCAGCACCGCGGCTTTATTATCCAACAAGGCATTTACAGATTTCTGTCCGCGACGCTCGGCGCTCTCGTCTACCACGTCATCATGCACCAGACTGGCCGTATGAAGCATCTCCAGACTCACTGCGGCATGCAAAGCCTGATCGGTAACCGGACCGCATTTTTTGGCGGCCAGAAACAGTAATATGGGACGCATCATCTTCCCCTTACGCCCCAAAACGTGGCGCAGAGCTGTCTCCAAAAGAGGATTCCGGTGCTGCAAAGTAAAATCAAACAGATTCTTGAATGACTCAAGTTCTGCTTCAATCGGTTTTCTGATCTGTGATAAAACGTCCATATAATCGGCTAATTTATAACCACAAAATTACATAAAAATCAAAAGCAACTCATATTTTTTATGTAATTTTACGGAGAAATATATCAATAATATGGAGAAATTATTCTTATTGGATGCCTATGCTTTAATTTACAGAGCATATTACGCTTTTATAAAAAATCCCCGTATCAACTCCAAAGGTCTGAACACATCGGCCATCCTGGGCTTTGTCAACACACTGGAAGAGGTGCTCAACAAAGAGCAGCCTTCGCACATCGGCATTGCCTTCGACCCTGCCGGACCTACTTTCCGACACGAAGCCTACGAACAATATAAGGCACAGCGCGAAGAAACTCCCGAAGGAATACGTACCGCTGTACCGTATATAAAGGATATCATCCGCGCATATCGTATTCCTATTCTGGAGGTGCCGGGCTATGAGGCCGACGATGTTATCGGTACGCTGGCACGCCAGGCTGACGCCCGCGGTGTGGATACTTTCATGATGACTCCGGACAAGGATTACGGACAGCTGGTGACGGAACACGTCAAAATGTACCGCCCAAAATACGGTGACAAGGAATTTGAAGTTTTGGGCGTAGAAGAGGTAAAAGAGAAATACGGCCTCTCCTCGCCTGCTCAGGTTATCGACATGCTGGGACTGATGGGTGACTCGGCCGATAACATTCCAGGCTGCCCGGGTGTGGGTGAGAAAACAGCCACCAAACTGATCCAGCAGTTCGGCAGCATCGAAAACCTGCTCGCGGGAACCGATCAGCTGAAGGGAGCGCTGAAAACCAAAATCGAAACCAACCGCGAACAAATTGAGTTTTCAAAATTCCTGGCCACCATCAAAACGGACGTACCTATCGAACTCGATATGGAGCAACTGAAGAAAGAAGATGCCGACGAGGAGAAATTGCGCAGCCTGTTCGAAGAACTGGAATTCCGCACCCTGCTCGATCGAAAATTCAAAAAGGAAACTCAACAGCCGGTAGCTGACCTTTTTCAGGGCACTCTCTTTGCAAATTTTACGGCCAATCCCCAAGAAGAATCCAAAAATTCAAGTCTCACGAAGTATAATAAGGCTGATTTTGACTATCAACTTATTGATACAGAAGAGAAAAGAAAGGGAATTATTGATTTATTCTTGACAAATAATTTTCTCAGTCTGGATACGGAAACCACCGGAACGGACCCAATCTCGGTAAAACTCGTGGGGTTGAGCTTCAGCATTCGCGAAAATCAGGCATTTTATGTGCCGATACCACAAAATGATGAAGAAGCTCAAAAAATAGTTAATGAATTTAAACCAGTTTATGAAAATGAAAATATTCTAAAAATTGGTCAAAATATCAAATACGACCTGTTGGTGCTGCAAAATTATGGTGTGGAACTGAAAGGAAAGATTTTCGACACCATGATTGCCCACTATCTGCTCCAACCGGAACTGCATCATGGCATGGACTATCTGGCAGAAGTTTATCTGAACTACCAGACCATCCACATAGAAGAACTGATCGGCAGCAAGGGAAAGAACCAGAAGAATATGGCCGACCTCCCTCCTACTGCCGTATATGAATATGCGTGCGAGGATGCCGATGTGACACTCAAGCTGAAGAATGTGCTGGAACCGCTGCTGAAGGAAAACGACTGCGACCGCCTGTTCTGGGAAATCGAAATGCCATTGATGCCGGTACTGGCCTATATGGAACGTAACGGTGTATGCATCGACCGTGAAGGCTTGAAGGAAACGTCACGCCTCTATACCGAGGAGATGAACCGCATAGAAAAGGAAATCCACGAACTGGCCGGAACGGATTTTAATATCGCCTCACCGAAACAGGTAGGCGAAGTGTTGTTCGACCGTCTGAAAATCGTAGACAAGCCCAAGAAGACCAAAACGGGACAATACGTCACCTCGGAAGAGGTTTTGGAAAGTCTGCGCACCAAGCATCCGGTAGTAGAAAAGATTCTGGAGCACCGTGGCCTTAAAAAGCTGTTGGGCACTTATATTGATGCCTTACCGAAGCTGGTAAATCCGGTCACCGGACATATCCACACCTCATTCAACCAGACCATCACCACCACAGGACGTCTGAGCAGCAGCAATCCGAACCTGCAGAATATTCCTGTACGCAACGAATATGGCAAGGAAATCCGCAAGGCGTTCATTCCCGAAGAAGGTTGTCTGTTCTTCTCGGCAGACTATTCACAGATCGAACTGCGCATCATGGCGCATCTGAGCGGCGACGAACACATGATCGAAGCTTTCCGCAACGGACAGGATATCCATGCGGCCACCGCAGCGAAAATCTTCAAGAAAGAGCTAGATGAGGTGACTAAAGAAGAAAGAAGCAAGGCCAAAACAGCCAATTTCGGCATCATATACGGCATCACGGCCTTCGGTCTGGCCGAACGTATGGGCGTGAGCCGTACGGAAGCCAAAGAGCTTATTGAAGGCTATTTCCAGACCTATCCCAAGGTGAAGGAATACATGAACCGCAGCATTGAGATGGCACGCGAAAAAGGATATACCGAGACCGTATACCACCGCAAATGCCATCTGCGCGACATCAACAGCCACAACGCTGTGGTGCGCGGTTATGCCGAACGAAACGCCATCAACTCTCCGATTCAGGGAAGCGCGGCCGATATCATCAAGATTGCCATGATCCGCATCTACCGCCGCTTCCGGGAAGAGCAGTTGCGCTCCAAGATGATCCTGCAGGTACACGATGAATTGAACTTCAGTGTCTACCCCGAAGAAAAGGAAAAAGTACAACAGATTGTCATCGAGGAAATGGAGAACGCCTACTCCATGCTGGTACCTCTCGAAGCCGACTACGGATGGGGAAAAAACTGGCTTGAAGCCCATTGACAAAATGCTTCTCCGGCAGAAATACGGAGAAGCATTTTCTGTATACGGGATTTATTCTTAATTTTGCAAATTGTTTGGAAACAAAAGCATATCATTAAAAACAAAATAACATTATGGCATTAAAAGCAGGTATCGTAGGCCTCCCGAATGTGGGCAAGTCTACCCTATTCAATTGCTTGTCCAGTGCAAAGGCACAAGCAGCAAACTTCCCGTTCTGTACCATCGACGCCCAGCTGGGACAGATCTCCGTTCCCGATGAACGACTCACCAAGCTGGCCGAACTGATCAATCCGGACCGTATCGTACCGGCCACTTGCGAGATTGTAGATATCGCCGGACTGGTAAAGGGTGCCAGCAAGGGCGAAGGATTGGGTAACCAGTTCTTGGGTAACATCCGCGAAACGGATGCCATCATCCACGTATTGAGATGTTTTGACAACGATAATATCGTGCATGTAGACGGTTCTGTAGACCCGGTGCGCGACAAGGAAATCATCGACACCGAGCTCCAGCTCAAGGACCTGGAAACTGTAGAGAACCGCATCAAACGTGTAGAAAAGATTGCCAAAGTGGGTGGCGACAAGCAGGCAAAGATTGAATACGAAGTATTGCTGAAGTATCAGGAAGCCCTGCTGAAAGGAAAATCGGCCCGTACCGTATCTTTCGACACCGATGAGGAGGTTGCTGCAGCCAAGAATCTGTTCCTGCTGACAACCAAACCGGTACTTTACGTGTGCAACGTAGACGACAAGTCTGCTGCCAACGGCAATAAATATGTAGAGGCAGTACGCGAAGCCATCAAGGACGAGAACGCGGAATTGCTGACCATCTCCGCACAGACTGAAGCGGACATCTCTGAGCTGGAAAGCTATGAAGAGAAGCAGATGTTTCTGGAAGATATCGGTCTGAAAGAGTCTGGTTGCGACCGTCTGATCAAGGCAATCTATCATCTGCTCAACCTGCAGACTTACATCACTGCCGGAAAGATGGAGGTACGCGCCTGGACATTCCGTCGCGGATGGAAGGCTCCTCAGTGTGCCGGTGTGATCCACACAGACTTCGAAAAAGGCTTTATCCGCGCAGAAGTCATCAAATATGAGGACTACATCAAGTATGGCTCGGAAACAGCCGTACGCGAGGCTGGAAAGATGAGCGTAGAGGGTAAAGACTACGTGGTGCAGGACGGCGACATCATGCACTTCCGCTTTAACGTATAATCCGCAAGACCATGACTGCCCTCCAGTATATTCTGTGGAATCCTCCGGTGGAGGCATTCCACATCGGCGGCCTCAGTATCCGCTGGTATTCCATCTGCTGGTGCTTAGGCCTTCTGGCCTGCTATGTGATTGTGCAGAAACTCTATAAGAAGCAAAATATCAAGGAAGAGTTGTTTGAGCCTCTCTTCTTTTACTGCTTCTTCGGTATCCTGATCGGTGCCCGCCTGGGTCACTGTCTGTTCTACGAACCGGGATATTTCCTGAGCCATCCTCTGGAAATGATTCTGCCCATGCGCCACACCATGAACGGATGGGTGTTTACCGGCTACGAAGGACTGGCCAGCCACGGAGGAACCCTCGGTCTGATGATTGCCTTGTGGCTGTATGTGCGCAAAACCAAAATCAACCTGATGCGTATTTTGGACAACATTGCCATAGCCACTCCGATCTGTGCCTTCTTCATCCGTATGGGAAATCTGATGAATTCCGAAATTATCGGAGACCCTACCACAGTTCCTTGGGCTTTTATCTTTGAACGTGTGGACATGCTCCCGCGTCATCCGGGACAGCTGTATGAAGCACTCTGCTATCTGGCCTTTTTCTTCATCGGTCTGTACCTGTATAAGAAACGTCCGGAACAGGTGGGCAGCGGTTTCTTCTTCGGATTCTGCCTGACAACCATCTTTACAGCACGCTTCCTTTTAGAGTTTACCAAGGAAGTTCAAGAGGCTTTCGAAGCCAATATGTTGCTGAATATGGGTCAGTTGCTCAGTATCCCATTCATTATCTTAGGGGTATATTGCATGGTGGGCGGTAAGCTTTGCCGCAAACTCGGCGAACCGCAGTTCAGAAAATAACACTAAAAACTATACTAATATAGCCATATCCGGCATTTACGCTTTGGATATGGCTATATTTTTTATCAAAAGCTCTCTCCCCTATCCTGCCGTTATTTCTTGCAAACAGGAGGCAAAAGCCAAAGCAGAGTTCTTGCGATAAATGCCCTGAGGCCAGAACAAACAAGCCTTAGAAGTCGTCTGGTCGGCACATAAAATCGGAATACAAACCAGATTCGGTTCTCCATGAACCGCAGCTTCACTCGTCATCGTAGCCCATTTTCCTCCGGCAAGCATATGTAAAATGGTGTGCACATCATTGATTTCAATGCCGACCTGCAACTCCAACCCGTTACGATGACAAATTGCATCCACTTTCTTGCGTGTGGCAAAACCTTTCTCCGGTAAAATAAAAGCAAGCTGCTGCAGTTTTTTGAGCGTTATGGAAGAAAATCCGGCAAAAGGGTGCGTACGATGCACAACCACAAAAAGATGCGAAGTAAACAAGGCAAGACGCTCCATCTCCTTCCACTCCTCTTCCGCATCAAAAGACAATACAAAATCCAAAGCATTACTTTTTAAACTCTCCATCATTTGCGATGAAGTGCCGATAGTAACCATTATTTTTACTTTGGGATGGCTTTCTGAAAAACGATTGATGGCCGCAATAAGCAGAGGAACCAGGCTATGTGTAGCACCAATATGCAGAGTACCCGTCTCCACGCCTTTCAGGTCACGGATAATCTGCCGGCCGTCCTCGGCATCCTGTATGGATTTGCAGGCAAAAGGCAAAAAAGCCTTTCCGGCTTCCGTAGGTACAATTCTTTTGCCGATACGGTCAAAGAGCAACACATCCAGTTCATCCTCTAACTGCTTGATTTGCTGCGAAAGTGTGCTCTGAGAGATATGAAGCACCCGGGCCGCCTCGGAGAAATTCTGCAACTCACAGGCCTCTTTAAAATATTTCAACTGTCTTAATTCCATCCCAACTTATCGTTTTCATCTATATGGCTTATCGAAAAATAGCGGTCTGCAAATATAATATATTTTTTGTACTCATTATACATTTGTGAAATTATCAATTAAAAGGATGAAAGCAACCGTTGTCTATTATAGTCATAAAGGAAAAACTGCCGGTTATGCCCGCGAAATCGCCATGTATCTATGGTCTAAGGGATGGAATGTAAGCCTAAGTTCCTTATCCGACTTCAAGCCGGAACGCATTCGGGACACAGACTTGCTGATTACAGGATGCTGGACTTGTGGTTGGTTTGTCGTGGGACAGCATCCGCACCGCACATGGGTGGATCTGAGCCGACCGATTGCCGGCATCATACCCGCAGAGCAGACTCTGTTTTTCACCACCTACAAGATTCACACGGGAAGCATGTTCCGAAAGATGAAAAAGGTGATGCAGATTCCCCGCAAAAGCCATTCTCCGGAACTGAAATCAAAAACCGGACGACTGACTGAAAAGGACAAACAGATTCTGGATCAGTTCATTAGAAACAAGAGATTTAACTTTTAAAATGGAGTAATATGGAGAATAAAAAACTAACTAGCGCTTCTGGAGCACCAATAGCCGACAATCAGAATGTTGCCACTGCCGGACGTCGTGGTCCGATGCTTCTTCAGGATGTATGGTTCCTCGAAAAATTAGCTCACTTTGACCGTGAAGTCATTCCGGAAAGACGTATGCACGCCAAAGGCTCGGGTGCGTTCGGAACCTTTACCGTAACACACGACATCACACGTTACACCAAAGCAGCCATTTTCTCGGAAATCGGAAAGAAAACCGAACTCTTTGTCCGCTTCTCTACCGTGGCCGGAGAACGTGGTGCGGCCGACGCGGAAAGAGACATCCGCGGCTTTGCCATCAAATTCTACACCGAGGAAGGAAACTGGGATCTGGTGGGCAACAATACCCCGGTATTCTTCCTGCGCGACCCGCTGAAATTCCCGGATCTGAATCATGCGGTGAAGCGAGATCCACGTACCAATATGCGCAGCGCCCGCAATAACTGGGATTTCTGGACCTTGCTGCCTGAAGCCCTTCATCAGGTAACCATCACCATGAGCGACCGCGGTATCCCTTATTCTTACCGTCACATGCATGGTTATGGCAGTCATACCTTCTCGTTTATCAACGCCGAAGGCGTACGTCATTGGGTGAAATTCCATCTGTTGACACAACAGGGCATCAAGAATCTCACAGACCAAGAAGCTGAAGCTCTGATCGGCAAGGATCGTGAAAGCCATCAGCGCGACTTGTTTGAAAGCATCGAAAAGGGAGATTTCCCAAAATGGAAGATGTATGTGCAGATTATGACCGAGGAGCAGGCCAAACAGATGCCTTACAACCCGTTTGATCTGACCAAGGTATGGTCGCAAAAAGAGTTCCCGTTGATAGAAGTTGGTATTCTGGAACTGAACCGTAACCCGGAGAATTATTTTGCAGATGTAGAGCAGGCGGCTTTCAATCCTGCTAATGTGGTACCGGGAATCGGCTTTTCACCCGACCGTATGCTGCAAGGCCGACTCTTCTCTTATGGAGATGCCCAACGTTATCGTTTGGGAGTGAACCACTATCAGATTCCGGTGAACCGCAGCCGTTGTCCTTTCCTGAATATGTATCACCGCGACGGACAGATGCGTGTGGACGGTAATCATGGTGGCACTTTAGGGTATGAACCGAACAGTTACGGAGAATGGAAAGACCAGAATGAGTATAAGGAGCCACCATTGGAACTGGATGGCAGCGCTTATCAATGGGACTACCGTGAAGATGACTGCGACTACTATTCACAGCCCAGAGCCCTGTTCCGCCTGATGACTCCGGAACAACAGCAGGTGTTGTTTGAGAACACCGCCCGCGCCATGGGAGATATTCCGGAAGAAATCAAACTCCGCCATATCAGAAACTGCATGAAAGCCGATGAAAATTATGGTATGGGAGTAGCACGAGCCTTGGGATTGGAACATTTAGTGAACGATATCTTATCCGAATCGGACACTTCAACCAAACAGTAACAACTATTCTATTCTTTTAAATAATCATGAAAAAACATATCCTCAGTCTGTCTGACAGGATATGTTTTTTTGTATATTTACAAGTGTATAAATTTTCATTAAGAACAAGCCTCTATATTTATTAATCCGCTTTTACCGTGCGCTTTCGCACGATTTTTGTGCGTTTTCGCACAAAAAAAGAAAGAAGAAAAACAACAAAAGCCTAAAAATAAAGTATTTATAGTTTGGCATATTTTTTGTACCTATAACGATAGAATTATATTTATTTTTATAAAAGGAACCATGAAAAAGATATTAATTATTTTTTCCCTTATACTTGTAAACAATACCATATGGGGACAAAAAAACGATTTGATACATTGGACACAAACCGTACAAAACACCGGAAAGGCTTTCCCTCAGGAAAAAGTATACCTGCATCTGGACAACAACTGCTATTTTCTGGGAGATACCATCTGGTACAAGGCATATGTGGTCAGAACGGACCGGAAAGTGCCTACAGACCTGAGTCGCATTCTGTATGTGGAACTCATGACACCCGACGGATATCTTGTAGAAAGACAACAGATACCTCTCGAAAACGATACAATAGGATTCGGAAACTTTGCACTTCAGGACTCGCTCTACGGAGGATATTATGAGGTCAGGGCATACACCAGATGGATGCTGAACTGGGGAAGATACCAGACGGAGTTAGATTGGGGGCTCAAAAACATGTATGCCAACGCCTTCTATAACAAGGGAATGATGAAGGACTTCTTCACCGAGTACGAAAAGATTTACAGTAGGGTCGTGCCCGTTTATGACAAACCTCAGGAGGCAGGAGTGTATGAAAAGAACATGACCATGCGACCCATGAGAAGATATTACAAGAAGAGCGGGGAAAAGAATGTCCCCATACTCTCCCTATTTCCCGAAGGAGGTAACCTCATACAGGGCGTACCCTGCACCCTTGCCTTTGATCTGGCCGACAATCAGGGAAAACATCTGAACCTGGAAGTCGTATTCAGAGAAAGCAAAACCGGAAAGGAGATATTACGCACCCAACCGCAATACGCCGGAAGGGGAAGCATCCTGTTGCCACCCTTAAAGAAAGAAACAGAATATGAGGCGGTTGTACGAAGCGGAGAGAAAGAATACACCTTTCCGCTGCCGGAGATTCAAGAAAGGGGATGCGCCCTTTCTTTGGAGAGCGCACCGGACAGTATCCGTATCCGTACAAATACGGCCGGACTGCCCGAAAACTTTCCCTTGGGGATACATATCATGCACGACGGGATCATGGAATACAGCAAGGAAATAACCGTCAGAAAAGGCATATCCAAATATATCAGTCTTCCCACAGAATCACTACCTACTGGCGTTAACCAGATTATTCTGTTTGATGCCAAAGGGGAAGTCTTTGCCGACAGACTCTTCTTTGTTTGGCCGGAAGGAAAGGACCTGAATCCGGACAGACAGAATCTGGTGCTCGAAGGTATCAAGGAGGAATACAAGCCCTTTGAACCTGTAACCCTGAGTCTGAAAGCACCGGATATCCGGACTACGGCACACCTTTCACTTTCCGTGAAGGATGATGCCGCAGACGAAAGCATCTACGATGACGGAACCATGCTCACGGAAATGCTGCTGGCAAGCGAAATCAGGGGATTCGTGGAAAGGCCCGGATACTACTTCGAGAAAGATGACTCCACACACCGGAAGGCATTAGATAACCTGCTGCTGGTGCAGGGATGGAGAAGATGGAAATGGAATGATCTCGCCGCAAAAACAGATTTCTCCATACGCTATCTGCCGGAGAAATATCAGACCATTGCCGGGGCTGTATACCCATTCAATAAACTAGATGGTAAGTCAAATTATGACAAGGATGAGATTCTGGCTAAATATGCAAGGATCAAAAAGGAGAACAAGGAAGAAGCGGAAGAATATTACCGGAAGAATTACCCCACTCTCGGCCATGAAGTATGGCTCAGTGCCGACTATGTGCAGGACACAACCTTGGTGGAAACCCGGCAGAAAACGGAATTCGGATACTTCTATCTGCCCACTCCACGTTTCTTCGGAAAGGCAGTACTCTTTATGAATGCGTCAGACAAAACCGAAGAAGAGGAAAAGAAAGAGAAGGAAAAGCAGGGAGTCATCAAACGTTTCTTCAACAAACTGGAAAACAAATACAATAATTTCGGGGATGAACTGGCTTATCCCGACTATTATGTCAAGCTGGATCATTTCTTTCCCTTGTGGCCTCTGCCCTATAGCTACTACCAGACCTGCAGTCCGGAAGATCCTTTTGAAAAAGCATCCTTTGACGGAAGCATCAAAGACGGAATATTACCTACACTTACCGTACGCACCAAAAGAGGGGGACTCAGAAAACTGGACAGCAGCAAACCCGCCTTTGTGGTCCATGCATACGATGCATTCAACCGACAGATTGATCTCGGCATGAATACTGGAAGGTTCGGATTCAACGGATTATATCGGGATGCTACCACAGACTCCCTTGAATTAACAGAACTGGCAAGATTCGTCAGACCCAATAATACCAAAGCTGATCTAACCGGATATATCATAGACCGTAAATATCCACCAAGTAAAGGTGCGGAAAACGCTATAGCCCGAAGAGGATTTATTCCCAATATAACCTCTTTTTGCTATATAGGAGATATGGGAGTAGAGAAACCGGATTACTTCATTCAGGTACGTTATGACGGAAAAGCCATTAACGGGAAACCGGATTATGTATATATTGAAAAGAAGATCCATCCGGATAAAACAAATACAGAGATGTTTGATCCAGCCTTCGGTGGGAAAAAAGAAATTGAAAGCTACCGCACCTTGGCTTATCTGGACAAACTCTATTTCTACACAGATTACTGCCCCAGAGAAAGAAGCAGCTGGAAATATGAGCAGTCCAACATCCCAGATATGGTGATTGACCTGCACAAATACCCGAATGATGCAAAGAGGCAGACTTATCGGGACCGCTGGATTCTGCTGGACGGATTTGCTGTATGCGACACCTTCTATTCGCCGGATTATTCCAAGCAACCGCTGCCTGAAGTAAAGGATTACCGACGCACCCTGTATTGGAATCCGAACATAACGCTGAAGCCCGGAGAAACCAAGACCATCAGTTTCTACAATAACTCCAAGACAACCATACTGAGTTATGAGGCTGAAGGAATCACAAAAGACGGAAAATTTTTAGTTCAAAAGAACGAAAACAAGAGGCAAAAATAGAATTCATTTAACAAGGCTGAAAATTCCAACCTCGCAGATACAAACAAATGGTCCCGACGTTTTTCGAAAAACGTCGGGACCATTTGTTTAAAACCTCTCGATAATTTAAATAAAACGATTTCTGGAGTTTTAGAATTATCTTCCTAACACAATTCGCTTGATTTCGTTCAGTTTGTTCAAGGCCTCTATCGGAGTCAGATTATTGATATCGAGATGAAGAATCTCATCGCGCACCTGACACAATACCGGATCGTCCAACTGGAACAGGCTGAGCTGAACCGGTTGTGCTTTCTTGGGATCTTCTTTCAAGGAAGTTGCCAGCTGTTCCTTGCCACTCCCCGACTCCAATTCCTTCAGAATCACATTAGCACGCTTCACGATACTTTTAGGCATACCGGCCAGTTTGGCAACATGAATACCGAAGGAATGCTCGCTTCCGCCACGCTCCAGTTTACGCAGGAAAATCACCTTGCCGTCTACCTCGCGCACGGAAACATTATAGTTCTTGATGCGGGGGAATATCTGCTCCATCTCATTCAGTTCGTGATAGTGAGTGGCAAAAAGCGTACGTGCCCTACCCTTCTTGTTCTCATGGATATACTCCACAATGGCCCAGGCAATGCTGATGCCGTCGTAAGTAGATGTTCCACGGCCCAATTCATCGAAAAGCACCAGACTTCTGGACGACAGGTTGTTCAGAATGTTGGATGCCTCGTTCATCTCCACCATAAAGGTACTTTCGCCCAAAGAAATATTGTCGCTGGCTCCCACACGTGTAAAAATCTTGTCCACCATACCGATGCGGGCACGTTCTGCGGGCACGAAAGAGCCGATCTGTGCCATCAGAGTGATCAGGGCGGTCTGACGGAGCAAAGCCGATTTACCGGCCATATTCGGACCCGTAATGATGATTATCTGCTGTTGGTCGCAATCCAGATAAACATCATTGGCCACATAGCGCTCCCCTACCGGCAGCTGCTTCTCGATAACCGGATGACGGCCCTGAATGATTTCCAGCGCATCGCTGTCTTCAATAAGCGGACGGATATAGTTGTTTTCCTGAGCTACCAAAGCAAAAGAAAGCAGACAGTCCAGACGGGCTATCAAATTGGCGTTGATCTGAATGGCAGGAGTAAATTCTGCCAAAGAAAGAATCAGATCATTGAAGAGTTTCATCTCCAAAGAGAGAATCTTGTCCTCGGCTCCCAATATCTTTTCCTCGTATTCTTTCAGCTCTTGAGTAATGTAACGCTCGGCATTGACCAAGGTTTGTTTTCTGATCCAACCCTCTGGTACTTTGTCCTTATGAGTATTTCGTACCTCTAGGTAATATCCGTAAACATTATTATAACCTATCTTCAAACTGGGGATTCCGGTTTCTTCGGTTTCGCGCTGCTGAATCTGCAACAGATAATCCTTGCCTTCGTAGGCTATGTGACGCAACTCGTCAAGCTCGGCATTCACTCCTTCGGCGATTACCCCACCCTTATTGACCAGCAAAGGCGGATCGGCCTTGATTTCACGTGCTATGCGGTCGCGGATGGAAGCGCACAGATTGAGCTGTTCGCCAATACGTTTCAATGTAGGGTCTTCTGCCTGCTCGCAAGCGGCCTTGATCGGTTCGATGGCCTGAAGCGCCACACGCAACTGAACCACATCACGGGGAGAAACTCTTCCCACGGAAACTTTGGAAATGATACGCTCCAAATCTCCGATCAGATGCAACTGCTCTTCTATAATTTCTCTGAAATCCAGATCTTTAAAGAAATATTCCACTACATCCAGACGCTCGTTAATGGGCTTTTCATCCTTCAAAGGAAAGATGAGCCACCGCTTGAGCAAACGGGCTCCCATCGGAGTAATCGTACGGTCAATAACATTCAGCAAGGAATTTCCGCCTTCGTTCATCGAACCCAATAACTCCAAATTGCGCACCGTGAACTTATCCAGACGCACATAGCGCTCTTCCTCGATGCGGGAAAGCGAAGTAATATGCCCGATCTGGCTGTGCTGCGTCATTTCCAGATATTGCAGAATGGCTCCCGAAGCAATGATTCCGGATTTGAGATGATCTACTCCGAAACCTTTCAGGTTCTTCACCTCAAAATGCTTCAGCAACTTCTCGTTGGCAGTCATCTCGGTAAATACCCAGTCCTCCAACTCGAATGTAAGATATTTTGTTCCGAAGTTCCCTTCAAACATTCCTCGCTTACCTCTCTCATAAAGCACTTCCTTGGGAGAGAAATTGGCAAGCAGTTTGTCGATATATTCAAAGGTTCCTTCAGCAGTCAGGAACTCACCGGTACTGATATCCAGGAAAGAAACGCCACAGTTGTTCTTTCCGAAATGAACTGCGGCCAAGAAATTGTTTTCCTTATAATTCAATACATTATCTCCCATAGCCACACCGGGGGTAACCAATTCCGTGATGCCGCGCTTGACCAGTGTCTTGGTCAGCTTCGGATCTTCCAGCTGATCACAAATAGCGACACGCTTTCCGGCCCGGATCAGTTTGGGCAGATAAGTGTCCAAGGCATGATGCGGGAAACCGGCCATTTCAATAGGTTCCCCACCCTTGCCTCCGTTATTTCTTTTTGTAAGAGTTATTCCTAATATTTCCGAAGCAGAAACGGCATCGCTGCTGTAGGTTTCATAAAAGTCGCCACAGCGAAAAAGCAGCACCGCATCGGGATGCTTTGCCTTCAAATCATAGAACTGCTTCATCATGGGGGTGAGCCCGTCTTTTGCCATAACCAAGTGATTTATAAAATAAGTTCGCGCAAAATTACAAAAAAATAATCTTCCCGAAACCGGGAAGATGCAAGTTGTGGCTTTTTTGTAGAGATTCATAAAAATAAAAAACGGGACCACTTTAAAAGCGCCCCGACAATCAATCCTAAATCTCTCAATTTTTCTTTAAAACCCTAAACATTAAATTCCACTGTATCCCTACAATGACAATTTACTAATTATCAATATACTAACAATCTTTTTCCTTAATTTCTCTTGTTGTTCCTTTGAACACTGCAAAGGTATGGCTAAATTCAAAATCCAGAAAAAAAAGCAAGCGAAATTAGAAAAAAACGTACTATTTCTTGACCTATGTCAAGCAAAACTTCATTTTCTTTCGAAACATGAAAATTTATAAGCCGTCGGCGCATCGTTTTTAAAGCAAGAATAGGCTCTTGATAATAGTTTTTTTATATCTTTGCACCTTATTAATAAAAAGAAAAAATGAAACAGATAGAAGCCTCTGAATTCAAAGAAAACATCTTTGAAACAATCGGTAAGGAATGGATGCTGGTTACCGGCGGCACCAAAGAAGATTTTAACATGATGACTGCCTCATGGGGTGGAATAGGGTGGCTGTGGAACAAACCCGTAGCCTTTATCTTTGTCCGTCCGGAAAGATACACCTATGAATTTCTGAAAAAGAACCGCAAACTGTCGCTTTCTTTCTTAGGTAAGGAAGAAGAGGCACGAAAAATTTATTCTTTCTGCGGCTCAAAATCGGGTAGGGACCTGGATAAGGTAAAGGAAACCGGACTGAAACCGGTATTCACGGAAACCGACGGCATCACTTACGAACAGGCACGCATGACTCTGGAATGCCAGCAGCTCTATGAAGGAGAAATGCGCGAATCGGATTTTCTGGATCCGGAAATCCTGAAAAACTGGTACGGAGAAAAGAAGGGCAACCTGCATAAGGTGATCGTTGCCGAAATCGAGCATATCTGGATCAACGAGTAGGGGAGTGCGCCCTATTATTTGCAGACAACATAATAATTATCATAAAACAAAACTCACAATGGAATACAATTTCAGAGAAATTGAAAAAAAATGGCATCAACGCTGGGTTGAGAACCATACTTACAAAGTGACAGAAGACGAATCGAAAAAGAAATTCTATGTGCTGAACATGTTCCCTTATCCAAGTGGAGCGGGTCTTCATGTGGGACACCCGCTGGGATACATCGCTTCGGACATTTATGCCAGATATAAAAGACTGCAGGGCTTCAACGTGCTGAACCCGATGGGTTATGACGCCTACGGACTGCCGGCCGAGCAGTATGCCATCCAGACCGGACAGCATCCGGCCATCACAACAGCCGCCAACATCAACCGTTACCGCGAGCAGCTGGACAAAATCGGTTTCTGCTTTGACTGGGACCGTGAGATCAGAACCTGCGAACCGAACTATTATCACTGGACGCAGTGGGCTTTCCAAAAAATGTTCGGAAGCTTCTATTGCAATGACTGCCAGAAGGCACAGCCTATCGAAAAACTGGTTGCTCACTTCGAACAGCAGGGTACGGAAGGCTTGAACGTGGCTTGCAGTGAGGAACTCACCTTTACTGCCGACGAGTGGAAAGCCATGAGCGAAAAGCAGCAGCAGGAAACTTTGATGAATTACCGTATTGCCTATCTGGGCGAGACAATGGTAAACTGGTGCCCGAAACTGGGAACCGTATTGGCCAACGATGAGGTAGTGGACGGTGTTTCTGAGCGTGGAGGTTATCCGGTAGTCCAGAAAAAGATGCGCCAGTGGTGTCTGCGTGTCAGCGCTTATGCACAAAGACTGCTCGACGGACTGGATACCATCGACTGGACCGACTCTCTGAAAGAGACTCAGCGTAACTGGATCGGCCGCTCAGAGGGTACTGAAGTGGAGTTCAAGATCAAGGACAGCGACCGTTCATTCACCATCTTTACCACCCGAGCGGACACCATGTTCGGTGTGACCTTTATGGTTCTCGCTCCGGAAAGTGAGCTGGTTCCGCTGGTTACTACAGCCGAGCAGAAGGCCGAAGTGGAGGCTTATCTCGAGGCAACCAAGAAGCGTACCGAGCGTGAGCGTATTGCCGACCGCCGTGTAACCGGTGTGTTCTCCGGTTCTTACGCCATCAATCCGTTTACAGGAGAGGCTAATCCGATCTGGATCAGCGACTATGTATTGGCTGGTTATGGTACCGGTGCCATCATGGCCGTTCCGGCACACGACAGCCGCGACTATGCTTTTGCCAAGCATTTCAACCTGCCGATCGTTCCATTGGTTGAGGGATGCGATGTGAGCGAAGAGAGCTTCGATGCCAAGGAAGGTATCGTAACCAACTCACCGAAAGAGGGAGTGACTCCTTATATCGACTTCTCTCTGAACGGTCTGACTGTGAAAGAGGCCATCGCTGCCACCAAGAAATATGTAAAGGAACACAACTTAGGACGCGTGAAGGTGAACTTCCGTCTGCGTGATGCCATCTTCAGCCGCCAGCGCTATTGGGGCGAGCCGTTCCCAGTATATTACAAGGACAACATGCCTTATATGATTCCGGAAAACTGTCTGCCTCTGGAATTGCCGGAAGTAAGCAAATTCCTGCCTACCGAAACCGGTGAGCCTCCATTGGGACACGCTACAAACTGGGCTTGGGACACCGTAAACAACAAGGTGGTAGCCAACGAACTGATCGACAACAAGACCATCTTCCCGTTGGAATTGAACACCATGCCTGGATTCGCCGGAAGTTCGGCTTACTACCTGCGCTATATGGATCCGAAGAACGACAAAGCGCTTGTTGATCCGAAGGTAGACGCTTACTGGCAGAATGTAGACCTGTATGTGGGCGGTACAGAGCATGCTACCGGTCACTTGATCTACAGCCGTTTCTGGAACAAGTTCCTCTATGACTACGGTTACAGTGTGAAGGAAGAGCCGTTCCAGAAGTTGGTGAACCAGGGTATGATTCAGGGACGAAGCAACTTTGTATATCGTATCAAGGATACTAATACATTCGTTTCTCTGGGTCTGAAGGATCAGTACGACACTACACCGCTGCACGTGGATGTGAACATCGTGACAAACGACGTGCTGGACGTAGAAGCCTTCAAGAGCTGGCGTCCGGAATACAATAACGCCGAATTTATCCTCGAAGACGGCAAGTACATCTGCGGATGGGCCATTGAAAAGATGAGTAAGAGTATGTTCAATGTGGTCAATCCAGATATGATTGTCGAGAAGTTCGGTGCCGATACCCTGCGTCTGTACGAAATGTTCCTGGGTCCGGTAGAGCAGAGCAAGCCTTGGGATACCAACGGTATTGACGGATGCCACCGCTTCCTGAAGAAATTCTGGTCGCTCTACTTCAGCCGTGACGGTAAGTTCCTGCCGGAAGAAGGCGAGGCTACCAAAGAAGAACTGAAGTCTTTGCATAAGCTGATCAAGAAAGTAAGCGCCGACATTGAGGCCTTCTCATACAATACTTCAATCAGTGCGTTCATGATCTGTGTGAACGAACTGGGACAGCTGAAGTGCAAGAACAAGCAGGTATTGGAGCAGCTCGTGGTACTGATCGCTCCGTTCGCTCCGCACATCGCCGAAGAATTGTGGGAGCAATTGGGTCATACCACTACGGTTTGTGACGCACAGTGGCCGGAATTCAACGAGAAATATCTGGTAGAAGACAATATGCGCCTGAGTATTTCGTTTAATGGTAAGACACGCTTCACCATGGACTTCCCGGCAGATGCCGACCAGAAGACCATCGAGGAAACCGTCCTTGCAGACGAACAGACTCAGAAGTATATCGACGGCAAGCAGATTGTGAAAGTGATCATTGTTCCGAAACGAATTGTAAACATCGTAATCAAATAGCAATGTTCAACGACATTAAAAAGCTAAAGCCGAAGAAATTGACCAAAGCGGCTGTAATGACCGAAGCCAAAGACTTCGTAGCCATTAACTTTGGATTGATTTGTTATGCCATCGGTTGGGCAGCATTCTTGCTGCCCTACAAGATGACAACAGGTGACTTGACGGGTATGTGTGCCATTTTGTATTACTTGACAGGCATTCCTATTCAGTTATCTTATTGTGTCGCCAACGTGTTCCTGCTGGTATTTGCCATCAAGGAGCTGGGATATCGCTTTGTACTGAAAACAACGTATGCCATCTTTGCCTTGTCATTCTTCCTGGATGTGGCACAAAACATCATGAAGGACGATCAGGGACAATTCCTGCAATTGCTCGGTCCCGGACAGGATTCCATGGCCTGCGTGCTGGGAGCCATCATCTGCGGATTCGGTATCGGTACGGTATTTGTCAACAATGGTAGTACCGGAGGATTGGATATCGTGGCAGCCATCGTGACCAAGTACCGCAATATCAGTCTGGGCCGTGTGATGATTTACATCAACATTCTGACCATTTCTTCCTGCTACTATTTCTTTGACAGCTGGAGAATGGTGGTGTTCGGCTATGTAGTTCTGGTCATCTGCAACTATACGCTCGATATGATTGTCAACAGTTCACGGCAAGATGTGCAGTTTATCATCTTTACCAAGGACCATGTTCAGTTGAGTGAACGCATTATTAATGAAACAAGCCACTCGGTAACAGTAATCGACAGTGAAGGCTATTACAGTCATACACCGACAAAAGTATTGATTACCATTGTACACAAGAATGAATCCATTCATATCCTGCGTATGATTCATGAGGTGGATCCGAATGCATTTGTTTCAACAAGTAGGGCAGAGGGTGTTTACGGAAATGGATTTAACCAAATAAAATTAAAATGAAACACTTTAAGATTAATGCATGGCAAGAGATTAAAGACTATGCGCTCATCATGATCGGGCTTCTTTGTTATGCCCTGGGAGTTACCATTTTTTTGCTTCCCTATGAAGTGACCACAGGAGGTGTAGCGGGTATTTCTTCATTGATTTACTTTGCCACCGGTATCAAAGTACAGTATTCCTATCTGGTCATCAACTCTATTTTGCTCATAGCTGCTATCAAGGTGCTGGGCTTTAAGTTCTGCGTCAAAAGCATCTATGCCATCATTGCTCTTACCCTATTACTTGCAGGCTTCCAGGAACTGATTGCCGACGAACAGGGCAACTTGCCCCGCATCGTCGGTGATCAGGCCTTCATGGCCGCAATAATCGGTGGTGCTCTGGAAGGATTCGGACTGGCTATCGTATTCCTGAACAACGGAAGTACCGGAGGAACGGATATCATTGCCGCCATCGTAAACAAATACAGAGATATCACCATGGGACGCAGTCTGATGATATGTGACTTTATCATTGTGTCCTCCAGCTACATCGTTTTTCAAGACTGGGAGAAAGTGGTGTTTGGCTTCTTTACTCTGGTTGTGTCTAACGTGATGCTGGACTATGTAATGAACTCTTCTAAGCAGTCGGTTCAGTTCCTGATCTTCTCTAACAAATATGATGAAATTGCAGCAGCAATCAGTCATGATGTATCGCGTGGAGTAACCGTACTTTATGGAGAAGGCTGGTATAGCAAGGAGCCCAAGAAAGTTTTGGTTATTCTGGCAAAAAGAAGAGAAAGTGTATTGATATTCAGACTAATCAATCAGATTGATCCTAAAGCCTTCGTATCCCAAAGTAATGTTGTAGGTGTTTACGGTGAAGGATTTGATCAGATAAAAGTAAAATAATCATGGAAAAAAGAAAACTTGTCTTTGCCACAAACAATAAGCATAAACTGGAAGAAATCCGGGCCATCCTCGGATCAAAAATAGATATCCTTTCTTTGGATGATATCAATTGTCACGAAGATATTCCCGAAACGGCAGATACCCTGGAAGGAAATGCTCAAATCAAGGCGCAGTTTGTATATGACCATTATCATCTGGACTGCTTTGCCGATGATACCGGTCTGGAAGTAGAAGCGCTGAACGGAGCTCCCGGAGTATTTTCCGCCCGCTATGCCGGCGGAGAAGGGCACGATTCAGAAGCCAACATGAAGAAACTCCTTTCAGAAATGCAAGACAAAACCAATCGGAAAGCCCGTTTCAGAACTGTCATTGCCTTTATCGAACAGGGAGAAATCCGCCTCTTTGAAGGTATTGTCAATGGTTGCATCACCGAAGAAAAACATGGTGACAGCGGATTTGGATATGATCCGATATTCCGTCCGGACGGTTTTTCAGAAACATTTGCCGAAATGGGAAATGAAGCCAAGAACCAGATCAGTCATCGTGCCAATGCCGTAAAAAAACTTTGTGAATATCTCGCTCAATAAATAAAACCTTATCGTTATGAACAGAATATTTTTCCATTTCTTTTTGATTATCGGATGCTTGCTTGTATTTCCTGTTAAAGCACAAAAAATGTATCAATGGGAAATATATCCCTCTTATCATAATTCGCAGAAGAATGAATCCGGAAAGGAAAAAGTATATTCTATTTGTAACAATAGCCTCATCTCGTACCAGCCCGATTATCAGGAGCTGTATCTTTATGACAAGACAAATTTATTGAATGAGTTTCAGATATCTTTTATCAAATACAATGAGGAAGTCAAGAAACTGGTCATCGTTTATTCCGATGGGAATATCGATATTCTGCGAGACGATGAAACGGTGATCAATCTTCCTCAGTATAAAGACAAAAATATCAACAACAAAGATATCTACGCAGTAAATGTAAGCGGAAAGTATGCTTTGCTTTCAACCGGATTCGGAATAGTGCTTCTGGACCTGGAAAAAGAAATCATTTCCAATACCTATTCATTGGATCAGCAGGTCAATGCTGCTGCCATATATAAAAATAGAGTCTATGCAGCAACTGCAGCTGGAGTCTATTCCGGAGACATGAATCAAAACCTGCTGGACAAAAAAAACTGGAATCTGTCCACTAATCTGGTTTTTACTGAAATGCTTGTTTTCGACAATCATCTTTATGGAAACAACAAGACAGAATATCTATACCAGCTTTCTGATAGCGAAAATCAGTTTCAGAAAATTGAAGAGGGTAACTTTCACATTCTGAATGCCTCCAACAACATGATGATTGCCGGAAGCAATAACAAGATCTGTCTGTTTAAAGCCGGCGGTGAAAGAATTATCATCAACCAGAGTAATTTTCTCACAGACCTAAGCTATCTAAACGGCACCTTTTGGGGCAGTTTAGACTATGGTGGTCTTCAACCCTATAAACTGAACAGCCAAAACCAGTTGGAAGTAGCCGGCGAAGCTATTATTCCCAACAGTCCGATAAGGAATTACTTCAATTTTATCAACTATACCGAAGACCGTCTGTTAGCTGTCGGAGGAAATCTGAACTATAATGGAATAGATTACGAGGGCACTGTCATGTATCTGGATCAAGATAAGTGGACAAACTTTCAAGACGGATCGGCCATTGCCTCTGCAACCGGTGTTCCGTATATCAATACAGTAAACATAGCTCAAGATCCAAAAGATCCGAATCATCATTTTGTAACTTCTGCCCGCATGGGACTCTATGAGTTTCAGAATGGTAATCTGCTGAAACACTATTCCTACTACAATAGTCCGTTGATTACTATCCTCCCTGCGGATCCCAATCCTCAACATTTTGTCAGCACTTCAGGCGCTATTTATGATCAAGACAATAACCTTTGGTTTATCAACAACCAGGTTGACACAATCATCAATGTAATTAAAGCCGACGGAACCTGGACAAAAATCTATGATGCCAAACTGAAAAAACTTCCGACCTGTGATTTTATCATGTTCGATCGGAAGGGTAGAATATGGATTAATTCAAGAACACATACTCCGGGCATGTATATGCTCGATTATAACCAAAGCATTGACGTGGCCTCTGACGATCAGTCTATTTTCCGGGGAACTATTACCAATCAGGACGGTACGACATATACACCAGATCAATTCTATTGTATGGCTGAAGATAAAAACGGAGAAATATGGATCGGTACCAATCTGGGACTTTTCGTAATATCCAATCCGGATGAGTTTATGAACAGTGATTTCCACTACACTCAGATTAAAGTACCCAGAAATGATGGCACCAACTATGCAGACTATCTTCTCAACAATGTTGCTGTAACAGCCATCGCCGTTGACGGGGCCAACCGAAAATGGATTGGTACCACCAGCGGAATCTATCTGGTAAGTGCCGATGGTTTGGAAACCATCTACCATTTTACTACAGACAACTCACCGTTGGTTTCCAATGTTATCAACTCCATTGCCATTAATCCGAATTCAGGAAAAGTCATGATAGCCACCGACAAAGGCTTGGTTTCTTATAACAACGACGCTTCAGAACCCGAAGATAAATTGGAAAAAAGTCAGGTTATAGCATATCCTAACCCCGTAAAACCGGAATATAATGGCTATATCACCATTAAGGGACTGACGGCCAATAGTAGCGTAAAGATTACATCTTCCAATGGTCAGCTTATCACTTCGGGCACTTCGAATGGAGGTATCTTCACCTGGAATGGACGAGACAAACAAGGCAAACGTGTAGCCAGCGGAGTATACAGTGTCATGGCTACCAACGAAGAAGGTAATGAAAGTGTAGTCGCCAAAATCGTCATGATCCGATAAAACGGACATCTCCGGAAGTTTTCAACAGGAAATAAACAGATAATACGCCATCTGTTCAAAGAAAAACAAATAACACATCCCTTATATGGACATTATTATTCTGGACAAACAGGAAATCACCCGTGAGGGATTGAAAAGT
Source organism: uncultured bacterium (assembly GCA_905215575.1). Classification (GTDB taxonomy): domain Bacteria; phylum Bacteroidota; class Bacteroidia; order Bacteroidales; family Bacteroidaceae; genus Paraprevotella. The sequence goes on along the minus strand of CAJMQV010000012.1, from coordinate 10,218 downwards.
ATCCTGAAGCAATACGCAGAAACATCCTGCATATGCACTCCCGAAGAAGATCAGCAACTGATTCAGGAATTGATCCGTTACCCGGAAGCAATCACTTTTTTGGACTATACCCTGATGAACTTCACCGCCGAACAGCTTTTGGTATTGAACCAACGCTTTCCCAAAGCACACTTTGTGCTTTTCTGTGACAACCTGAGCAAAGAATTTGTCCGGCGCATGTTGCTTACCAGCAAGCAGTTTCACGTCCTTCTCAAGGATTCAACAACCGAAGAAGTGCGCCAAGCCTACACGGAAATCAGTAAAGGAAGGCAATTTGCCAATACCAAGTTGTTGGCCTGGATGGAAGCCGCGGAAAAAACCGATAAGCCACCACTAACAGCCACAGAAAAAGAGATTCTGAAGGCCATGTCATTGGGAAAAACCACCAAAGAAATTGCTGCCGAACGCTATTCCAGTGTCTATACCGTCATGACACACCGTAAAAACATTTTCCGCAAGCTGGAAGTAAACAACGCTCAGGAAGCTGTCCGTTACGCTGTACAGGCCGGAATTGTGGATGTGATGGAATATTATATCTGACTGCTTTCAGTCCGTTATATGAAAAGAAAAGCCGCTTTAAGCAATTCTCCGGTATCGGAGTATGACTTAAAGCGGCTTTTTGCTTTATCATAAATAAAGCTGTATCAGTAAAGTTAAAGTATGGTTTAGAATAAAAAGGATCAGATCTGTTCAAAGGCCTGCTCCAAATCGGCTATCAGATCATCAATATGCTCTGTACCGATAGAAAGACGGATGGTTCCCGAAGTGATATGCTGTTCAGCCAGTTCCTCTGGTGTCAGCTGCGAATGGGTTGTCGTTTCCGGATGGATCACCAGCGATTTTACATCGGCCACATTGGCCAGCAATGAGAATATCTGCAACGAATCGATAAAGCGGTGTGCCTCGGCTGTTCCTCCCGCAATCTCAAAGGTAAAGATAGATCCGGCTCCTTTCGGGAAATAACGCCGGTAAAGCGCATGATCAGGATGCGACGGCAACGAAGGGTGATTTACGGTCTTTACCTTAGGATGCTGCTGCAGGAAAGCAACAATTTTCAACGCATTTTCCACCTGACGCTCCACACGCAGGGACAAAGTTTCCACTCCCTGCAACAACAGGAAAGCGTTGAACGGGCTGATGGCTGCACCGGTGTCGCGCAGCAGAATGGCACGGATACGGGTGATATAGGCCAGTCCCGGAGCCGCATCTACGAAGCGGACTCCATGATAACTCGGATCCGGCTCGGTGAATTGCGGGAACTTTCCGGACGCTTTCCAGTCAAAGCGACCGGAATCTACAATAATACCTCCCAGACTGGTACCGTGACCTCCGATAAACTTGGTGGCCGAATGCACCACAATGTCTGCTCCGTGTTCCAACGGACGGATCAGATACGGAGTGCCAAAAGTATTGTCTACAACCAGCGGAATTCCATATTTATGGGCCACTGCCGCCACAGCTTCCATATCAATGATATTGGAATTCGGATTACCTAAAGTTTCGATAAAAATCAGCTTCGTATTCTCCTGAATGGCCTGCTCGAAATTATTGATGTCCGACGGGTCGACAAAAGTAGTGGTCACTCCCGATAAAGGCAGGGTATTGGCCAGCAGATTATAAGTACCTCCATAAATGGTATTGGCCGAAACCACATGATCGCCTGCCAAAGCCAGATTCTGAATGGCATAGGCAATGGCTGCCGCTCCAGAAGCAACTGCCAAGGCCGCTGCACCGCCTTCCAAAGCCGCTACACGCTCTTCGAGCACGCTTTGGGTGGAATTGGTCAACCGGCCATAGATATTGCCGGATTCGGTCAGATTAAAGCGGGCTGCCGCCGACGCGCAATTATCAAATACATACGAGGTGGTCTGATAAATAGGGACGGCACGCGCTCCGGTTGCCGGATCGGCCTGCTCCTGGCCCACATGGAGCTGAAGCGTTTCAAAATGCAGTTTTCTTCTTTCCATAAGCATTATCTTTTTTTGCAAAGGTAAGAAGAGATTTTACCGGCAACAATACCCTATATAAGGTATATTTAGAAATCCAACTGATAGGCCAGCCGCTCTGTTCCGTTTGCCACACGGATTATCCCGCAATACCGGAATCCGTTCTTTTCCAGAATATGCTGCATGGTCTTGTTGTCCTGATGGGTATCCACACGCAGGGAATGACAATGCTGGCGACACCAGTCCAGACAAAAATCGGCGGTACCCTTTACTTTACCGTTCGAAGCGATACGATGCACTACATAATAAGGTGTATCCGAAAGCCATTCTCCTTCGATATGCGCATATGTAGGGTCGGGGCCCGGAATAAAACAGAATGTAGACACGACTTCGCCATTTTCCTCGCACACATAGCACCATTCCTGTTCTATCTGCTGTGAAATCAGTTCGGCCGAAGGATATCCCTGAATCCATTGATTGGGATTTCCGTGGGTGACCATATACTGTTTGGCAATTTCAAAAAGTTCCATCAGAGTGTTCAGATCCTCCGGAGTTGCTTTTCTAACTTTCATAAATTGTATTCCTTAAAAATAGGTATATCATAAAAAAGGAGAGGGGTCAGCAACCCTTCTCCTTCATTGAATTATTATAATCCGAGTTTTTCGGAGATCTCCAACATCTTGTTTATCGGTTTGATAGCTTTCTCCGCAATAGCAGGATCCACCTCTATTTCGGGCCATTCATATTTCAATGTGTTGTACAACTTTTCAAGGGTAATCAGGCGCATGTAATTACATTCATTGCAGGTGCAGTTACTGTCCGATGGAGGAGCCGGTATAAAGGTCTTTTCCGGACAGGATTTCTGCATCTCGTGCAAGATTCCGCTCTCTGTAGCCACGATATACTCTTTGGCAGGCTGTTCGATGGCATATTTCAGCAGAGCGGCCGTAGAGCCCACTTTATCTGCCAGCTTGGCCACAGCTCCTTTACACTCCGGATGCACCAAAATTTTGGCTTCCGGATACTGTTTCTTCAGTTCGATGATCTTTTCTACAGAAAAGCGCTCGTGCACATGGCATGCACCGTCCCAAAGCAACATATTCCGTCCGGTCACAGAATTGATATAACCGCCCAGATTCTTGTCCGGTCCGAAAATGATCGGTGTGTCCTCGCTAAAGCTCTCTACAATCTGCTTGGCGTTGCTGGAAGTAACCACCACATCGGTCAGCGCCTTAGTGGCAGCCGTAGTGTTTACATAAGAAATTACAGTATGCTCCGGATGAGCCTTGACAAATTCTTCAAAACGATCGGCCGGGCAGCTTTCTGCCAGAGAACAAGTAGCATTGAGATCCGGAACCAGCACTTTCTTGTCCGGACAGAGAATCTTATTGGTTTCGCCCATAAAATGCACGCCACACATCACGATAATGTCTGCCGTGGTTTTAGCGGCCTTCTGAGCCAGTGCCAGGCTGTCGCCGACAAAGTCAGCCAAATCCTGTACGGCACCGTCTGTGTAATAGTGCGCCATAATCACAGCATTCTTCTGTTGGCACAAATTTCGGATTTCCTGTTTCAGATCCAGCGCTGCATCCACCGGTTCATCTACATAACCTTTTTTCAACCAATCTTCTTTAATCATATTATTAATATATTTATTCTTTTATTTTTTAGAAAAACCTTATGATGATATGTATTGCCTGTTGAAAGTGTTCAGAAAAAAAAGTCTGATTATTTGCTTTTTACGTTATAATCTCTAGGAAATAAGTAATGAACATTTTATCGACAATTTTATTTTTAGCTTAGTCTTTGATTCTTATGGCTATATCTGACACTTTTTATGCGTTTTCAACTATCTGTTGATAAAGTGCAAAGTTAAAAACTTTAATAGAAAAAAGAGGTAAAAATCAGATGAAAATCTCGTTCAAACTCTGTTTTAAGTTTTTGATAACTAATTTGTCCATATCCCGAAAAAATATATTAACCAACTGATTATTAGGATACAAATTTATTTTTTAAATTGTATCGTTTATTTATAAACGGGTTTTAAACAGGTTTTAAACGCGTTATTATTATCTTTGTGAACAATTTATTGATAACTGTCATGAGAAAGCTAAAAATTACGGAGTTGAACCGTGTTTCCAAGGAAGAGTTCAAGAATATCGACAAGCTTCCGTTGGTCGTGGTGCTCGATGAGGTGCGAAGTTTATATAATGTAGGATCGGTATTCCGTTCTTCTGATGCCTTTGCCGTTTCGGCAGTTTATTTGTGCGGCATCACGGCTGTACCGCCTAATGCGGAGATTCATAAAACAGCTCTGGGAGCCGAAGATTCGGTAGACTGGAAGTATTTCAAGCGTACGCAAGACGCTGTAAATGAACTGAAAGCAGATGGATACGAGGTGCTTGCCATCGAACAGGTGGAACACAGCACTATGTTGCAGCATATGACTCTGGATCCTCAGAAGAAATATGCCATTATTTTGGGAAATGAGGTGAAAGGAGTGCAGCAGGAGGTTGTGGATATGTGCGACGGCTGTATCGAGATCCCTCAGTTCGGTACCAAGCATTCATTGAACGTATCTGTTACTGCCGGTATTCTTATCTGGGAATTTGCACGACTGCTCAAACTCGGTTGATAACTGTTGATAAGTAGCGGACCGACAAAATTATATTGCATTTAAATATCTATTTATCAGATGATTATAATGATGAAAAACATTGTTGATATCTGTTGATAACTCCGGTTGATAATTTTGTTTGTTGTTGCGCGACGCTTTGAAGTGCTTGATTCAGAATGTTGCTCCAAAAGCTTTAAAAGAATCATTTGGTAACGAAAATGCGTTTCAGGCTTTTGCTGGCGATGTTGAAAACGGATATTCTGGAGGTTGATTTTCTATAAATATGCGTATAAATATTCTATATATGCCTGAATTATGCGGTATTTATGCAGAAATGATGCTGATAGTTTGAATAAATCATCGAGAACTTTCTGAAGATTGATGACGATGAAAGAACAATGATCCCCATCTTTATGAACAGATATTGTTGATAACTGGTTCAAAAGATGGGGATTATTGTTTTTTATGCTGCGTTTTACTCTGAATATTTCTGTTTGTTCTTCTTTTTAATTGTTTCGTTCTAAGACAAATACATTGTGTTTCAGATTATTATATGCATTTTGGCTGTCTGAAACTGAAGTTTTTGGAAAATATTTGGGTTATTAGTGTATATTTTAAAGTCTGAACGTCTGTTTTTGACAAAGTGTCAAAAAGCTGTAGCCTGCCTGTGCTTTCAGAAGCGGACACATCAGATGGAACCGGATTCAACCAGTTTTACCACACGTTCCACCATGCGGTCGTCATATTCCGGATCGTACTCTTTCTTCAGGCTGGCACCAAAGAGCCAGGCAAAACTCTGATAGAATCCGGCTTTAAAACTTCCGAAGAATGCCTGCACGATATGGAAAGAGGACTGATTGCATTCACGGTCAATCAGTTTGATCAGCAACTTGCCCTGGGCGTAAGTTAGTTTCTTCATTACCGGAGTATATTCGGCTTTAAGATCCTTTTCCACTTTTTTCATGTAAGCGTCTCGTTGCTTTTTAGTTGGCAGTTTTTCCAACTGTTCATAAGTTTCCAGGATTTTCCGGTTCACCAGTTTGGCGTAGGGAAGAGTGCGCTTGACATTTCGTACCAGTTTGTTGTAACGGGCCAGTTCTCTTTTGTTTTTGAATTTCAGCGGAGGATATACGGGAAGTTCCGGCATGACAATGACTTCAATGGAATCGCCTTTATAGAATTCTTTCTGCACTTTTTTATAAAAGACCACACGCAACTGCAACTCGGGAGCATCTCCCAAGTCGTCTGTATCTTCGTACTGGGCGTGGGCCGGAAGCGAAGACATCACCATCCATATCAGCGGAACATACCATTTCATAATATCGGTGCAAATTTATAAATTTAATTGTTTGGTAGGCACATGTTTTTGTGAATATCTTCTGTGATTTAAACTTTAAAGACATTTGTTTATATGAATCAGCAGAATCAGCACTTTTCAAACTATCAACAGGTGCTGTTGAAAAAGTTGGTACTTGTTTGTTTTTCAATGATATATCTTGTTAATAACTTGTGCGCACAAGAGCTTTCCTGGGATTATTATCTGGAAAAATTAGGGCAGGAAGAGTTTTATGAACAGGCCATATCCGAAGAGGAATTGTATGATCTTTATACCATTCGCGAGCATCCCTTCAATATAAACGCGGTAACCAAAAACGATCTGGAGCGGCTTGTTTTTCTGGAATCGGTACAAATAGAAGATATTTTGGCTTATCTGTATCAGTATGGGCCGATGAAATCCTTGGGAGAGCTGCAGTTTATCGAGAGTTTGGACTATGATACCCGTGAATTCCTCAAATTCTTTTTTTATGTTGATGATAACCCTGTTGAAAAGTCATCTTTTAGGTTGAAAAACTTGTTGAAAGAAGGAAGATATTCGTTCACAACTCGTTTGGATATTCCTCTTTATCAGAGAGATGGATACAAAAATTATCCGGATAGCGTACTGTTGAAAACTCCTGATAAAAAGTATCTGGGAAACGCCCTTTATCACTACGTCAAACTGCAGTATGATTACCGTAACCGTCTGTATTGGGGACTGACAGCGGTGAAAGATGCCGGAGAGCCCTTTGCCAACAATCTGAATAAGGGATATGATTCATACAGTTTTCATCTGCTGTTGAAAAACTGGGTATTTTTTGAAATCTTAGCTGTTGGAGATTATCGGGTACGTACAGGCGAAGGATTGGTTTTCGGCTCCGGTTTTTCTATGGGTAAGGACTTTGATATTACGATGAGCCGACAGGTTATCAACAAGCATACTTCTACGGATGAATACTACTTTATGCGTGGAGCGGCGGCTACGATGAAATGGGGGAATCTGTGTTTTTCTCCTTTTGTATCCTTTCGGAAGATGGATGCCTCGCTCGATGAAAAGGATAGGATAGAAGCTTTAAAAACAGACGGTTATCATCGTACATGGACGGAGTATTTCCGTAAGGGAAATGTTTTCAACGGTCTGTATGGAGCGCATCTTTCCTATAACCGGCCTCATTATAAAGCGGGAGTGACGGGGTATTATCAGCATTGGGACCATGAGTTTTCAACAGGTACCCAACTTTATAAACAATATGCTCCGAAAGGAAGAACCTTTTGGGGACTTTCTGTCGATTATGGGGTTGCTTTGGGGGATTGGGCTTTCTCGGGAGAATCGGCACATAGCGGACTTTATCACGGTTGGGCCACGGTAAACAAACTTCTTTACCGTCCCTTGCCGGATTTGAAACTGTTTGCTCTGTATCGCTTGTATTCCTATCGGTATTATGCCCAATATGCTTCTGCTTTCTCCGAAGGAAGCAAAACACAGAACGAGAGCGGTTTTTATTTTGGTGCGGAATATCAGCCCTGGCGGTTTGTCCAATTGAAAGCGGCATTTGATTATTACTATTTCCCATGGCCCAAGTACGGATTGGATCATAGCAGTGACGGATACCAGATCCGTCTGCAAAGTGAGATCAGGCAAAACGACCGGATGCGTTATTCGGCAACATATTCTTTCAAGAAGAAAGAGAAGTTCAATGTGTTTCATTATACACACCGTTTACGTCTGAAATACATATATCAGCCCGATGAACGTATGGTGCTGCAAACCGAATGCTCGGGAGTGGGAGCCAATAAAGCTGGCGGGAAACGGAAATATGGCGCACTGGTTGGTGAATCATTTTCGTGGGTTATCAACAGATTGTTGAAAACTACGTTGACTTGTGCCTATATCCATGCCTCCGGCAGTCTGTGCAGTCTGTCGCTTTATGAACCCGGCTTATTGTACTCCTTCTCTTTCAACAATTATTATGATCCGGTGTTGCGCCTTTCGGGGATGCTTCGTCTGGATTTGGGGCCGCGTTATCTTCTGTTGTTCAAATACGGTATGAGCCGTTATTTTGGAGTGTCTGAAATATCTTCGGGCCGTCAGCGTATTGCCGGCTCCCTCAAGCAGGACCTTTATTTACAGTTGCGTGTCAAAATCTAAATTAATAAGAGTATTCATCTGCAAGAAGAAAATAAATCATTAATTTTGCGAGATTGATTAACAAAACAAGGATTGCTATGTCTACAATTATTTACCCTTCACCGGTGTTCGGACCGGTTCACAGCCGCAGGCTGGGGGTTTCTTTAGGTATAAATCTGTTGCCCGAAGATGGAAAATTCTGCACTTTCGACTGTGTTTATTGTGAGTGTGGCTTTAATAAGGACCATAGGCCTCACCGTCCGCTTCCCACTCGTGAGGAAGTATGTGCTGTGCTTGAGGAGCGCTTGAAAGATATGCATGAAAACGGTCCGCACCCCGATGTGTTGACTTTTGCCGGTAACGGAGAGCCGACCCTGCATCCGGAGTTTGCCGGAATCATTGATGACGTGGTGCGTCTGCGCAACCATTATTTTCCGGAAGCGAAGATCAGTGTGCTGAGTAATGCCACACAAGTGTTGAAACCCGAAGTTTTCAACGCTCTGTTGAAAGTGGATAATAATATCCAGAAGCTCGACACGGTGAATATGTCTTATATCGAACTTGTGGACCGTCCTACCGGGCATTATGACGTACAGCAGATTATCGACCAGCTGAAAGCCTTCTCCGGTCATGTGATTATTCAAACTATGTTCATGACGGGCAGTACGCAGGGACATTCTGTGGATAATACCACTCCGGAATTTGTGGAGCCTTGGCTGAAAGCGGTTAAGGAAATCAATCCACGGCAGGTGATGATTTATACCATCGACCGCGAGACTCCGGATCATGACCTCCGCAAGGCCGGAAAGGAAGTACTCGACCGTATCGGACAACAGGTACGTGAGGCGGGCTTCGAAGTTTCCGTATCTTATTGATGTCATGATTTCCTTATAAGAATACAGAAAGAAGAAAAAAACTATTCTATGAAATCGAAGATTTTTGGAATTCTTATTCTGATGGAAGCGGTCTTTATGCTGCTTTCCTCGGGAGTGTCTTTATTTTATAAGCATCGTTGTGGTGATCAGGATCTGGAAGCATTGTTGTATTCCACATTGATTACCTTTGTGGTCGGAGGCGGACTTTTTCAGGTCGGAAGGCGAAGCCCGAAAACCAAACTGACGCGTAAGGACAGTTTCTTGATCGTGGCCCTGGTATGGGTGATTTTCTCGTTTCTGGGTATGTTGCCCTTCCTGTTTTACGGGACGACCACAACTATAGAAGATGCTTTCTTTGAAACGATGTCCGGTTTCACCACTACGGGAGCTTCGGTGCTGAATAACATCAACGATCAGCCTCATGGTATTCTCTTTTGGCGAAGCATCATACAGTGGTTGGGCGGTTTGGGTATCGTGGTTTTCTCGTTTGCTCTGATTCCTGTGTATGAGTTGAAGAATACGCAAATCTTTTCTGCCGAGGTTACGGGATTGGATGTAGATAAACTCCGGCCAAAGATTGGGGATACGGCCCGCAGGCTGCTTGTGATTTATATGCTCATTACAGCTTTGTGTACGTTCTGTTATTGGATTGGTCCCATGAATTTCTTCGATGCGATCTGCCATTCCATGACTACCATCGCCACAGGTGGATATGGTACGCATCAGAACAGTCTGGCCTATTTCAACTCTCCTTACATAGAGTATATGTGCAGTTTCTTTATGTTTATTGCGGGAGTGAACTTTTCGCTTTACTATTACTTGAGTATCGGAAAGAGAAAGGTGTTCTATCGCAATGAGGAGTTACGCTGGTATACTTGTTTCACTTTGGCTGCCGTGGCTGTGTTTGCGGGACTGTTCTATTACACCCGCTACCAGATGTCCACCACACCTGAGCAGTTGGCTTCGCTCCCCGAAGGTTTTGAGGACACGTTCCGTACCTCGCTCTTTCAGGTGACCTCCCTGCTTACCTCTACCGGATTCCAGGCGGCAAACTTTGATTATGTGGCTTGGGGGCAGGTATTTTGGATGCCTACACTCATCATCCTCTTTATAGGAGCCTGTGCCGGATCGACAAGTGGTGGATTTAAGGTTATCCGTATGCTGGTATGTCTTAAAGATGCCAAAAATGAATTCAAGCAACAGTTGCATCCCCGTGCCGTGATTCCCGTGCGTTTGTCGGGTTATGTGCTTCCCGAGAATAAGGTGCTTCGTGCGCTGGCTTTCCTTTTTCTTTAT
>CAJMQV010000011.1 GCA_905215575.1 uncultured bacterium | reverse complement strand
TGAGAACACCGTTTTCTATCTCACAGCCGACAATCGTCTGATCACTCCAAAAGGAATTGCCGTATTTGAATACTTCATTGAGCGCCAGAATACCGGTTTAGGTTCTGAATTCACTTTTGAGGAAGCAGACAAAGGCCAGTTCTTCATTGTTACAGAACACAGCACTTACGGCGCTTCAGGCCGTGGATCATGGTATGCAACCGCAGCCGGACAGCCGGTAGACCGTTGGACAAGCGGTTATACAGGACAAGCCAACTGTATCTGGAAGATTGAAGAAGTAAGCGACGCAGAAATACAGCTAAGCCGTGAAATCGAAAAAGACAGCTACGTTACCATGGCCGCTCCGGTAGCCTTGAATATCCCGGCAGGTGTGTCAGCCTATACCGTTACTGTTGACGAAGCCAAGGAAACCGCAATTCTTGAGGAAGTGAAAGATGTCATTCCGGCCGGAACCGCAGTAGTTCTGGAGAATCAGGGCGAAACAGACAACTTCCAGTTCACCTTCGCTCCATCAGGAAGCACCGACAACGAAAACAATCTGACCGGTGTTTACGTGGAAACAGCCATTGCAGCCGACATCAATGCTTACAGCCTTGACAATGGTGACCAAGGTTTCGGTTTCTATCAAATGAATGAAACAGACCGCACTTTAGGAGCCCACAAGGCATATCTGGCACTGCCGGCATCACTCAGCCACATCCGTTCTATCATTATCGGTGGTCCGACTACCGGCATTGAAGGAACCGTAACAGAAGCAGCCGACGCAGAAGAGTACTACGATCTGCAGGGACGCCGCGTAGTGAATCCGGTTAAGGGTGTTTACGTAACCAAGAGCGGTAAAAAAGTCTTTTTCTACTAATCACAAACTGCTTAGAAAAGTTTTTTGCATATTTAAGAATATAATGAAAAAGCGTCCGGTTTTAACCCGGACGCTTTTTCATTATATTCACAATCGATGTTTTATATAAGAAAAACCTACCTATACTTTAATTTTAACATTTAAAAAGCGAGGTGATTCTTCGAAAAATTATACTTTTGTCTAAGTAATATAATACCAAGAATACTTTTACCTAATCAAAAACATACCATTTATGAAAAAACTCTTACTTATGGGAACCTTGCTGACAGCCATGACTGCTCAAGCACAGGAACAAATTACCTTTTATTGGCCTAACGAGCGAGTAACAGAACTTAAAGACGGAGGCCAATATTTCATTTACAACACGGCATATGATGCCTCAAGCAGTCCGAACGACCGTGGTAGTTTCCTCTATGCACAAGAAAGTGGTAATTTCGGTACGCTTAATCCTAAACAGTTTGCAAATGTATTCATTACTCAAAATGCAAATTACACATTCCAATTCTATAAAAAAGCAGATGCGGAAAATGTGTACCAAATCAAAAACGCAGCAAACTCCTGGATTAACTTTAACGGTGCGAAATCAGAAAGTGCCGTTGACTTCTACATCAAGCCTTGGGCCACATCCGATGCCCAAAAAGGAAATCTGGAGGCCAAGATGGATGACGGTACCCGCACTTCTGACCTGAACAGCGCGAAAGTATGGACTGTTACCAACAATGCTTCCAACAGCACGGCATGGAACGGAAACGGTGGTTTTACCACTTGGGGCACAGCTCATCCTTATGCGTTCTATAGCGTCAAGAGCGTGGAGCTGACCGGAGAAGAAAATATTAAATATTACAATGAAATCACCAACCGTAACGGTATGATTTCGGATATTGCCTGGAATCTTCAGACTTTGTACGGAAAAGTAAAGGACGGAGATAAATATTTCAGCAATCATCCTGAAACAGAGCCATCAGAAAACAGTTCGTACGCCAATCTCGTTGATGGTAACGACAATTCATACTTCCACAGCTCTTGGAGTGCACCTGGAACCGACAAGCATTATTTGCGTGCTGAACTTCCCGAAGCCACAAAAGAGTTCTACATTGTCACCAAACGCCGCACCAATGTAAACACCAACCGCCCTACCAGCATGCTGGTAGAAGGTAGCAACGCCGCAGAAGGAACATACACAAAAATTGCCACACTTACAGGATTACCTGTTGTAGAGAATGAATACTATTATTTCTCTGACAAGATCTCAAGTGAAAACGCATATCAGTACATCCGTTTCACTCCAGAAGCGACTAACAACAATAATGCATTCTTTACCTACTCTGAGTTCTATATTATTGAGGCCAACACAGAAACAGATGCCTATATGGCTGACCTCAAAGCGTTCTATCACAACAATACAGGTAGAAATCCTAAGGATGAGGGCTTTGTCAACTCATTTGATGTGACCAAATATGAAGCTGCAGCACAGGTTCAGGAGGCTCTGCGGTTACAACTGGCTAAAAAGGCAATTACTGCCTTGATTGCGGAAAATGCAGATAAACATGCAGCTACTCCAGCTTTAGGACAGTATTCTACAGAGGCTTACAATGCTCTGAAGGCTGCAGCAGAAAAGGAGCCGACAACGAGCGCAGAAATAAATGAAGCGATTACAACCTTCAAGTTCTCAATCAACGCTCCTGTATTCACCATTAACGGTACATTTAAAGGAGGCTATCAAAGTGTAGGAAAATCCATTTATTACAAAGCAGAAGATACCGAACATCCATTATGGTGGGACAAAGCAACCAACAAGTATGACAAGACTATGCTTTGGAAATTTGCAGGCTCGACCAGTACAACTGCTGAAACAGGCAAGACTTATACTGCTATGAATATGGCAGAGATGGTATACTTCTGGAATATTGAACAGTTGAATGTAACAGAAACGAATCCAACCAACACCGATGGTATAGTTCTGATCAAGACCGCCGGCGACAACACACCGGTTCATGCGGACTCACACGGCTATATTGTACGTTGGGGCAATTCAGAACCAACAAGCGCTTCAGGATGGAAAATAGAATATGTAGGCGAAAGCTTCACTATAGACCAGATTGACGATGAGAAACTAACAGCTTATGCAAGCCTAAAGGCTTTAGTGTCAGAATGCGAACCATATAGCGGACACATCGGAAGCGGATTAAATCAATTCTCTTGTGAAGGACATGACTTTGAAAAAGCTCTGGCCAATGCCAAGACTATCACAGATCAGGATATCTATCAGAATCCGGCTTTGGACGCAACATCTGCCCTTACAGAGTTACAGGCTGCCAAGAATGCACTGGCAATCAATCAGCCAGAAGCTGGCAAATTCTATCGTCTGAAAGGAAAAACAACCAACAAATACATCGTTTCTTATGCAGCAAACGGTCGTCCATATATGCAGGAAGACGGTTCTGACCAAACCACCGTATTCTATCTGTCAGCAGACAACCGCCTCACCGGTTATTCTTCTTTGAACATGTCTGGTAACGGAAACTTCTATAACGACGAAGGTCATCCGTTTACCTTTAGCGCTTCACCAATTATCGGTTATTATGCAATTCGCCAAAGCAGCAACGATAATGGATATTTACTGGATTACTCGGCTACCAACGATAAATTGGACAACTGGAGCGATCCTAAAGACGAAAGATGCGCCTGGATTCTGGAAGAGGTAACCGACGCAGCCCTACAACCTAAATTGACCAAGGCGATGACTGCCGAATACGCAACTCTGGCCGCTCCGGTAGCCTTAAACATTCCGGCAGGCGTATCAGCCTATACCGTTACTGTTGACGAGGCTAAGAAAACTGCAGTTTTGGAAGAGATTACAGATATCATTCCGGCAGGTGTTGCCGTTCTCTTGAAGAAAGAAGGCGCAGAAAGCAACTTCGACTTCACTTATGCCCCAGAAGGCACTACTGAAAACGAAAATGCTTTGGTTGGTGTTTACAAGGAAACAGCTGTAGGTGATATTAACGCTTATATTTTGGGTAACGGCAGTGAGGGAATCGGCTTCTATCAGATGAGCAAGGAAGACCGTACTCTGGGGGGCAACAAGGCTTATCTGGTATTGCCGAAAGAAGCACAGGGTATCCGCTCAATCATCATCGGCGGACCTACTACCGGCATTGAAGAAAACGTATCAGAAGCTGCCGAAGCAGAAGAATACTACGACCTGCAGGGCCGTCGCGTCATGAACCCGGTTAAGGGTATCTACGTAACCAAGAGCGGTAAGAAAGTTCTTTTCTGCAAGTAATCATTTCGATGTTTCATCTTAAACCATAAAATCAATGAAAAAAACATATCAGAAACCGGCTCTCGAATTGATGGCCGTAGAACAGGAAAACATGATGGCAACCAGTTCCATGAAGATCTTTGACGATACCTTGGGTGCCAGCAACGCATTGAGCAATGAAGAATCAGACGTTAACGTGTGGGAATAAACACATAGGTTTTCAATAACCGAAAAATATGACAAGGGGCGGAGCACATAATGCTCTGCCCCTTGTTTTTTTATATTCCGACCGCTTTTAAAAAACATCAGCACGATTTTAAAAAATTATCGAGACGAATTAAAAAAATGGTCCCGACCTTTTATTTAAGTGACAAATTTTCCTCTCCCGAGCCATAGCACCGCAAAAAGCGTACTACAAACCGTTAGAAAAAGAATAAGCTCACTTATTTTCTCTTTTTTATGTTAAAAATAGATTTAAAAAAGAATGCTTGGCTTGTTTTTGCTATTTTTGCGAGACTAATATTTCTTTTATTTAATACCCAATTTAGCCCATGAAAATTAAATTTTTACCCTTAATGACGCTGGCTTGGATGTATGGCACAGACAACATGCAGGCGCAGCAAGTAACAGTATCGCCCTTGCCGCAGGAGATTACCTGGGGCAGCAAAGCTTTTGACCAAGGCTTCAGCTATACGCTGACCGGAGAAGGCGAAGCAGACGCAGATGCTGTAAAAGCCCTGAAAAGCAAACTGACCTCCGGAAGCGGAAGCAATGTAAATATTGTGATCGGCGAACGTGGTGATGCGGCTGTAGCAGCCTATGCAGAAAATATCCCCGACAAGAAAGAAGGTTATTATCTGAAAGTGGAACCCGGAAAAGTAATCATCGCTGGAAACGATGAATCGGGTACTTTCTATGGAGTGCAGACCTTCCTGCAAATAGCTTCGCAGCCGGAAGTGATGTCAGCTACCGTAACCGACTATCCGGACGTGATCGACCGTGGTGTCATCGAAGGATTCTACGGAAACTGGTGGAGCCAGGAAGACCGCATCCGCCAGTTTGAGTTCTACGGAAAAAACAAAATGAATGTGTATATCTACGCACCGAAAGATGATCCCTATCACAGAGGACAATGGCGTGATCCGTATCCTGCAGACGAAGCCGAAAAGTTAAAGGAATTGGTGGCTAAAGCCAAAGAAAACAAGGTGCAGTTTGTATGGAGTATCCATCCGGGTAACGATATCCAGTGGAATGAAACGGATATGAAGAAGGTGCTCAACAAATTTGAACTGATGTATGAAATGGGCGTACGTGCCTTTGGTCTGCTGTTTGACGATATCAGCGGTGCCGAACAGTCACGCGCCGATAAACAGGCAGAACTCATCAACTACGTAACTGACAATTTCATTAAGAAATATCCGGAACTGCCACCGCTCATCTTCTGCCCCACCCAGTATAACCGCGGATGGAGTAGTGGCGACTATCTTGACGTGCTGGGCGATAAAGCCTATAAGGAAGCACGTATCATGTGGACCGGTAACTCGGTAGTAGACATGATCAACAAGAGTGACATGGACTGGATCAATGCAAAATTGAAACGTAACGCATATATCTGGCTGAACTATCCGGTAAACGATTACTGTATCGATCGTATGCTGATGGGACCGACCTATGGCAATGACAAAGATATCGCTGAACAGTTGAGCGGATTTACCGCCAATCCGAGCGAGTATGCCGAGGCGTCAAAAGTGTCGCTCTACAGCATCGCCGACTATACCTGGAACATGACTGACTATGACGAGAATGCTTCATGGGAGCGTGCCATCAAGTATCTGATGCCGGAGCATGCCGAGGCATTCCATGTGTTCTGCGAAAACAATATTGACTTGGGAAGCACTTTCCACGGACTGCGCCGCAAAGATGAATCCAAGCGTTTTGCCGAAGCTATCAAAGTGTTTGAAGGAGAAATTGCCGACGGACTGAATCAGGCTGCCTTCGACAAGATCAAACCGATGTTTGACGAATTCGTAAACTCATGCGACGAACTGCTCGACCCGCAGCTGCAGGAAAATGATCCGCTGGCCAAAGAACTGGTGGCCTGGTTCCAGGTAATGAAGCTGATGGGAGAACGAGGACAGAAAATGTGCTCGCTCTATGCTACTATTGCCGACAACCAACCGGAAGAGTTTATCAAAATCTATAAGGAAATGGTGGCTCTGGAAGCTGAGCAGAAGAGCATCCGTTCACGCGACTTCCCGGGATCTATCAAGAGCCCTAACCCGACAGTTGCAGGCGAAGTGGTGGCTCCGTTCCTGAAACAGTACACCAATATGCTCATCGCCGAATATAAGAAGCATTATACCGAAGGATGGGAAAACTTCCCGGCAGTACTACTCAACGACGGCAAGTATTACATCAAGTATGACGGCAAATTCCTGACTAACGTAAGCGGAAGCAGTTATCCGACATTCGTAGCCAATGAGGATGACATCAACCCGCAAAGACAGGAATGGGTGATCAGCATGGATTACAACACCAACCGCTACAAGATTGTAAACGCACAAGACCAGCGATACCTGAACGAAAAGGGTGAGTTTACGGTTAATGAAACAACCAACCCATACGAGTCTGCTTGGCACAGCTATAACATCACACGTCTGAACGGCAAGTATGCCATCCAGAATGCAGGAAGCGCAGGCGACAAGTACTGGACAAGCAACAGCACACGTATCAGCGCCAGCTCATCTTCAGCTTACAATCCGGACAACTTCAAGTTTGAACTGATATCACTGGATGAGGAGGCTACAGAGTATCCTACAGTGGTGAGCGGAGGCAGCTACTATATCATCAATTCTACAGATGGTACCTACCTGACCAACACCGGTGACAACTACCCGAAGTTCCAGGCTAAAAAAGAAAATGATCCGCAAAACACACAGAGCTGGACATTTACAGTAGTGCCGGCAACCGGACGCTATAAGATTGTAAGCGTGACCGACAACCGAAACCTGAATGAGATGGGACAGTTTGGAACTGCATATGCCGACAGCTGGAACACTTACAAGCTGCAGGAAATGGGCGGACTGTTCTTTATCCAGTGTGCAGGAGACGCCGGAAACAACTTCTGGAGCATTGAAAACAATGCGATCAGCAAAGGAAGCAAAACAGAAAGCGAAAGCTATATCTTCAAATTGGAAATGGCTAAAGAAGCCCCGATGGACGAAGAGGCCAAAACCGTTTTCTACAAGGAAGGTCTGGTTACAGATGCCAGCCAGATAGCCGACGGTGACTATGTGGTAATGCAGAACGTAAATACCGGAAACCTGAACAGACAGGGATATCTCTACTATCAGGACGATACCAAGTTTCTGACTTATCTGGCCGGTTACTATCAGACTGAACTTTCGGATATGAAATCAGCCTTTCCGGACAAGTATGTGTTTCAGGTGGAAAAGAATGACAAAGGATATTCTTTCAAGAATGTGACCGCACAGAAATACATCCCGAACAAGGTGGAAAGCGGCGCATATGCTCCGACAGATAACGCAGACAACAGCAAGTTCACCATGGAACCATCAAGTCAGGTTCAAATGGCCTGGAACATCAAGTCAACGGCAAACAACAAATATATCAATGGCGAGCCGGGATATCCGGTAGTATGGAGCGACGGACATCCGATCAAGGTCTATAAAGTGGCAAAAAGCGTAGCACCGGCTGAAGCAGAGGCTAACACCTGGTTTCGTATCCAGACAACCGACGGAAAAAGCAATCTGCGCATGCAGTTAGGTGATGCTGACGAAAAAGAACTGGTATGGATGAAGGAAATGACCGGAGCTGCCGGAAATGAAGCTTTGTGGAGTTTGCAGGAAAGTCCGGAGGTTGCCGGAAGATACACCTTGGTGAACAAGAAAAATGAAAAGGGATCAGTAAACTGGCAGAACGATAAAATACATGAAGCGCTCATCGGACAGTTTGACTATAATCAGGATGCCAAAGATTTTGGTATCTATGTCAAGACACAGAGCGCCGAAGCGCTGCCTAACTGGATTATGTATCGCATCAGCGAAGGTAACTCTACCAAACGCTATCTGAACCATCAGGGCGGCTATCTGCAGGAAGCCGGCAACACCACACAGGACGGCAAACTGTGGAAGATGATTCCCGCCGTTTCACTGGAAATGACTGCAGAGGGTTATGCAATAGGAGCTTTCAGCGCCCCAATGGCAACCCGTATACCGGAAAACCTGTGGGCTTACAGCGTTACAACAAGCAACGAGCAGGAAGTGAAGCTGACCCGTATAGAAGGCAATGTCCTGCCGGCAAATGCAGCGGTAATCGTGGTTGCTACAACAGCCGGTAACTACGAAATGGCTCCTGCAGGCGAAAACGAACAGCCTGCAACCGTAGGTGACAACTTGCTGAAAGTGACAACCGGCGGAAAAATTCTGGCACCGGCTCAAAGCATGGTTCTGACCTTCAATAACAAGGAAGCATACATGGCTCCGGTAGCAGCCGGAACAGCATTGAAGGGTTACGGAGTATATCTGACTCAAAATGATCAGTCTGTCAAAAAAACACTTGTATTTGACGAACTGCCTCCAACAACAGGTATCCTTACACCGGAAGGAGAAAAAATCCAGAACGACGGCAAGATCTACGATCTGGGCGGCCGCGAAGTAAACAAACCGGTTAAGGGAGTATACATCCGCAACGGACAGAAATTTGTAGTGAACCAATAATTCCAAAGATTGGTTGAACCTATAAAAACAAACAAGGACTTTACCATTTTTCCATTTATTTGAGGATGGTAAAGTCCTTTTTGTATATTATCAGACAGTTTTTTCCTATCTTTGTCCTAAGGAAACTAACATTTTGATTATAATGAAAGAAAACAAGCCATCGGTTCTGCTGATCTATACCGGCGGAACCATCGGAATGATAGAAAACCCGGAAACCGGTGCACTGGAGAGCTTCAGATTTGACGAACTGCTCAAACAGGTTCCGGAACTGAAACGCTTCAACTTTCGCATAGACACGTATTCATTCCATCCGGCCATAGACTCATCGGATATGGAACCGGAACTGTGGGTCAAGATCGTGCGCCTCATCATGGATAAATATGAGGAATATGACGGATTCGTAATCCTGCATGGCACGGACACCATGGCGTATACGGCATCGGCCCTGAGCTTCATGCTCGAAAACCTTTCCAAACCGGTAATCCTCACCGGATCGCAGCTGCCCATCGGAAAACTGCGTACCGACGGAAAGGAAAATCTGATCACAGCCATAGAGATTGCCGCCGCCAAACGGGAAAACGGACAACCGATGGTGCCGGAAGTGTGTATCTTTTTCGAAAATGAACTCTTGCGTGGTAACCGGACCACAAAAGTGAATGCCGAAAACTTCAACGCATTCCGTTCTTTCAACTACCCTCCCCTGGCCACTGTGGGTATTCATATACGCTTCAACGAACATCTTATCCGGAGAAATGATCCGCAACGCCCGGTAAAGCCGCACTTTCTGTTCAATAACAATGTGGTGATGCTCTCACTATTTCCGGGCATCAAAGAAAGTATTGTGCAGTCGGTGCTTCAGGTTCCTGGCCTGAAGGCTGTAGTACTGCGCACTTTCGGCTCGGGGAACGCCCCTCAGAAAGAATGGCTGACACGGCATCTGAAACAGGCTTCAGAACGGGGTATACTAATTGTCAATATCACACAATGCCAGCACGGAGCAGTGGAAATGCACCGCTACGGCACTGGATTGCAGTTGTTGCAAGCGGGGGTTGTAAGCGGCTATGACTGCACCCCGGAATGCGCCATCACCAAACTGATGTTCTTGCTAGGACACGATCTGCCTCTGGAGCAGGTACGCCAGTTAATGGACTCTAATCTTGCCGGTGAAATAACGAAAGAAGAGGAATAAAAAAAGTCCAACATTGAAATTCAATGTTGGACTTTTGCCTTGTACCCAGACCCGGGATCGAACCGGGATGGGTTTCCCCACTGGTGTTTGAGACCAGCGCGTCTACCTATTCCGCCATCTGGGCAACTTCTCGATTGCGAGTGCAAAGATAATGCATTTTTTGTATTCCACAAAATTTATCCGTTTTTTTTTCCAAACATCTCAAAAACAAGAAATGCAGAATTATTTTAATTCATATATTTTTGACTTTTTTATCCGGAGCAATTCTTGTAAACCTCACAAATAAACCCTACCTTAGCAATAGAATAATCAGAAACCGATTAAACTATACATAATTATGGAGAAGTATTATTGCGTCATTCTGGCCGGTGGTATCGGAAGCCGCTTGTGGCCGGTTAGCCGTCACAATAAGCCGAAACAGTTCCTGGACCTGTTTGGTACGGGAAGAACCCTGTTACAACAAACATACGACCGGTTTGCTAAAATCATTCCAGCACAGAATATTTACGTATCTACTAATGTTGACTATAAAGATCTGGTATATGAGCAGCTGCCGGAACTGAACCCGGCCCAGATTCTTACGGAACCTATCCGAAGAAATACGCTTCCCAGCGTGGCATGGGCTACAGCCTACATCGCTCATCTGAATCCGGAAGCCAGCATTGTTGTCACTCCCGCTGACCAACTGATTCTGAAAGAGGAAGTATTCCAACAGGACATTCTCAGCGGACTGGACTTCGTAAGCGAACATGATATGCTCCTTACCATGGGGGTCAAGCCTACACGCCCTGACACCGGATATGGTTACATTCAGGCAGGAGAAACCATGAAAGAACCTCATTTTGCCCGCGTGAAGTCTTTCACAGAAAAACCAGAACTGGAATTTGCACGGATGTTTATGGAAAGCGGAGAATTCTATTGGAACACCGGACTGTTTCTGTGGAATGTAAAAACCATGCTCCACTCTATCCATGATGTTGCCCCGGAATATATTCAGGACCTGATTGCCTGCACTCCGGACGCACAAAAGGATTTGTCGGCTTGTATTCCAGAGCACTTCTCTGCGCTGCCAAACCTGTCACTCGACTATGGCATTCTGGAAAGAAGCGAAAATGTATGCCTGCAAATCTGCGGATTCGGCTGGGCCGATCTGGGCAACTGGAATTCACTTCATGATGATGCCCAGTGCTGCAAACCTCAGGACAACGTACTGATGGACAGCAAGGCTCTGTTATACAACAGCACCGGAAATATCATCTGTCTGCCTAAAGGACGTGTCGCCGTTATTGACGGCCTCAACAATTTTGTGGTAGCCGAAGAGGGCAATGTCCTGATGATCTGCCCGAGAAACGATGCTGCGGCCTTAAGACGTATGATGACAGACGCTCAAATGAAACTGGGAGAAGAATTCTCCTAAATACTTATAAAACGAACCCTCCTTCGAAATCAGACGTGATCTCAAAGGAGGGTTTATTGTTTTCTGTACGTATGCTCAGATCAGTTCTCCCTTTCCCTGACGGACAATCTCAAAGTCATCATCCAGACAACTGACTACCGTAGAAGGTTCCAAGGCTCCATAGCCTCCGTCAATCACCAGATCCACTTCCTGCTGATATTTTTCATGAATCAGCTCCGGATCCGTAGAATATTCCACCACTTCATCATCATCGTGCACAGACATGGTCAGAATAGGATTGCCCAAAGCACGAACCAAGGTCAGGATGATATTGTTGTCGGGAACACGCACACCCACCTCCTTACGGTCCTTGTAGATTTTAGGCAAACGGCTGCTGGTAGGCAGAATGAAAGTAAACGGTCCGGGCAGATTACGCTTCATCAACTTGTAGGCCGCGTTGCTCACCCGTGCATATTCACTCAGATTGGAAAAGTCTGAACAGATAATCGAAAGGTTGCTTTTCTGAGGATTCACACCTTTCATTTTGCAAATACGTTCCACGGCACGCACATTCAAGGCATCACAACCAATCGCATAGACCGTATCCGTAGGATAAATGATCAGTCCGCCATCACGCAACACCTTGATCACCCGATCCACTTCACGGGGATTCGGGTTCTCCGGATAAATCTTCACCAACATATTTCTTCACATTTTTGATTATAAATACAAACATACAGAAAATCAATGAAACCAACTATACTTTTCCAAAACAAATAAATAAAATCAGCAGAGCACAGGGTTTTTATAATATTCCATAGCCGAAGATCTGATTTTATTTATATCTTTGCAGAGAACTAAACATCAAGATTAAAATACATACACAATGACTAAAATTACAAAAGAGATGGCTCTGAACTACCACTGCCAGGGCAAACCGGGCAAGATTGAGGTAGTACCTACAAAGCCATATAGCACACAACAGGATCTCTCTCTGGCTTACTCGCCGGGTGTAGCAGAACCGTGTCTGGAAATCGAAAAGAATCCGCAGGATGCCTATAAGTATACCGCAAAAGGAAACCTGGTAGCAGTAATCTCAAACGGTACCGCTGTTTTGGGACTGGGTGACATCGGCGCTCTGGCCGGCAAACCTGTAATGGAAGGAAAGGGATTGCTTTTCAAGATCTACGCCGGTATCGATGTGTTCGACATTGAGGTGAACGAAAAGGATCCGGAAAAATTCATTCAGGCTGTCAAGGCTATCGCTCCTACCTTCGGAGGTATCAATCTGGAAGACATCAAGGCTCCTGAGTGTTTTGAAATCGAGCGTCGTCTGAAAGAGGAATTGGACATCCCGGTGATGCATGACGACCAGCACGGAACAGCCATCATCTCCAGTGCGGGACTGATCAACGCTCTTGAGGTAGCCGGCAAGAAAATCGAGGATGTGAAGATCGTAGTAAACGGTGCCGGTGCATCGGCCGTTTCCTGCACCAAGCTGTATGTATCACTCGGCGCGCGTCTGGAAAATATCGTGATGCTGGACAGTAAGGGTGTCATCTCCAAGGACAGAACAGATCTGAACGAGCAGAAGCGTTATTTCGCTACCAGCCGTACAGACATCCATACTTTGGAAGAGGCTATCAAAGGTGCCGACGTATTCCTGGGACTGTCACGCGGTAATGTTCTGAGCCAGGATATGGTGCGCAGCATGGCTCCATCGCCTATCGTATTCGCACTGGCCAACCCGGTTCCGGAGATCTCTTACGAGGATGCCATCGCTTCACGTCCGGACGTTCTGATCGCAACCGGACGTTCTGACTATCCGAACCAGATCAACAACGTAATCGGATTCCCTTATATCTTCCGCGGTGCGTTGGACACCAGTGCCACTGCCATCAACGAGGAAATGAAACTGGCCGCCGTACGCGCCATCGCCAACCTGGCCAAACAGCCGGTTCCAGATGCCGTAAACGAGGCTTACCACGAACACCGACTGACTTTCGGTCCGAAATATTTTATTCCGAAACCGGTAGACCCACGCCTCATCACCGAAGTTTCCATGGCGGTAGCCAAGGCTGCCATCGAATCGGGAGTAGCCCGCAAGACCATTACCAACTGGGATGAATATAAGCAGAAGCTGAAAGAACTGATGGGCTATGAATCCAAACTGACCCGCCAGTTGCGTGCTTTGGCCAAGAGAAGTCCGCAGCGTGTAGTATTCGCAGAAGGAACACACCCGAATATGCTGAAGGCTGCCGTAGAGGCTAAGGCCGAAGGTATCTGTTACCCGATTATTTTAGGTAATGAAGAGCGCATCCAGAATCTGGCCAACGAACTGGATCTGAATCTGGAAGGTATTGAGATTGTGAATCTGCGTCACGACCGAGAAACCGAAAGAAGAGAGCGCTATGCCAAGATCCTGACCGAGAAGAACAAAAGAGCGGGATATACTCTGGACGAAGCTATCGACAAGATGTATGAGCGCAACTATTTCGGTATGATGATGGTGGAAACAGGAGAAGCTGATGCCTTCATCACCGGTCTGTATACCAAATATTCCAACACCATCAAGGTGGCCAAGGAAGTAATCGGAATCCAGCCGGAATACAATCACTTCGGCACCATGCACATCATCAACTCCAAGAAAGGAACCTTCTTCCTGGCCGACACGCTGATCAACCGTCATCCGGACACAGAAACTTTGATCGACGTAGCCCGTCTGGCTGCCGACAAGGTACATTTCTTCAACCATGAACCGGTCATTGCCATGTTGTCTTACTCAAACTTCGGTTCTGATCAGATCGGAAGCCCGGCTACCGTACACAAGGCTATCGAATACATGCAGGCCAAATATCCGGAATTGCCGATCGATGGCGAGATGCAGGTGAAGTTCGCCATGAACAACAAGCTGCGTGACCAGAAGTATCCGTTCACCCGACTGACCGGTAAGGAGGTTAACACACTGGTATTCCCGAACCTGTCATCGGCAAATGCTTCTTATCAGCTGTTGCAGACCATGTCGGAGGAAGGAACTGAGTTCATCGGTCCGATCCAGATGGGTCTGAACAAGCCGATCCACTTTACGGACTTTGAAAGTTCTGTACGTGACATTGTGAATATCACTGCAGTAGCGGTAATTGATGCTATGGTCAACAAGAACAAAAAATAAAATACGTCTATAACTAGATAAGGGGAGCGCATCGCCATGATGTGCTCCCCTTATTCTTTATACCTACCTTATGCTGAAATTTCATCAGGACGTTTTGAAAAATTCATCAAGATAATCTTTTTATTTCTTCAGCATCATTTTTCCAGAAAGTCATGTCCGGTCAGAACTCTGCCGTAAGTCCGAGCGTCGGCACCAGATTGCCACTCTCCATTTTGATCGGCTTCAAGCGATAACGCTGCTCCTCCTTCGGTGCGTCCGGATTGACAATCTCTCCGGTACTGATCCACGCGTCCGGCTGTTTCAGACTACTGTTGAACACATTCTGTATGTCGATATAGAAGCCCAGACGCCACTTCTTGAAATAGAAATCCTTGTCCAAACGGAGGTCTACCTGCGCAAAGCTGTTATAACGCTCACTGTTGTAGCGGTCGTAATCCAGATAAGGGCGACCGGAAACATCCCAGGCAGAAACCAGTTCCGATTTTTCCAGATCATAAGGCGTGTACGGCGCGCCACCGATCACACTGCAACGCATACCCAGACTCCATTGTTTGGGAAAATCATACGTACCGCCTACATTCAGAATATAACGGTTGTCCCAGGCCGAAGCTATGTAGGCCTCATCCGGGGTTGACTGATATTCACTCTTGAAAGCGGTAAAAGAAGCGGTCAAATTCAGTCGCTCGGGGATGGAATACCGGAACAGTGCCTCCACTCCATAAGCCCGTCCGCGGGCATCGGACACCAATGCCTCGTTACCTACTGAACCGTAGTCAGCTCCCTTGCAGGCCAAAGGAATACCATCGGCCACAGACAGAGGAATATCGGTGTAATACTTGTAGAAACCCTCTACCGAAAGCGAAAAATTCTGGTTCATGCGCCATTCCACACCTAAAGCAGACTGGGCCACATGCATATAATCAAGCTCCTTGTTCACATAAATGCCCTCTGTATCCTTGAATCCCAATGCCGAAAATGGCGGTAGCTGGGAATACCATCCGGCCGACAGACCGAGCGACCAGTGCGGATTGAAGGCATAGCGCATGGAAGCACGGGGCGAAGCCTGATTCCACAAACGCAGCATTTTCGGGGAATAGTTATTGCCATCGAAGCGAATACCGGCAGAAGCGGAGAATTTGCTTCCGGTTGGTGCGTAATCACCGGACACATAGAGTCCCCATGCCAACAGATCGAGCGATGTTTCATAACGGTTCTCTACAGTCTGTTGCAGGAATAGACGCTGAAAAGTGTTGTTATCATAAAGATAATTGTTCAGTTCCACACCTTCTTTCAGTGTCCAGCTTCCGGCATAACTCTTGTTTTCCACCTTAGCGGTAGTCTTCTGCTCCACGGCCTTCAAATCAGTTGTCTTGTTCTCCGGACGGGAATCATCGTTGTTCACATACTTCAGGTTCCGGTTGTTCAGATAATTATGACTCAAAGTATAGGTCTGCACATGTTTGCCGGCATAATGCTTATAGGTGGCTCCCACTGTAAAGGTTTCCTGATTGATTTCCGGCAGATAGCTGAGCATATACTGCGCCATCTCTCCGTCTTCATCAGTGTTGAGTTTCATACGGTCTATACCGGTAAGCACCATGAACATCAGTTCGTCATTGTTCTTCAGTCGGGATTTGATTTTCACCTGTCCGTCGATATAATTGGGCAGGAAGGGCAATCCCAGTATCTTGAACAGCATTTGCAGATACGACTGACGCACGGAAAAAAGATATGTAGTTCGGTCGGAAAAATGTCCGCTTCCGCTGAGCGACACTTCCGAGGCTCCCAAAGTGGCCTTAAAGGTTTGCTTTTCTGAGTCGCCGTCGCGCAAACGGAAATCGAGCACCGAGCTCATGGCTCCGGCACGTGCCGCCGGAAAGGCTCCGGTGTAGAAATTAATGTCGCGTATCAAGTCAGCATTGACAATGCTGACCGGCCCGCCGGAAGCACCCAAAGTTGCAAAGTGGTTGATATTGGGAATCTCGATTCCGTCCATAAAGAAGCGGTTCTCCGAAGGACCGCCACCGCGCACAATCAGGTCGTTGCGATAGCCTATCGGCGAAAACGACACTCCGGGATAGTTGCGCACAATGCGCGACACATCGCGGTTGCTGCCGGGACTCTTCTCAATCTCACGGGTAGAAATCACATTCATGCTGACCGGACTCTCCGTACTGCGGCAGAACAGATCCGGGCGTACTGTTACATCCTGAATAAAACGCGTATCTTCCTTGATTTCGATCTCGATAAACGGTGTGGTGGCCGAAATCTGATACTCGGAAGTGCGCACCGGTTCATAACCGATGCAGGTGACCAGAAAATGGAAAATGCCCGGGGGCACCTGTTCCAGAGTAAAACAACCCAAAGAATCAGTAATGGTACGCAAAGTGTCCTTTCCTGCCAACCAGACATAAGCATCTGTCACCGGTTCACGCGACTGCTGTTCGATGACACGCCCACGCACCGTATAATCAATGGCATACAGAAAAGAATTGGTGAAACCCAGTAAAAGCAACAGAAAAAATTTCCTCATTATCGTGTTATTTTATCGGTTTTTTAGTTTTATTCACGACAAATATAAAAAAAGTTCTACGAAAAGCAGATATTTACAGCGACAAAGATTATCTTTACGTAGTCAAAAAGAAATATACAGAAACAACGCAAGCAATATGATTATACAAAACATTTTAGATACCGATTTATATAAGTTCACCACATCGTACGCTTATATAAAACTGTTTCCCTATGCAGAGGGAACCTTTACCTTTCAGGATCGGGACCAGACTGTCTATTCGGAAGACTTTCTTAAAGCCGTTAAAAAAGAGATTGAAAAGCTGCGTGAGGTAAAACTTACGAGCGAAGAGCAGGAATTCATGACGCATCACTGCCGTTTCCTGCCTCCGGTATATTGGGAATGGCTGGCCTCTTTCCGTTTTAATCCGGAAAAAATCATTCTGGAGCTGGATGCCGAAGGACATCTGCAAATGGAGGTAACAGACCTGCTGTATAAAGTAACTCTGTATGAAGTTCCTTTGCTGGCCATCATTTCCGAGGTGAAAAACAAGTTCGAGCACAAATCGGTAGACATGGACACTGTACGGGAAAAACTGGCTCCAAAGATAGCCTTGTCCAACGACAATGCCCTGCCCTTCTCAGAATTCGGAACACGCCGCCGTTTCTCCAAGGAAGTGCACGAAACAGTTATCAAGGAACTCAAAAAACAAGCCCGTTACTGTACCGGCACATCCAATTGCTATCTGGCCATGAAATATAACATGCGCCCCATGGGAACGCACCCGCACGAATGGTTCATGTTCCACGGAGCTCAGTTCGGCTACAAGCATGCCAATTACATGGCCTTGGAGAACTGGGTAAATGTATATGACGGCGATTTGGGTACCGCCCTGTCAGATACATATACCTCGGACTCTTTCCTAAGCAATTTCAGCCGCAAACAGGCCAAACTGTTTGACGGTGTGCGCTGTGACTCTGGCGATGAATTCCAATTCGTAGACCAATTGATCAGCCGTTATCAGGAATTAGGCATTGATCCGACAACCAAAACGATTATTTTCAGCAACGCGCTGGATTTCCCCAAGGCGCTGGAACTGTTCCGCTACTGTCAGGGACGCATCCGCTGCTCCTTCGGTATCGGTACCAATCTGACCAACGACACCGGTTATCAGCCATCGAATATTGTGATGAAACTGAGCCGCTGCCGCATGAACGCCAACCAGCAATGGCGCGAATGTATCAAGCTCTCGGATGATTTGGGCAAGCACATGGGCAGCATTACGGAAGTGGAAGCCTGCATGCACGAATTGCGTATCTCATAAACAGGAAAACAACAGATACAAAAACGGCCGCTCCCTCGGAATAATCCGGGAGCGGCCATTCTCTTTTTGTTAGGGTTTATGGTTAAAAATTGAATTTCTCAATCTTCATGGCAGCCAAAGCCTGCATACGAGGTACCAATGTAGTGAAATGAGCACTCTGCTCATGTGCTTTCAAAGCCTCATCGTCAGTCCATGTTTCGCAAATCATCAACACATCCGCACGGGTTTCACTCTGAAACAGATCGTATGCGATACATCCCTGATCTTTCACAGAAGCGGCAACCAGTTCCTTAGCCGCGCTTACCAATTCAGCCTTCTTTGACTCTTCAACCTGAATAAATACATTTAATCTAATCATAATTTCTTTTTTTGAGTTTTCAAAATCCTTTTACCAAACTCAAATATACACCAAAAATCGGGGACAGACAAATGTTTGGCAAATTTTCTTATCCTTTCATCAGACTTCTATTTACATACGTTTTCAGTGATTTCTTTTCCATATCAAAGGGCGAAGCACCGCATAACCACATAGATTTCCGAAAAGGACTCCTGTACTGTTGGCCGCAAAATCAAGCCATTCGCCTGAACGGGTCGTGGTGCAATAAGCCTGCGCCAATTCGATGATTCCACTCATCAGCACAGGAGCCACTACAGCCCATAAAGCAATGCGTCCCCAATAAAGACTGTCATGACGTCGCAGATACTCAAACCAGATGACCGAACAAAAACCACCATACATTACCAGATGGGTCCACTTATCAATATACCTCACCTGTTCCAGCCCGGTATGAGGCGGAGTAAACATACACAACACCCAAATGACTACAATCAGAAACACACTCAAAGGATACTTTTTAAATAAGTTTGTTATCATAATAAGCTGTTTTATTCAATTCTTGTTCAAAAATACGTTTATTTTCTATACATTTGCACTCAATTGTCATGTTTAACTAAAAACTAACATTTTTATGTCTGTTAATGAAAGAGCAAATTTTGGAAGTAAAATCGGAGTTATATTAGCCTCAGCCGGTTCTGCCGTAGGCTTGGGCAACATCTGGCGTTTTCCCAGCGAACTGGGTTCAAACGGCGGTGCCGCCTTTTTGCTGGTATACCTGCTGTGTATTATTTTTCTGGGACTGCCCGTTATGGTATCCGAATTTCTGATAGGCAGACGCTCACAAGCCAATACGGCCTCGGCTTATCAGAAGTTAGCACCGGGCACTAAATGGCATCTGGTGGGCCTTATGGGCGTGTTTTCCGCCTTTTTGATTCTAAGTTATTACGTGGTTGTAGCAGGATGGACTTTAGAATATACCGTAGCAGCGGCAGCCAACCGCTTTTCACAAAGTACGGACTATACCGCCTTCTTCAACGATTTTGTAAGCAACCCCTGGAAATCCTCTCTGTATGTTGTCTTATTCATGCTCCTAACCCATGTAGTCATTATTCGAGGAGTAACCGATGGAATAGAGAAATTTTCCAAGGTCATGATGCCTTTGTTGCTATTCATTATCTGTGTGCTCGTGATTTGCGCCTTTTCCATGCCAGGAGCAAGCGAAGGTCTGAACTTCTTGCTTAAACCGGACTTCTCCAAGATTACCACAAAAGTAGTCCTGAGCGCTATGGGACAGGCCTTCTTCTCCATGAGTCTGGGTATGGGATGTCTGTGTACTTATGCTTCTTACTTCGGTCGTGACACCAACCTGCTGCGTACAGCTGCCAGTGTGGGTGCTATTGACACCATGGTGGCTGTTATGGCCGGAATCATTATTTTCCCGGCTGTATATTCTGTTCCGGGACTGTCGGTAGACGCTGGGCCGAGTCTGGTATTTGTAACCCTGCCCAATGTCTTCAATATCGCTTTTCACAATGCACCGATATTAGGATATGTATTCTCTGTCATGTTCTACGTACTTTTAGTACTGGCTGCCCTGACCTCTACCATCTCTTTGCACGAAGTGGTTACGGCTTATATCCATGAGCGGTTTAAGCTCACCCGAAAAGCCGGTGCCTATATTGTTACAATATCTTGTACCCTGTTAGGAATCCTTTGTGCATTGTCATTCGGCGTACTGAAGGGAGCTACTCTTTTTGATATGAATCTGTTTGATCTGTTCGATTTCGTTTCAGCCAAGTTCCTGATGCCGCTGAGCGGTATGCTGATCGCCGTCTTTACCGGCTGGTATCTTGAACGGAAGATTGTACGTGACGAGGTAACAAACTACGGAACCATCCGGATGCCTCTTTTCAAACTATATATATTCCTGTTGAAATACTTTGCTCCAATCGCGATTATGACTATATTTGTGAATGAGCTGGTTAAATAAGCGAACATATAAACTATTTCAGAATAAACTAAAGGACCTTTTCTATCTGCCCCGTGCAGACAGAAAGGTCCTTTTTGCTTTCAGTCTGTGTGTGATTGTCATGACTGCCTGTAGTCTATTGTACCTGTCACACCAAAGCCAGGAAACCGAACGCAGGCTTACTGATGCCGAACGAAAGCACTACACAGCCCTGTGCCGGCAGACTGAAAAGCCCAAACATGACACACGGGCACAAAAACGGAAAGACCATTTCGCTGTACCCATACGCCAAAACGCATCGTTTACATTCGATCCCAACACTGCAGACTCGACACAGCTGCTGGCCTTGGGATTCTCCCCTTGGCAGGTGCGTAACATCTATAAATATCGTGCCAAGGGAGGCCGCTTTCATCAGAAAGAAGACTTGAAAAAGATCTACGGCATGACCGGAGAACTTTTGGAACATCTGCTCCCTCTGGTACGTATTGCTCCCAAATACCGATATCTGGAAGCAGAAGCAACAGATTCTACAAAGCAAAAATTTCCAATATATAAAAGCAACAAGTTTCAGGAAAAGACTTTAGTGGATCTGAACACGGCGGACACCGCTTTACTGAAACGCATTCCTGGCATTGGTGAAGGATTCGCACAAATGATTGTAAGACGACGCAATCAGTTGGGCGGCTATGTATCGGTTGACCAACTTAAAGAGATCAAACATCTTCCGGACAGCGTACTCCCCTGGTTTGTGATCAAACATCCGGAAGAAATAAGAAAAATAAATATCAACAAAGCCTCACTGAATGAGCTTCGACGGCATCCGTACCTGAACTTCTACCAATGCCGTGTAATTCTGGAACACAGACGAAAATTCGGGAACATGAAAAGCCTGCACGATCTGTCCCTCTATGAAGAATTCTCAGAAAAAGATCTGAACAGACTGGCTCCTTATTGCTGTTTCTAATGTCATAAAGCATCTTCGAATCTTGACATAAACAGCTGATAAACAATATTTCAGAAGAATAACTTGAATAGACAAAAAATCGTAAATCAAAGACCATTCTGTATCCTATCTGATATTTCTCCCTATTTTTGCCAACAGTATAGGGCATCATTAATACCAATTATCTCATCAGAAGAAAATGAAAGCAAAAAGAATAATACAATGTACAGCCATAGCCTTACTCAGTAGTGGTTTGGCTGGATGCGGTCAGAAAGACAAGCACAACAGCGAACAGGATATAGTTCCCACCGATTACCTTTGCCTGTTTCAAGGAACCCTGCCCTGTGGCGATTGCCCGGGTATAGAAACGAAGGTTACTTTCATGCCGGACAGTACCGCTGCCATCACTCGCCTGTATCTTGACTCTGACGGCACGTCAGAAACTGAATACGGAACCTGGTCTTATCAAGACAGCACTTTTGTGGTGGAAACAAACAGTAACGATTCCATTCCGGTGCAAGAAACCGTATGCTTCAAAGTCCTGCCCGACGAACAGATAGCCATGATTGGTGAAGACCAGATCATAAAGGCGGAGAATGTGCTCCTGAAAAAGCAACCTCTAACCGCAAAAGACTTTGAAGGCAGTTATATCCAAGGCGGAGAAGAAAAAGGCTCATATGCACAGACACTGAAAATCTCAGCAGCAGAAGACAATATGCTTCTGGTAACAATCAATCAGAGTGGCGGTAAAGGCAAGGGATGTGAGTTCTCCGGCAAAGGACGTATCATCAACAACCAAATAGAAATTGATCTGGAGGAAGTCAACCCCGATCTAAGCGCAACTATGGTAATCCGTCCGAACAATGAAGGTAACGGCATGAATGTATTTACCTCAAAAATAGACCAGCTCTATGACTTGATGTACTTCTGCGGTGGCGGTGGAAGCGTTGCCGGAGATTATATTAAAACGACAAAATAAGTCCCCAATTATAGAAAAAACATATTTTTTAGAAGGAAAATTGTATTTTTATTTGGAAATAAAGAAAAGATGTACTACCTTTGCACTCGCAATCGAAAAGATGCCCAGATGGCGGAATAGGTAGACGCGCTGGTCTCAAACACCAGTGGGGAAACCCATCCCGGTTCGATCCCGGGTCTGGGTACAAGGCAAAAGGAGAAAGATTTTCATCTTTCTCCTTTTTACTTTTTATACCTTAATTTTCATTTTACCCATATTGATAAAACTTTTATAAACAAATAGCCTTTAATCAAAGGCATTCAGCAATACATCTATTTCATAGATAACGTAACATTTTTAAAATATTCAAACACATCAGTAAAAACATATTACAAACAAAGCATATATACTTTCATTTTGCATCATAATTCAAATAAAAACAAAGCATTTTTTTGAACTCAAACTAATTAGTGTTATTTTTGCAAACGGGTAAGGACAAATAATACCCACTTTACTTTTTGAGATTTAGAAAAGAAGCGTTATGCTTATCTTGTAAGTTGGAAACCTGAGAAATTTTCAAGATGTGTACAAAGAAAGCATAGTGGTTCTCACGCTATAGGCGTGGGCTGCTATTGTTGCATCTGTACACAAGGGTTTTCTCAGGACCATCAGCTTTAGATGCAAATATTGCAGTACCACGCTTCGTGGTTTTTGCAAACAGCGTATCTACACCATAAATCCTATGCACATAAAAGTACAGAAATACTAAAGAACGATCAGGAAAGTATAATCGAATGCATAGCTTTCGAAACACAAACAGCACAAACAGCAAACACGCAAATCTATTCAATCTCATTTTACACAGTTAGAAAGCGCAACATTATTCGGAATATCCTTATGAATAGTGTTGCCTTTCTATTTTCAGAAAGAGCTTTCATTTTAAAGTTAAACAGTAACTGCGAAATAAATTTTCTTTTTAAGAAGAATGAGTTCCCAATATACGACCTCACAATACGAAAGAAAAAAACATCTAAAACAACTGAAAAGTAAAAAATCCCCCATAAAAAACACAGATACTTAACAAAAGAAAATCATAATGGATTTTTATCGGAATAAATTTCCACATTTAAAAGATATGCTGTAGTTTTGCAGCCTGAAAGTAAAAAGAGGTTTTTAGGATATTAATTTATTAGGTATGGTTAAACAATGCACAATCTTGTTTGGATGCCTTGCAGCCGGTGATTTTTTGGTATGGCTCACCGGAATAAAACTTCCGGGAAGCATTATCGGTATGTTGCTGCTGACAGCTATTCTACAAATGGGATGGATCAAACAGGAATGGATCAAGGGACTTTCGGATTTCTTAGTCAGCAACTTAGGTTTCTTCTTTGTACCGCCCGGTGTGGCGCTGATGCTTTATTTTGATGTGATTGCTGCCGAATTCTGGCCGATTGTCATCGCCACAATTGTCAGCACAATATTAGTTTTAGTAGTAACCGGCCACGTGCATCAATGGGTAAGAAAACATGGAATTCCTAAACGATAATTTTTTCATCATAGCACTGACATTCGGTGTGTATTATGCGGCCAAGAAATTACAGGCCTATACCGGATGGGTAGTCCTGAATCCGATTTTAGTGGCTATAGTAGTCTTGATCGGTATTCTGAAGCTTACAGGTATCTCTTATGAAAGCTACTCCAAAAGCGCTTCCATCATCGACTTCTGGCTTAAACCAGCCATCGTTGCATTAGGAGTACCTCTTTATTTGCAACTTAAAAGTATCAAGCGACAGCTGCTTCCCTTATTAATTTCCCAATTGGTGGGCTGCGTAGTAGGTATTGTATCCGTAGTACTTACTGCCAAATGGCTGGGAGCATCAAAAGAAATCATCATCTCACTGGCTCCCAAATCAGTCACCACACCTATCGCTATGGAAGTAACCCAGTCACTGGGTGGCATCCCCTCACTTACCGCCGCCATCGTAGTGATTGTCGGTTTATTCGGAGCAGTTTGCGGATTCAAGCTACTGCAAGTAGGCCGCGTCAAAAGTCCTATAGCCCAAGGACTAAGCATGGGTACGGCTTCACATGCCGTGGGCACTTCGAAAGCCATGGAGTATGGACGGAAATATGGTGCGTATGCCAGTCTGGGACTGATCCTAAACGGATTGCTTACGGCTATCCTTGCCCCAGTGGTACTTCATTTGATGGGAATCGTATAATCTTATTTAAATAAAAACTGTTCCGGAGAAGAGCTACTTCAAAATCTCTTCTCCGGAACAGTTTTTTTATCCATTCCACGACTGACAATAATTATAATTACTCCAACCAGTCGCGTATATCATCTTTCCATTGACAATAAGGATTGACACGCATACAGGAATTATAGAAACGGCGGTCGCCCGTCACCTCACGCCCCAGAAACTCCGGACGCTCAAAAGGCTCATCGGGAGAAGCCAGTTCCACTTCAGCTAATATCAATCCCTCATTATCGCCATAAAATTCATCCACCTCAAATACATGGCCTTCATAAGGCACCAAATATCGGGTCTTATCAATAATACCTGGTTCACAGATCTTCATCAGGTCACGTGCATCCTGAAGAGAAATCTCTTTCTCAAACTCATAACGCACCAAACCGCCCTGATCTGATGGTCCCTTAATGGTGAGATACCCCTTGTCATCACGGATTCGTACCCGCACTGTGCGCCCCTTCATGCTTGAAATATATCCTTGCACGATGCGGCTGGAAGAAGAAGCCAGTTCCTTAAAAGGGCCCTTGACCAGAAACTTACGCTCTATCTCAAAATGCATTTCCTACGATTGAAAAGGCTATCAAACTCAGAATACACAACAAGATCAGAACACCGATCAAAGATCGGATCACACGCTTGCCCTGCTGCTCCTGCAACTCTGCACGATGAGCAGCCTTCTTTCTTCTTTTCTCACTCATACGGCTATCCGTTTAAAAGGTTTATACATTTTCCTCACCGGCAAACTCCATCAGATAAGCCTTGATGAAGCCATCGATCTTTCCGTCCATCACACCATTAACGTCAGAAGTCTGGAAATTCGTCCGGTGGTCTTTTACTCTGCGATCGTCGAATACATAACTGCGGATCTGACTACCCCATTCGATTTTTTTCTTTCCAGCCTCAATCTTGGCCTGAGCAGCCTTACGCTTCTGCAAAGCACGGTCGTAGAGCTGTGATTTCAAAAGGCGCATGGCGTTTTCACGATTCTCAAGCTGTTTACGGCTCTCTGTGTTCTCAATGAGGATTTCTTCTTCCTCACCGGTATCGGGATCTACATACTGGTAACGCAGACGTACTCCGGTTTCCACCTTGTTCACATTCTGTCCACCAGCTCCACCAGATCGGAACAGATCCCAAGATACTTTTGAAGGATCCACATAGATCTCTATCGTATCATCAACCAAAGGAGTAACGAACACGGAAGCAAAAGAAGTCATACGCTTACCCTGAGCATTGTAAGGCGATACACGCACCAAACGGTGCACTCCATTCTCAGATTTGAGATAGCCATAAGCGAATTCACCCTCAATCTGCATGGTCACCGTCTTGATGCCGGCTTCATCACCATCCTGCAAATTACTGATGGTGCATTTATAACCATGTGACTCCGCCCAACGCATATACAGACGCATGAGCATTGATGCCCAATCCTGACTCTCAGTACCTCCGGCACCAGAGTTGATTTTCAATACGGCATCCATAGGATCTTCTTCCTGACGCAACATATTGCGCAACTCCAGATCTTCCAAGGCACTAATGGCTTTGGCATATGCCTCATCCACTTCCTCTTCGGTGACCATCTCCTCTTTATAAAAATCAAAAGCCAGTTCCAGTTCGTCAGACAGAGTCTTAACCTCGGTATATCCCTCTATCCATTTCTGCAAGCCTTTGACTTTCTTCATCTGCTCTTCTGCGGCCTTGGCATCATCCCAGAAACCCGGGGCCTGTGTTCTCAGCTGTTCTTCCTCTACCTGCACTTTCTTGTTTTCGATATCCAAATACCGATACAAGGCGGCAGTACGTTCTTTCACATTCTTCAGTTGATCAATGGTTATCATAAATAAAAAAGCTTTTCTATATGCAAAGATAACGAATATTCATTAGCCTGATATAGAAAAGCCTGATTTTTTATTCTTTAGCGCCTGTTACTCGGCATACATGGCATCAATCTGTTCTTTATAATTGATGTTGATTACCGGACGTTTCACCTTTAAAGTGTTCGTCAGCTCACCTTTCTCCATACTGAATGGCTCCGGAAGTATCGTAATGCGCTTAATCTGTTCGTAATGAGCAAATTCTTGTTGTAACGTATCAATGCGAGCCATTAATAGACGCATAATCTCCGGTTTGGCACACAAATCAGTAATATCTGTATATTGTATATCTTTCTTTGCTGCGAACTCTTTCAGGAGATTGTATTCCGGTACAATTAGAGCAGACACAAATTTACGTTGGTCAGCAATAACTACAATCTGGTCAATAAAACGATCTACCACCAGTTTGGATTCAATCATCTGCGGAGCGATATATTTTCCATTGGATGTTTTGAACAAGTCCTTAATACGCTCTGTAAGATAAAGCTCTCCGTCTTTCAGATAGCCGGCATCTCCGGTATGGAACCAACCATCAGCATCTATAGCATTCCGTGTTGCCTCTTCTTTCTTATAATATTCTTTAGTAATAGAGTTTCCACGCAAAAGGATTTCATTCTGCTCACCAATCTTCAGCTCTACTCCATCTATGACACGTCCTACAGAACCG
Source organism: uncultured bacterium (assembly GCA_905215575.1). Classification (GTDB taxonomy): domain Bacteria; phylum Bacteroidota; class Bacteroidia; order Bacteroidales; family Bacteroidaceae; genus Paraprevotella. Next base: position 11,310 of record CAJMQV010000011.1, on the reverse strand, counting down.
ATAGTTTTAACTTTACCCAACCAGTCACAAGATACTGTAGCAGTGGATTCTGTCAATCCGTAACCGGCAACCATACGAATACCTGCAGAATGAACAAACTCCTCGATAACAGGTGGAATAGCAGCTCCTGCTGTTGGGAAGAAGTTGGCACGTTCCAATCCCAAAGTCTTCTTAAGAAGTGCAATAACCGTCTTTTCAAAGAAGCCATAACGCAAACGAAGCGGCAATGGAGCAGGTATATTGCGTAATTTATATTTTACATTATATTCTTTTCCTACACGCAAGGCCTCATGCAACAATTTGCGCTGCATCGGATTGCTGTGGCGTATCTTTTCCTGAACACCGGCATAAACTTTCTCCCAGAAACGAGGTACGGCACACATGCAGGTAGGATGCACTTCCTGAAGAGACTGCAAAATATCCATAGGACGTAAATTGATAGCCAACTGTACACCCTCTGTAATACCCAAATAAGACCAGGCACGCTCAAATACATGAGTAAAAGGAAGAAAATTCAAGAACACATCCTCTTCACTAAGATTCAGAACCCGATCGTTTGCAATCACTGCGTCATGATACATCAGATGTGTGAGAACTACGCCTTTACTGTCGCCCGTTGTGCCAGAAGTATAAAGGATATTGGCTTTATCGGCCAAACAAGCAGACTGACTCCGTGCTTCCACCTCTTTCTGATAAGGCAAACCTTCGCCTAAAGCCAAAAATTCGTCAAAATATATAGATACCTGATCTTGCGGATTCTTCACCACAGCACGATCGAATATAATAAGTTTCAGCAAGGTGTCACATAAAGGCATTACCCGAAAAGCAATGTCATACTGATATTGTTCACCCACAAAAATATAACGTATCGAAGCATCATGCACCATATATTTGACCTGTGCCTCGGAACTTGTTGCATAGAAAGGAATCGTTACTCCTCGTACTCCATAGGCTCCGAAGTCAACAAACAGACACTCCGGTTTATTTTGCGAAAAGACCGCAATGTTTTCCTGCACTTCTACGCCTAAAGCCAGAAGCGCATTGGACACCTTGCGCACTGTATCGGAAAAAGCATTCCAAGAAATAGGAATCCACTTGTTCTGATCATAATCTCTGTAAGACAAGGCAGTTCGCTCACCATATTTTTTTGCTTGTTCATGAACCAGAACAGCAAAAGGACTCATGTTTACCATAACTTCAGATTTTTCACTTTACAAAGATATAGTTTTAAGTGAAATTATTCGCATAAGAATTCTAAAAAAATTTATCTATTTTTTTTATTCATTATATCTTTGCTCTAAAATGAATCGATTTATGATGATAGATACAGAATTTTTGACTCAGGAAGCGGTTGAGTTGTTAAGTGACTTAATCCGAATTCCATCAATAAGCAGAGAAGAGAATCAGGCTGCAGACCTATTGGAAGGTTTCATCCAAAGCAACGGCATCGAAACGATGCGCGACGGAAACAACATCTGGTGTATGGCTCCGTCCTATGATTATAGCAAACCTACCCTGTTGCTTAATTCTCACATTGATACCGTAAAACCGGTAAGTACCTGGAAAAAGGCTCCTTTTGAGCCTGTAATAGAAAATGGCCGGTTATATGGATTGGGAAGCAATGATGCTGGCGCCAGTCTGGTATCACTTCTGCAAGTATTTCGTGAACTCTCAAAACAGAATCAGCCCTACAATCTCATTTTTCTGGCATCAGCAGAAGAAGAGGTTTCCGGAAAGAATGGAATTGAAAAAATATTACCACAGCTTCCTCCTATCCACGTGGCTTTGGTTGGCGAACCGACCCAAATGCAACCGGCTGTAGCCGAAAAAGGATTGATGGTATTGGATGTGACAGCATATGGAAAGTCCGGACACGCAGCCCGCAATGAAGGGGTAAATGCCATATATAAGGCCTTGGAAGATATTCAATGGTTCAGAGATTATCAGTTTGAACAGCAGTCTGAACTATTAGGTCCTGTAAAAATGAGCGTTACTGTAATCCAGGCCGGAACACAGCACAATGTGGTACCTGACCAATGTCATTTTATAGTGGATATCCGCAGTAACGAGAAATACAGTAATGAGGAAATCTTTGAAACAATCTGCAAGCATATCAAGAGTGAAGCGAAAGCACGTTCATTCCGCTTAAACTCTTCTTCAATTTCATTGGAGCATCCTATCATCCAGAAAGCCATGGAAATGGGCAAAAAGCCTTTCGGATCACCCACTCTTTCCGATCAGGCTCTGATGAAGTTCCCTTCCTTGAAAATGGGACCAGGCGCATCATCACGCTCACATACAGCAGATGAATATATAGAAATCAGCGAGATCAGCGAGGCTATACAAACCTATTATGATCTGCTGAACGGACTGGATATAAGCAGATAGGGGATTCCCTATCTGCCAATCCATTGTTCGGGATTTAATTTAGTGCGCTCTTTACGCAACTGGAAATGCAGAACACATTTACCCGCCCCATCTTCTGCTATCGCTCCGATAAGATCACGGGCGCGCACAGTTTGCCCGTTACGTACAATCACACTGGAAAGATTACAATAAACGGAAATATAGTTACCATGACGAATCAAGACATTGTAGGTACCACTATATTGGAATACAGCTGTAACCTCCCCATCGAAAATGGCACGGGCACGGGCGCCTTTCTGACCGATATAGTTAGTACCCTTGTTATCCAAACGTACATTCTTCAGTCCCGGTACATTATATGTTCCAAAATGCCCGGAAATCATATAGCTTCCGGTTATAGGCACAGGTAAACGCCCTTTATTTTTCTCAAAATTATTACTCAGCACATTATCCACTGGAGTACGCCACGCTCCTCCTGCAATATCGGACTTCTTCTCTGAAGTTCCCTTTTTGCTACGTGACTTACTACTCTGTTTACGAGAAGTGCTGGCCTTTGCTTTGCGAGCCGCCTCTTCTGCAGCCTTGCGTTTACGCTCGGCTTCTGCCGCCGCACGACGACGCGCTTTCTCAATTTCTTCGGCAATCACTGCATCTATCTTCCGATCAAGTGCTTCCAGTTCCTTCTGCTGGCGATTTATCTGCTCCACCAGTATTTTTTCATGTTTCTGCAAACTGGCCACAGCTTCTTTCTGCTGCTGTTGCTGCTCAAACAACAGTTTCCGCTGATGCAATGTTTCACGGACCAATGCCGCCATCTCTCCTTTTGCGGCAAGCAACCTCCCTTTATCTGCCAGCAGCTTCTTCTGTTTCTGCTTGATCTGCTCTCCTAGCGCATTCTGATATTTGGCATATTCATGTGCATAACGTGCACGCCGGTACATCTGTGTAACCTTTTCTGCCGAGAATATAAAAATCAACGGGCTCTGTATTGCCTGATTGGTACGGGCATACAATAAGGATTGCTTATAACGCTTCTTTACTTTCTCCAAATTCTCTTCCTGAATCCGGATTTGCTGTTCCAGACCATTGATCTGACGGTCAACTGTTGCAATCTTCTGCTCCATTTCATTAATATAACGCAAACGGCTTTCCAGCTGCACATCAATGAAGTTTATTGACTTGATCTTGGAATCAACATCTTTACGAGTACGATTCAGCTCTGTCTTGGACTGGTTTATCTTTTTCTGAACCTCAGTTTTCTTCACCTTCAGCGCTTTTACACGTGAACTGTTTTGTGCCCAAACGCAACAAGGCAAACTTACAAACCCCAAAAGCAATATCTTAGCTCTGACCATTACATCTGCAATAATTTCTTAAACAAAGTGGAAGGATCCACACGCTTATACTTATTTTCTGGTATCTGAGTCAAAGTCCACTCTGCATTATTGCGAATATTAGACAAAGTCATTACAGCCTTAACACTCTTGCCCAATCCAGACACACTCATCTGCATTTTATCCGGAATATTATTACCATCGAAATGCAGATAGTTCCAGTCAAAGCTCTGTGATGCGTTCTGAGGCGCGGCGATGTGAGTGTTCAATAAAAGACTTCCTTCCGGTTTTACAGCGAACTGCAAAGTAAACAAAGAAACCTCTTTAGCCACCAGATATAAAAGACCGTTTTTTTCCTCTGTCACAAAATCCTGCTCAGTAAGTGTCCCGCTTTTTCCCGGTACAAACAATTCATTCCAAAAAAGGGCCTGTAAAGAATAGAAATCCAATCCGCTACGCTTCAGGAAATCAACATCATGATAAGCGGCCTTGACATATTGCTTTCCCATACGGTCAAGAACCAGCATATAATTCGGAGTAAACTCTATACGACCAACCTCCATAAAAAAGGCTGATAAGGAAAGTTGGATAGCTTCATCACGTTTCATTTTCAGATTTCCACCAACAGATACACCCTTATCTCCCATCTGTAATTCCAGAGACAATTTTGCTGTAAGCGGAAGAGTGCGTTCAATCTTCTTGCCATTTAAAGCACTGACAATCTGCTCGGTCTTGGCAGTAGCTTCTGGAGTAACCTCATTGATCGTTTTCGTAGACCGACAAGAAGACACCAACATTCCCAGCATGCACAGGGCACCTAATATATATTTATTTTTACTCATTGTGCTATATATTTTTTCTGTTTGATCTTTTGCTCGAGCAGATCAGAAGCCCCTTCCAACTGCTGCGCCTTTTTCCAATATTCCAATGCTTTATCCGGTTCATTACAATGATAATAGATATCTCCGGCATGCTCCAGAACACCTCCGTTTATAGATTCCCGGTTTTCCTTTTCCTTCTCGTTCTGTGGCTCCTTTTCATAGTAACCCACAATCTTATCCATATAGATCTTAGCTTCAGTATACTTTCCCTTCAAAAAGAGAATCCAGGCATAAGTATCCAAATAGGTCACGTTATCCGGTTCTGTCTGAACGGTCTTATAACTCATTTCCTGTGCTTTGTCCAATTCACGATTCTCCAGTGAAAGGAAATAAGCATAATTGTTCAAAGCGCCTAAATTATTATCCTTATAGACTAAAGCCGAATCATAGGCTGCATAAGCCTTTTCATTCTGATGCTGTTCGTGATACAAATCTCCCAAGATGCTGAACATATCGGAAATCATTCCTTCGTCTCCCGGAGATTTCTCCTGACGAAGTCCCAGTTCAAATGTGGAAATAGCCTGATCCTGTTCATCCAACTGGTAATGAGACAGTCCTTTATAATAATAGAACACCAGCATTTCAGGATAATACTGAACACCTTTCTGGCACAAACGGATCAATGCCGGAAAATCCTGCTTCTTGATATTGATCATGATCAGCTCCTGCAAAGCCAGTTTATTGTCCGGCTCCAGATCAAGTACCCGATTCAAAGTAACAGCAACGGAATCCTTGCTGTCTTTCGCCATGGTCTGATAAGCAGCATACAGCATCCACAAGTCGGCTCCGGCGCGAGGATCAGCCAATACTTTCTGAAAGGTCTGACGCACCTGCGCCTGATGCAGGCTGTCCTGAGGCTGCTGGCTGACATAATCTTTCAAAACACGGGCCTTGGTTGCCTCATCCGTTGCCTCGCCAAAAAGCAAACGATTCAGATTGGCCTGATACAATGAATCGTTCTTAATGTTTTGCGCATAGTCCATCAAAGCCAAAAGCAGCGTCTGATTATCCGGTTCCTTACGCTCCACCTCATCCAGAATCTCCTTGGCTTTCTCCATTTCCTGATTGGCCATATACTGTGTAGCCAACACGACACGATAAGAAAGGTCATTCGGATATTCCGATGCCAGACTCTGCAACTCGGCATAAGCCTTCTCCTTCTCCTTTAGCTGCATATACATCCAGTACTTCTCCATAGAAATCTGAAGATTCTTTCCTTCAAGTGTTTCTATACGATTCAGCACATCTATTGCCTCGGCATATTTTTTGTCGTTCTGATAAAGACTGACCAAGCGCATCATGACATCTGAGCGCTTCGGATTCAGATGCATCATTTCTTCCAGACATTTCCGGGCCTTGCCCCATTCGCTCCGGCTCAGATAATATCCGGAAAGCATTTCCCGATACCAGATATTCTTTGGTTCCAAAGAAGCGGCACGCTCCAGATAGGTTTCGCCCAATGAGTCATTTTGCATATAAATGGCATATAACCCCAAATCATAAAGCGCCTCTCCTGATTTGGGATTCAACTCCAGACAATATTGCAACAAGGAATATGCGGCATCATGATTTCCTAAAATCTTCTGTTTTACAGCTTCCGTATAATAGTACTCATACAAACGGTTTTCATAAGGAGTGGGAGCTGTTTCAACAGTCACACCTTTACGGGCCGCTCCACAAGCAGCCATCAAGACGGTCAGCCCACAGGCCAACATCATCTTACCCCAATAATAATATATTCTTTTCACTTGATTATTTCTGTCCAGAATGTCCAAATCCACCTTCTCCACGCTCTGTATCATCCAATGATTCTACCGCATTCCAACGTGCCTGCTCATAACGTGCCACAACCATCTGTGCAATGCGCTCTCCATCTTGAATGACAAAAGGTTCCTGAGAAAGATTTATCAGAATGATACCAATCTCTCCACGATAATCCGCGTCAATGGTACCGGGGGAGTTCAGTACCGTAATTCCCTTTTTCAAGGCCAAACCACTGCGCGGACGAATCTGAGCCTCCGTTCCGGGAGGCAACGCAATATATAATCCGGTTGGAACCAGGCAACGCTGTAAAGGTTGTAAAGTGATCGGTTCGTCCAAATTGGCACGGATGTCCATTCCTGCAGACTGCAAGGTAGCATACTCCGGAAGCGGGTGGTGAGATTTATTTATAACTTGTATTTCCATATTTTTTTCTATTTCACAATATGGTTGCAAAATTAGGGAATTCCATAAAATAAACAGCTGTTTTTCTTTAGGAAAACTCCTTTTAGTGCTTTTTTTACATTACTTTTGCATTATGGATCAAATCTGACAAAATGCCTATGAAATGGGAACTGCTTATCTCCAACAAACGTCTGGGACTTGAGGAACTTCATTTAAAAAAGAAGGACGACCGTACAGAATTTCAACGCGATTATGACCGGCTTATTTTTTCGGCTCCATTCCGCCGACTTCAGAATAAGACCCAGGTATTTCCTTTACCCGGAAATATCTTTGTGCACAACCGTCTTACCCACAGTCTGGAGGTTTCAAGCGTTGGCCGTTCTTTGGGAAACGACTCGGCAAGACTCTTATTGGAAAAGCATCCCGAGTTGCAAAATACCCACATCACAGAATTGGGCGCCATTGTATCGGCTGCCTGTCTGGCGCATGATTTGGGCAACCCTCCTTTCGGACATTCGGGAGAAGAAGCCATAGGCACATTCTTCAGCGAAGGAAACGGCCAATGGCTACAGCATTATCACGATGAACTGGATCCCCAAGGACTTACTGAAAGCCAATGGAATGATCTGATTCATTTTGAAGGCAATGCGAATACCTTCCGTCTGCTGACACATCATTTCAACGGGCGCAGACCGGGCGGTTTTGTCATGACCTACACCACTTTGGCCTCCATCGTAAAATATCCCTACTCTTCATCCCTGGCCGGAAATCACCGCAAATTCGGCTTTTTCGAAAGCGAGCAAAAGGACTTTCTTAAGATAGCTAACGAATTAGGGCTGTTACAAAAAGAAAGTCCCGAAGGGACCTTGAATTTCGCCCGCCACCCGCTGGTTTACCTTGTAGAGGCGGCAGACGACATCTGCTATCAGATTATGGATATCGAAGATGCTCACAAACTCAAAATACTCAGCACAGAAGAAACCCAACAGTTGCTGTTGGCCTTTTTCCCAAAAGAACGACAGGAGCATATCCAGATCATGCTGAAAAAAGTAACTGATATAAATGAACAGATTGTCTATTTGCGTTCCTGTGTCATCGGTTGCCTGGTACAGGAATGTGTAAACACTTTTATCCGGCATGAAGAAGATATCCTTGAGGGACACTTCCACGGCACTCTGATCAGCCATATCTCTTCCTTGCCCATGGAAGCCTACAAACAATGCTCAGCTACAGCCTATCAGAGAATATACCGAAGCAAAGCTGTTGTTGATGTGGAGCTGGCAGGTTTTAAAGTGATTACTTCCCTACTGGAGCTTTATTTAGAGGCAGTAACCCATCCACAGAAGGCCCATTCAAGACTTCTGATCGATCTGGTATCCCCCCAATACGAAACAACAGCCACTACACTTTATGGTCGTGTAATGGCTGTTCTGGATTTTATTTCCGGAATGACAGATATCTATGCTCTGGATCTTTATCGTAAGATACACGGCATTAATCTGCCACACGTATAATCTATTTTGTATTCTCCTTATACATCACCTGAGTAGGTCCTGCCTCAGGAAATACATCTTTAGCGTGTTTCTTCACAAAGGAGTCAATATGGCGCACGCGTTTTTCTGTCAGAATTTCATCTACAGTAATCAGAATGCCGGTTTCCTCCACATCACCGAACTCGTCATTGATGGCTGTTCCAAACATGCGCATCGTAGGTGACAAGCCCATATATGCATTTACCAGAGGCGGAATGTTGTAGCCCAATTTACGTACTTCTGTATTCAGAATACGATAATCCTCTTTAAAATTATCCTTGCAGAACAACTGTTTGAGATAATCCGGATCAGTTTCCAGCAGCAAAGGCTGAATCGGAACAACCAGTCCGTCCTTGTCCGCAAAATGTTTTTGCAGGAAATACAGAATCATATCACGGCCCTTGCGGCTATAAGAAGGATACATGGTCATTTTGCCGAAGAAATATTTGATGTTCGGACGCAGAACAGTCAGTGCACCCAGACCGTCCCACAAATTATCCAAAGCAAACAGACCTTTTGAACCGGCACGAGTACTTTGATACTCCAAAGTCACAAAAGAGCGTCCCAGCTCTATGGTATAAGGCATGTAGTCGCGCACAAACTCTTCGGAAAAATGAAACATGTGCGAAGTGGCCAGCACCGGCTGTCCGTTGGCATCAATCTGCACATTCGATCCCAGAATATAACGGTAACCGCCAAGGATTTCTTCTGCTTCCGGATTCCATACGATCAGCTGCTTATACGGATTTTCCATAACATCAAACTCATCCAGATCGAGTGCTTTTCCCGTACCTCCTCCAGCTGCACGGAAAGCGATCTCGCGAAGTCGTCCGATCTCGCGAACTACATTCGGAGAGTCCTGCCAGGTTACAATATATATCTCATTGTTGCTTTTGTTCGTGCCCCTAAGTTTTTTATCTTCCGTAAGTTCGGCCTTCAATACTTCCTTACTTACCGGAGCCATTATTTCTTCCATACTGATCTGTTTCGCTTATTATTTCAATTTATATACCTCTTTTTGAACAAAGTCGGCCCATTGTGCCGGCGACTTGGAATGGTCAAACTTCTCCCATGATATCGGCTCTCCGATGATTACTTCATAATGACCATGCTGGCTTCGATACATTTCATCCGGCAACAACAGCATGGCAAAATTAAACTTCAAGCCCAGTTTCTTGCACCATCGCGCAATACGATAGAAACGGGGAGAGTTCTGTCCTACAAAATGAATCGGAACCACCCAACGCTGGGTTTCCACACTTTTGGTAATAAAAGTCTTTTTCCAGGGAATATCTCGAATCAGGCCTTGATCGTTTTTGCGGGAACACAGTCCGGCAGGAAACATAATAATATGACTGTCTGATTGAAAACCCGCCTCAACCACCTGAGGAAAGTTTCTTGCCTGCTTGCCAAGTTTGTTAATAGGAATACACAATGGAGCCAATCCTTTAAGATTCATTAAAAGATCGTTTACCAGATATTTTACATTTCCATTAAATTTACGGCCCAGAATCATTCCCAAAGCCACTCCATCAATTGCGCCCAAAGGATGATTGCTGACAAATGTATATTTCCGGGAATCATCAGTAAGATGCTCCAATCCTTTTACCTTTATTTTTACATCCAGATAGTGAATACATTCTTCACAGAAATCTACACCCACGTAACCACGCCGTAGGAATTCATTTATAAAATCCTGATGAATAAGGTGTTTTAGAGCAGTAATGATCCATTTTGGAACATATTTTGCTTTCTTTCCGGCACGGGAGCGGACGATCTGATCCAGATCAATTTCTGTTATCGTGTTATCTTGCATACTGAATAAATGTTCTTACGATATGCAAAAATAAAGGTTCTTTCTTAAATTACACAAGAATCATAAAAAATTTTTAAGGTATAGATACCTTTCGGCTGTTTATGTAATAAACGCCTTTGGGCAAACCACCAATCCAATTCGTACCTTTATTCAAACGGAACATACCATAAAATGCCCCTCTTTCATTATATACAGGCAACAATTGAACATATTTGCTGGTAATACACAAACGGCTGCCTTTCAATTGGATTGTCACAGGAAAAGCAGAACTCAACATTTTTGTCTTCAACACATTGTTTCCCTCTTCCACACCGGCATCAGATACTATCGCATTTGTACGCACAACCTGATGAATATTTTGCGCATACAAATTCCCCACACAAAGTGCAAACACTGTGAGCAGGTACAAAACTGATTTTTTCAATGTTAATAAAGATTTCATAAAACTACATTTGTTGAAAACAATGCAAAAATAAATTGTTTTTTCAAAATAGCAAAATAAATTCGCAATTATTTTCATAAATATTGGATTTTATTTTTACTTTACAATAAAAATCATCAATAATTTTCCAAAGCAATTTCCGTGCAACAGGAACTATCGAAAGCAGAATAAGCTGAAGGCAACCCTCTTTTGTCATCCTGCAAAAGAAGGTTGCCTTCAGTTCAAATACCGAGATTACAAGAATTATTCATTCTCCGACCATAAATCTGAGTCCCAAATAGATGAGAAATTACCTTCCTTATTGGCATCAGCGTCCCATACTCCTTCATCATGACTTACGTTTACCTGATAGGTACTACTGCAAAGCAACACTTCCGCATTTATATTTATATAACGCACAGAAGGGCGAATATATTCATTTCTACTCATTGTTATTGACTTATTTTAATATAATTTTCTTTCCTTTTATTATATAGATACCCTTTGGCAACAGATCCATACACTTTCCCCACTCTCCTAAATAGATTCCCTGCAAAGAAAAAACTGGCAGATCCTGATCTGATACATTCTCCGAAAGATGCACATCGGTTGGCTCCTTATAGAGTTGTATACGAAGGGCTCCTTCCGGCAACTCATGAAGCACTGGCACCGAAGCCAAATCTACAAAAGCCTTGTTTTGACCAACAGAAGACCCTGCGGCGCACTTCCGTAATGTATTTCCAGAAAAGACATACTTTCCGACAAGCGCCTCATCTGTCGGGGCCTTTTCGGG
>CAJMQV010000010.1 GCA_905215575.1 uncultured bacterium | reverse complement strand
CAACGACCCCGAGATTACAAATCACGTGCTCTGGCCAACTGAGCTAAAGAGGCAAGCTTTGCAACCGCTTTCGCAGTAGCGTTTCTTAAACGGTTGCAAAGTTAGGTATTTTTTTTAGATCACCAAAACTTTCTCGAAGTTTTTTTCAGCGATTTTTCTGTTTTTCTTTTAATTTCTCCAATTGTCGTATCAAAGCGTCTACACATACATCAACCGCTTCCTCAAAAGTATCACAAACTTTCTCTGAGAAAAGCTCTGCATTTGTAGCCAAAACCTTTATTGAAGCTTCCTTATTTAAAGAAGTCTCAGGTTTTACGACCTTTAATGACACCTCTACCTTTCTTATTTCGTCATTGAATTTTTCCAACTTAGCAACTTTCTTCTCTATAAACTCGTGCAATTTTGCAGTAGCGTCAAAATGAATCGCTTGAATTCTAACGTCCATAATCACCTCCATTTTTTATGCTCTAGGGTGAGCTTGTTTATAAACCTTTTTCAATTCCTCAAAAGTTGTGTGAGTATAAATTTCTGTCGTAGACAGACTTTCATGCCCCAACAACTCCTTTACGGACTCTAAATCTGCATCATGGTTCAACATGACCGTGGCAAAGGTATGCCGCAAAACGTGAGGACTCCGTTTTTTAAGAGTTGTGACTTGTGCCAGATAGAACCGCACTTTCTCAGCCACCCAATTATTTGATGCTCTCACGCCACGCCCGGAAACCAGAAATGCCGATACATTACGATCATCCTCCACAATCCGACTACGCAGATCAAGATATTGTTGTATCAAGCGGCGCAAGTCATCTCCAAACGGAATCAACCGCACCTTATTTCTTTTTCCGAGAACCCGGATTTGCATTCGCGCCAAATCCACATCTTCCAGATCAAGCCCTGTCAATTCCGACAAACGGACTCCCGTCTGATAGAACATAGATAAGATCAGGCGATCACGCACTCCGTCAAAATCACGAGAAAAATTTTCCTCATCGAGCAAGCGTTCCATCTCAGCCTCTCTTACGAAATAAGGTAAAGGCTTTTTCTTTTTAGGACCGCTCAACAGATGTGTCGGATCTTTCTCAAGGAGGTGACGCTTTAAAGCAAACTTATAAAAAGATCTCAATGCGCTCAAGCGCCTGTTTACCGAGGTCTCTTTATGCCCCTGCTCCATCATGGCCACCATCCATTGACGGATTATATCCGAATCGACATGCTCCCATGTCAGCGAATCATCCAGATTCCGGTAAAACTCCTCAAAGGAGTTCAAATCATCTCGATAACTGCGCAATGTACGGGGTGAATAATTCCGCTCGTATGCCAAATAATCAAGAAAAGAATCTTTCAGATTCATGGTTCATGTTCAATTACCTTACGGCAACGAATTTAAGAATAAAAAATAACAGTTGCAAGAAAAATTCGAATAAATTATTCTTCTACACGCTGCATTTTCTGAACGTAAACCGCACGTTCCTTTGCAAGTCTCTTAAGTACAGAAGGTTTGTCAAACTGCTGTCTGCTTCTCAACTCCTTAACAACACCAGTTTTCTCAAATTTTCTCTTGAACTTCTTCAAAGCTCTTTCGATGTTCTCTCCTTCTTTTACAGGTACTACGATCATACTTTTCTTTAATAATTAATTGGTTAATAATATTTTTGCAAAATGCGGTGCAAAAATAAGCAATGTTTTCCGTACGAACAAAAAAAAGTACATTTTTCTATCATACAGCAACAAAAAAGGTGCATACAGCAGTGTATGCACCTTAATTTATCTTTCTACGAGACTTTAATTACAAGTTTGGATTGATCTTGCTCCACTCAGAAATAGCAGGAACAATGTTCAAAGTTACCAACTCATCACGCATCTTGCACAAGTGAGCGTAGCTGGCATCCAACTTAGCAACTTCCTCTTCAGTACCAGTTGGAACTGTGTAGTGGCAACCAGTTGCGTCCAAAGTTGTGTTCATAGCCATCATGATGTGGTTGTACTTGTCAGTCTGTACATAGGTACCAGCAGGCCAACGGAATGCCTCACCACCCATAGCAGCACGAATCATTTCTACTGACAGGTAAGAAGGGCTCTGGAATGAAGAACGTCCACGCAACTCGATGATCTTGGCACCACCCTTAGTTACATCAACCTTCATCTGCTCCCACTCTTCTGCTGAGAACTCAGAAGTACCGATCAGGTCGTTCAATGGCTTGCCGTCGATTGTTACAGCTGAACCGAATACAGCCATCTGCTCACCGTGACCACCGTAAGTAGCACTACCGGCAACCTTGTACTGAGGAACACCGAACTTCTTAGCCAAAGCGCTCTGCAAACGAGTTGAATCCAAAGCAGCCAGAGTAGTTACCTGTGATGGTTTCAAACCTGAGTACAGCAAAGTAACCAGACCAGTCAGGTCAGCTGGGTTGAAGATAATTACCACGTGCTTAACATCCGGGCAGTAAGTCTTGATGTCCTTACCCAACTGCTCAGCGATTTCGCAGTTACCCTTCAACAGGTCCTCACGGGTCATACCAGCCTTACGAGGAGCACCACCTGAAGAAATGATATATTTTGCATCCTTGAACGCCTCAGCTACATCAGTAGTTGCTGTGATATTCACTTTATCGAAACCGCTCTGACGCATTTCCTCAGCAACACCTTCTGGAGAGAATACATCGTAAAGGCACAAGTTTGTAGTCAAACCCATCATCAAAGCAGTCTGTGCCATGTTTGAGCCGATCATACCGGCAGCACCTACAATAACCAATTTCTCGTTTGTCAAAAATTCCATAACTCTAAATTTTATGTTTAAACGTATTTTATAATACTTTTTTCCACAGGCAAATTTAAAGAAAAAGGTTCAGACTAACTAATTTAAAACGCGATTATTTTCCTTTTTGCACAATTATAATATACTTTTGCAAAACAGATATATCAAAAGAAAGATTCTATGACGACATTAATCCATAAAAGAGTTGAGCTGCTACGCTCGTTTCTTCAGGAAAGAGGGCTGAATGCATTCATTTTTCCAAGCACAGACCCACATCAGGGAGAGTATATCCCCGATCACTGGAAAACACGCACCTGGATATCCGGTTTTGACGGTTCTGCCGGAACGGCTGTAGTCACTCTCCGTGACGCGGCCTTGTGGACAGACTCACGCTACTTCCTCGCAGCCGGAGAACAACTGAAAAATACTCCTTTCTCTTTAATGAAAGAGCGTATCGAGGGCACACCGTCCATCACAGAATGGCTCGCACAGGTTCTGCCTGCCGGTAGTAAAGTCGGTATCGATCCCACGGTAAATGCTTACGGTGCCTATTTGTCTTGGAAAGAGGAGCTGAAACAAAACCAGATTGAACTGGTTCTGGCCGACGATCCGGCCAAAACATTATGGAAAGAGCGTCCGGCTGCTCCCACAGACATCATCAGCATACAACCGGAAGAGTTCTGCGGAGAATCAGTGGCCTGCAAACTGAACAGAATCCGGACAAAGATGAAGGACAACCGTGCCGAAGCCCTTTTACTTTCGGCTCTGGACGAAATTGCCTGGACTCTGAACTTACGCGGAACCGATATCCACTGCAATCCGGTATTCATCTCTTATCTTCTGATCACTCCGGAACAGGCCACCTTATTTATATATGGCAGCAAACTGACTCCGAACGTATCGGCATATTTAAAGGAGAATCGCATCGACATCCGCGAATATTCCGATATAGAAAGATTTTTGAAGGAGTTTTCGGGCAAAAGCATCATGCTTGATCTGATGAACACGAACTGCGCATTGGTAGAGGCTACACCGGCATCCTGTTCCATTGTCGACCGTCCGTCACCGGTGGCCCTAATGAAGGCCATCAAAAACGAAGCAGAAATCAAGGGATTCCGCAACGCCATGACACGCGACGGAGTTGCCATGGTGCATTTCCTGAAATGGATGGAAGAAGAAATGCCGCAAAGCACCATTACCGAAGTGAACCTCAGCAACCGCCTGGAAGCATTCCGTCGGGAACAGTCTTTATATAAGGATATCAGTTTCGACACCATAGCCGCCTATGGTCCCCACGCGGCCATCGTACACTACGAACCTACCGTAGAAAGTGATATTCCTTTGGAGCGCAAAGGCCTGCTCCTGCTGGATTCGGGCGCACAATATCAGGACGGAACGACCGACCTGACCCGTACCATCGCTTTAGGCCCGGTAAGCGAAGAGGAAATGCGCGACTATACACTGGTGCTCAAAGGCCATATCGCACTGAGTTCGGCAATCTTCCCCGAAGGAACAACCGGCACTCAGCTGGACATCTGTGCCCGCTATGCCATGTGGCAGGAAGGCATCAATTATCTGCACGGCACGGGCCACGGCGTAGGCTCTTATCTGAATGTGCACGAGGGGCCTCATCAAATCAGAATGAATTTTGTGCCCACTCCCCTGCAAGCCGGCATGACTGTAACCGACGAGCCGGGTATTTACAAGGCCGGGCGTCACGGTATCCGTATCGAGAACACCCTGCTGATTTGTACAGACCGGGATACCGAATTCGGAAAATTCCTCCGCTTCGAACCGCTTACCCTCTGCCCGATTGACAAGACTCCAATATTAGTATCTCTGCTTGACGAAAAAGAAATCAACTGGATCAACAATTATCATCAGGAAGTATTTGAGCGCCTGTCGCCATTGCTCGACGAGGCACACCGCGACTGGCTGAAAGAAAAAACCGCACCAATCATCAAATAAAACAATGGGAATTATCAAAACACTGAAGGGAATCACCCCGAAATTCGGAAAGAACTGCTATGTGGCCGAAGGAGCCTGCGTCATCGGCGACGTGACGATGGGCAATGATTGCAGCGTATGGTTCAATGCCGTGCTGCGCGGCGACGTGCATTTCATCAAAATAGGCAACCGTGTGAACATTCAGGACTGTTGCTGTCTGCACACACTCAGCGGAAAGGCTCCGGTCATTCTTGAGGACGATGTCACTATCGGCCATCATGTCACCCTGCACGGATGCGTGGTTCATAAAAATGCGCTGGTCGGCATGGGGTCCACCGTGCTCGACTTTGCGGAAATCGGTGAAGGCGCCATTGTAGCCGCCGGAGCTCTGGTACTTAAAAACACGGTAATCGGTCCCGGAGAATTATGGGGCGGTGTACCGGCACGCTTCATCAAGCAGGTAAATCCGGAACTGGCCGCCAGCCTCAACCAGAGTTATGCGCAGCATTATGTAGACAACATTCCGGTGTACCGCGAAGCGGACAAGAATCCCGGAAACACCACACACTGCTGTTATCCGGAAGCATCGCAAGACTAATCCCCCAAATTTTTCTTTCAAAACATCAAGACCAATCCGGAAAAAGATCGGGAGCATCTTTTAAAAACATCGGGACCGTTTTTAAGGTCACATTCCGATATGATAAAAACAAAAATGAGTCTGACTCCCCACGGGAATCAGACTCATTTGATTTTATAACCTTTATCCGTTTATTTCAACAGTTCCAAAGCTGTTCTCATTCTCTTCAAGGTTTCTTCCTTACCTAAGAATGCAGCCAGTTCATACATATCCGGACCCTTACCGGTACCAACCAGCACTACGCGCCATGGATTCCACGGCTTCTTGCCGTTAGTCTCTGCCCAAGTGTCAATAGTCTGCTTCAAAGCCTCAACCGAGAAGTCTTCCTGAGCCTCCAGTATCTGCAACAGCTCTGCCATGTCCGCAGCGGCCTGCTCGTTCCAGTTCTTCTTGATGAACTTGTCAGTCTTGTCAAACTGAGTAGGAGCGGTGAAGAAGAAATCACACAAAGGCCACAGATCCTTGATGAAATTGATTTTTTTCATCTTCATCATGCCAATCACAGCCTCCATCTGCTCCTCAGTAGCCTGGATACCGTTCTCCTGAAGAATCTTGGCAAACGCAGGAACCAGTTCCTTATTGTCCTTCATCAGGATATATTCACGGTTGAACCACATGCCCTTCACATAGTCGAACTTGGCACCGGCCTTGCTACACTTGGTAATGTCAAACAGGCGGATCATCTCGTCCATGGTCATAATTTCCTGGTCATTTCCCGGATTCCAGCCCAACAGAGCTAGGAAGTTAATGACAGCCTCAGGCAGATAACCGCTCTCACGATAGCCTGATGATACCTCTCCGGTCTTCGGATCGTGCCACTCCAACGGGAACACCGGGAAGCCCAGACGGTCACCGTCGCGCTTGCTCAGCTTACCCTTGCCATCCGGTTTGAGCAACAGAGGCAAATGGGCAAAGGCCGGCATGGTGTCCGCCCAACCGAAGGCACGGTACAACAGTACGTGCAACGGAGCTGAAGGCAACCATTCCTCACCACGGATCACGTGAGTAACCTCCATCAAATGATCGTCCACGATATTGGCCAAGTGGTAGGTTGGCAACTCATCGGCTGATTTATACAGCACCTTATCATCAAGAATGGTAGAGTTGATCACCACATCACCACGGATCATATCGTTTACATGCACGTCCTCATTCGGCTCAATCTTGAAACGGACCACATACTGCTTGCCGTCAGCAATCATCTGCTCCACTTCTTCCTTAGACAAAGTCAATGAATTGCGCATCATGCCACGGGTAGAGGCATCATACTGGAAGTTGGCAATCTCATTGCGCTTGGCATCCAGTTCCTCTGGAGTATCAAAAGCGATATAAGCCTTTCCTTCCTCCAACAGCTGGTTTACGTATTTCTTATAGATATCGCGGCGCTCAGACTGACGGTACGGGCCATGGTTTCCGCCAAAGCTCACTCCTTCGTCAAAGTGAATACCCAACCATTTGAATGACTCAATGATATATTCTTCCGCACCCGGCACAAAACGAGTAGAGTCAGTATCCTCGATACGGAAAATCAACTCACCGCCATGCTGACGGGCAAACAGATAATTATACAGGGCAGTACGGACACCACCAATGTGTAACGCTCCCGTAGGACTCGGAGCAAAACGAACTCTTACTTTTCTTTCTGACATCATAATTAATTGATTCTTTTGCGCAAAATTAGTACTTTTTTTTCTAACCCACGTAATTTTTTCGTATTTTCGCCTAGATAACAAAAACAGAATAAAATGAGTAAGTTTAACGAAAAGAAGAATCTGAACGCACGAGATATCTTTTACCGTATTTGCGTGGGCATAGCCGCCATCCTGCTGGTTGTCTATTTCATGCCCCGTGAAGGACGATCTGCCTATCAGTTTGATCTGGGACGCCCCTGGAGATACAGCCAGCTGATAGCCACCTTTGACTTCCCTATTTACAAGAGCAACGAAGTGATCAAAAAAGAACAGGACAGCGTGATGCACCTGTTTGAACCATATTTTGAGATCAATCAGTCTGTAGAAGAGGAGCAAATTGCCAAATTCCGGAAAGATTTTACAAAAATGGAGCGACAGGGAATCCCGGCCTACTATAAAGGATATATCGAACAAAAGCTCCGTACCATTTATCAGAACGGAGTCGTACAACCTGATGACTACACCAAGCTTACGGATGACAGTATTACCGCCATTCGTATCTTCACCGCCAATCAGTCTGTCATACGCCCGACCAAAGAGATATACTCACACAAGACTGCCTATAAATTTTTCTTTGAAACAGAAGATACGGCCCGTTATGACCGTCTGAAGCTCCAGAAATGCAATCTGGACCGCTACATCGTATCCAATCTTCTTTTCGACGAAAAGAAATCTGAAGAACAGAAAAAGGATCTACTCAATTCCATTTCTTATGCCAGCGGCATGGTGATGAGCGGACAAAAAATCATCGACCGGGGCGACATCGTGACTCAGGAAACATATAATATTCTGGCTTCGTATCTGAAAGAATCCCAGCAGCGCATCGACTCCTCCAAACAGGAGGCCTATCTTCTGGTCGGACAGATTCTGTGCGTAGCACTGATTTTCATGTGCATGCTGCTTTATTTCTCGCTATTCCGCAGAGATTATCTTGAAAAAGGGAAAAGCGTTCTGTTGCTGCTGACCATGGTTGTGGTCTTCCCGGTACTGTCCTCCATATTGGTTTCCCAGAACTTGTTCAGCGTTTACATCATCCCCTTTACCATGGCCCCTATCTTCATTCGGGTGTTTATGGATTCGCGTACCGCCTTCGTCATGCATGCGGTTATCATCCTCTTGTGTGCCGTTTCGCTGAAATATCCTTATGAATTTGTGGCCACACAGTTAGTGGCCGGAATGGTGGCCATTTACAGTTTGAGAGAATTGTCACAAAGAAGTCAGCTGCTCCGCACAGCCTTGATTGTCACCATCACGTCATTGGTATTCTATTTCAGTTTGGATCTGATGCACGAAAAAGAAGTGAACAATCTGGAATATAACATTTACATCTATCTCATCATCAATGGAATATTATTGCTCTTCGCCTACCCGCTGATGTTCCTGATCGAGAAACTCTTCGGTTTCACTTCAAATGTCACATTGGTGGAGCTGTCCAATATCAACAATGATCTGATGCGCCGTATGTCCGAGGTGGCTCCGGGCACCTTCCAACACTCGATGCAGGTAGCCAATCTGGCTACAGAAGTGGCCAACAAGATTGACGCCAAGGCTCAGCTCGTGCGAACAGGTGCCATGTATCACGACATCGGCAAGACCTGCAATCCGGCTTATTTTACAGAAAACCAAAACGGAGTAAACCCGCATGACCAGCTTTCATTAATCGAAAGCGCCCGGATCATCATCAATCACGTTACCGACGGTCTGAAGCTCGCTGACAAATACAACCTGCCAGAAGTAATCAAAGGATTCATCGCCACTCATCACGGAAAAGGAAAGACAAAGTACTTCTATATCTCATACAAAAACCAATATCCGGACGAAGAAGTTGACGAAAGCCTGTTTACTTATCCGGGACCTAACCCTCAAACAAAGGAACAGGCCATTCTGATGATGGCCGATGCTGTAGAGGCATCGTCCAGAAGCCTGAAAGATTATACGGAAGAAAGCATCAGCAATCTGGTAGACGCCATTATCGATGCCCAGATAATGGATGGCGCCTTTACCAACTGTCCGATTACATTCCAGGATATCAGTACGGCAAAAGAAGTATTCAAGGAAAAGCTCAAAACAATCTATCACACACGAATCAGTTATCCGGAGCTGAACAAAAAAGCCAAAGCAAATGAATTCAGCGACAAAGAAGCAGCTCATTGAGTGGGCCGACACCTATGAGTCGGAATCTTTCATAACAGGTGATCCCATCCAGTTTCCGCATCGTTTTAAACGGCCGCAAGACATAGAGATAGCCGGCTTTCTCACAGCCTGGATCAGTTTCGGCAACCGGAAAATGATTTGCAACAAGGCAAACGAACTGCTCGCCCTAATGAATAATGCCCCTTTTGACTATGTTATGAGCCGGAAGTGGCAGTCTGACTTCCCGTCAGAAGATGGCAGCAGTTTTTATCGCACCTGCCCCAAAAAGCAGATGCACCGGCTGTTTGAACATTTGTATCAGGTTTATAATAACAGCAATTCCCTGGAAATGATCCTGCAAAACTACACAGGATCACCACGGGAACGCCTGTGCCAATGGTTGGGCGTGAGCACTCAAAGCCCTCAAAAGAAATTGAATATGTTCCTCCGATGGATGATCAGAAGAAATTCACCGGTTGATTTCGGCCTTTGGCAACAAATGCATCCCAAGGATCTGGTTATCCCTCTGGATACTCATGTAAACCGCATGGCCGTTGAATTGGAACTGACGGACAAAAACACTTATTCCCTAAAACAAGCCCTCAAAATTACGGAAGCATTGAAAGAAGTGTTTCCGGACGACCCATGCAAAGGAGACTTTGCCTTGTTTGGCTATGGTGTGGAACACAAGCAGTAATCATAAAGGATCTACATCAAAATAGAGCTGAACACTGCCATATCGCCCTTCTGCCAGAATTCGTGCGCAGACACCTTGAAGGGCATGCCGCACTTTAGCCATAGACGCAGACGACTCGATCTTCAGAACTATCTTCCGGACATAAAGAGCCTGTACCCGGGCTACAGGAGGAGCATCCGGGCCTAATACCCGCTCACCAAAAATCTGCCGTAAGCGCAAGGCCAACTCGCCGGCCAGGCCGTCTACCGGCTGTTCCTGACGGTGCTTCAGGTAAATATAGATCAAATGGCAAAAAGGTGGATACTGAAACATTTTACGTTCCTGCATCTGCCACAGATAATGCGCCAGATAATCATGAGTCACCACTTGAGAAATCACATGAGAATCCGGAGTACGGGTCTGCAAGTACACAACTCCCTGCTTACCTCTTCTGCCGGCCCTGCCGGCAACTTGTGCCATCATCTGAAAAGCCCGCTCATAGCTTCTGAAATCCGGCATATTCAGCATACCGTCAGCATCCAAGATACCGACAACACGCACCCGGTCAAAGTCCAATCCTTTACTGACCATCTGGGTACCGATAAGGATATCGGTATTACCGGTTTCAAAATCCATCAGGATACTCTCATAAGCCTGACGCGTACGGGTTGTATCCAAATCCATACGTGCCACCCTAGCTGTGGGAAAATAAGCATGAATCTCATCTTCTATTTTTTCCGTACCAAAACCTTTTTGAACCAACACCGTACTGCCACAGGAAGGGCACGATGCCGGGATTGGAGTTGAAAATCCACAATAGTGACAAGTAAGACGGTTCATCCGTTTATGATAAGTCAAGCTCACATCGCAATGAACACATTTGGGGATCCAGTCACACGCCTTACATTGCACCAAAGGGGCAAATCCTCTTCGGTTCTGAAACAGAATAATCTGCTCTTTCGCCTCTAAAGCCTCACCGATAGCCTGCAATAAAACCGGTGAAAAAGGTCCTTTCATCAGCTTCTTTCTTGCCAGTTCTTTCGTATCGACTACTTTTACTTCAGGAAGAGCCACCTGCGCATATCGGGTATGCAGATTGACCAAGGCATATTTTCCGGAGCGGGCATGATAATAACTTTCAAAAGAAGGGGTTGCCGTTCCCAACAAAGTATGCGCTCCATAATAGGAAGCCAATACCAAAGCCACATTTCGTGCATGGTAACGGGGAGCCGGATCCTGTTGTTTATAGCTGGGTTCATGCTCTTCGTCTACAATTACCAGACCTAAATTCTGAAAGGGAAGGAAAATAGAAGAACGAACACCTACGACAACATCGTAAGATTCTGAAGAAAGTTGTTTTTTCCAGATTTCAACCCGCTCGGCATCTGATATGCGCGAATGATAAACACCCAGACGTTTTCCGAACACACGGCGTAACCGTTCTGTAAGCTGGGTGGTCAACAGAATCTCCGGCAAAAGGAAAAGCACTTGCTTCCCCTGATCCAGATACTGCTGGATCAAATGAATATAAACTTCTGTTTTTCCGCTGGAAGTAACACCATGCAGCAAGCAGACTCTCTTTTCAGTAAATGCCTGCTGAATCTCCTGTAATGCAACATTCTGTTCGTGAGAAAGAGAAGCCGCACCCTGTAACTGGATTTCATTCTGAACCAAACGTCCAACTTCATCCGTATACAGTTCCAGGATTCCACGCTTGACCAACGCCTGCAATACAGAAGAAGCGGCACCGACATAACGGAGTAACTCTGACCGTGAAACTGGCTGTATTTGTCTTACAGACGACTCCTGCATCACCTCTACCCAACCGCTGATCTCAAGAAAGGCCAACAAAAGCTGTCTTTGCCTTTCTGCCCGCTTCAACAAATCCAAAGCCTGATGCAAAGCCTGTTCATCACGGTATTCTGAAGACAATGTGACAAAAGTATCCATACGGGGGCGATAACCGGAGCGGATTTCCTCTTTGACCGAAATCAGCCCATTCTCCAACATGCGACGTACAAAAGGCAATACAGAATATGCCCCTGCCTTTTTCTGTAATTGTGATACAGTAAGACCAGAGGTCTGCAATAAAATATTCCAAATCTGCTGAATCTCTTTCCGACAACACTCTTCGGGTAATGCTTCAGCCTGGCGTACCACAATGGTTTCGCTCTCCAACTTCATCCCAGAAGGAAGAGCAGCCTTGAACACCTCACCGGGAGCACAAAGATAGTATTCCGCAATCCAATGCCATAGTTTATGCTGAAAGGGAAGTAATATCGGCCTGTCATCCAGTTGCTCGGAAATCTCCTTTATTTCAAAGCCGGACGGCTCATCATCATGCAGATGATCAACAATGGCCGTATAGTACTTTCTGGCTCCAAAAGGTACGATTACGCGTTCTCCTACCTGAAGAGTCATACCCTCGGGGATGCGATAAGTGAAAGTCGCGTTTAAAGGCAAAGGTAAAATCACATCAGCAAATCGACACATACAAATGATTTTAAAATTAAAAGAAAAATCCCGACTCTTCAGTTTGGAGAAGAACCGGGACTCTTTACTATCTTTCTCAAAAAGCCTTTCTGCTATGCACTCTTACAAGATCAGAACATGTAGGCCAAACGAACCTGCCATGTATTGTTTTTCAACTTAGCAGCCTTGGCAGCATTTACGATTCCAGTAACCTCACCGGTCTGGTCTAAAGCAATGTTATAGGTAACACCTACCTGAAGATGGCTTAAGGCGTTAATACCTAATCCTACATTCCAGCTAAAACTTGAAGTTTCCAAAGAACCATATTTAAGATTATTCCAAGTTAAAGTCTTTCCACCCAGATACCAACTATACTGAGGACCGGTAGCCAAGTAAACACCAATCAGACTACTGAAGCCTAAATTATACTTCAAATTGATTGGTATTTCCAAATAAGGCATATTCTTTGTAATATTTGTAGACCCTAAAGTAGCATCTTCTGCACTCATTTCCATATATTTCTGCGAATACAGCAAAGCCGCATCAACACCCAAACCTATAACAGGTAGAGTAAACTGTGCCTTGGGACCGATAAACCATCCGGTACGATTTTTAGCATCGAAATGATCGACTTTCACCTTACTTGCATTCAAACCGGCCTCAACACCGAATTTAAACTGAGCATTAGCCGGAAGCACACAACATACTGCAGCTATAGCCAGGAATAAAACTTTCAACTTTTTCATATGATTATTTCTTTATATTAGGTTCGCAAATATAAGTAAAAATTCACAAAGCCCATATTTTTCCTCTGATTATCTTCTTTGACGACGAACAGAAACCCTCGGAGCTGCAGAAGATGAAGATTTTTCTGCCTTAGGAGCTGACTTCTTGACCGTCGTTTTGCGGCGCGAATTCCGGGCACTTTTCTTGTCCTTGCTCTTTTCAGCGACAGCAGTAGCCTGAACAGAATCTGCAGAATCTTTCGGCTGCTCCAGATTTCCCCAGACAAACTTCTCCACATCAACCAGTTCCTGTTCAATCCGTTTCTGCTCTTTTACCAAAGCGCTGTCCGTCTTGCAATAATTGGCCAACGCCAATCCCTGAAGATTGGTCGTCTTGTAAATCTTGCCGTCATAACGGTTCATGGCAAAATAATCGTCCGCAGTCATGTTTGAAACATTGTTATAATTACTGCTCATCATGGCATGACGGGCAAAATAAGAAGCCACATCACTATATTTCACCCAAAACAGCGGATATGGAGTTGCCGCATCGCCAAACTCATCATCACGAACCATCACCGGACAGATAGCCGTGACTTTCTTATGAAATGAAGAAGTACGCTGGTCAAAATAAACGCTTTCCTTAAGATACATACGTTTCACCTCACGCGAAGGGATATCGCTGTTATTGACCATAATCCGATTTCCGTTCATCTCATAATAGATCTGATACTTCTCCAAAAAGTCTTTTGGCTCTATCTTATCTTTTTCGGCAAATGACTCATTGCCGTCAAGGCCGTATTCATAAACGGTAATTTTGCCGTCGAGCATCAAACGGAACATCAGCGTAAACAGATTAATGTCGCGTCCCTGCGGCTCCACAGGATAGTAAAGCGGAGCGTTCTTATCCACAGTCAAATCCAGCTGACGGTATATATCCCGCTTCCAGACCATATCGTCGGGCATGTCTGTTGCAGCAGGAAACTGCAAGGAAGCACGGTCTGTAACCTGCTTTTGCTCCGTCACAGCCGCTCTTCTTTTCTGTGGCTGGGCATACACATTTGTCATCAGGCAAGCACCCAGCAAAAATATAAATATCCTTTTCATCCTTTTTTGATTTTCTAATTGATAATAACTTCCATAGATCCAGTCAGAGTTCTCTGTATACCGTCAGGACCTACCGCACGAATTTTGGAAATATAGAAACGCTTGCCACGTCCCAACATTCTGAAGCGATCCTTCTGACGCGCTGTAAAATCACTGCTGCCAGACACCTCTGGAATAGCATTACCCATATTGTCAAAGAATACAGTTTCAAAACCTGTCACCCGGAAACCGATATTCAGCAAGCCATCATCAATAGCTGCACCGATACCCGGAGCGGTCATCAGCTGCTGCTTGGAAATCTTTCCGCCACGGAAGCGTTCTGTTCCATCTGCAGTCTTATATTCAATGAAGGCTGTAGGATCCGGCAACTTACGAACCCGGAAAGAGAACTTGCCCATCTCCTGCACTCTGCCCTCCATCTGAGCACTTACCGTAATCACGGCATCTTTTCCCACTGCCGCCGGATGAGCGATAAACTTACCCGGAGCAACAGACTTCAGTTGTCCGCCACTCATTGTAGCCACAATCTTATTCACCGGAACTCCCGGAACTGAAATACTCATCGGGTTTTCATATCCGGCATACAGCACATTCATCATATCAGCAGAAACCGTTGCCGTAGGAGCAACTACAGAGTACTTCTGCGTAAAATCACGACGTACCTTCTCTCCTCTACCATCAGTTGTTTCAATATAACCGTTCAAAGTAAAGTCGCCAGTCTTAGAACATACGGTTTCGTATATTCCCTTGCTGGAAGCAATAGGGCGTCCACCGATATAAATTACCGGACGATTGGTCGTATCTACAGCAGCCATAATGATTTGTGCAGAGAACTTTCCGCCTTGTACAACCGTTTGTGACTGCGGAATGACATAAGCGTTCAATTCGTTGACACGGATATCTTTCACGTCGATATTTGAAATCAAAGAATGAAGTACTTCTCCTTCGGCATAACGCACATCACTCTGCAACTTCGATAAAAGTGTTACTGCAGCAGCTACAGGCATACTTTCGAACATGTATTGCTGCCAATTCTTCCTTAATGCCTTACCCTCTTCAGGTACTTCTGTACTTAAATTGCCGGCAATAATCTTTTTCTGTGCCGGATCCTCTATCATTTTCAGAATCTGAGTTCGGTAAGCATTAATAGCCTGAAACAAATGCTCTCCCTGCCCCCTTTTCGGTGCAAGCATAACATGTGTAGCAGCTTCCAGATCCTCTTTATTCTGAATATCTTGAACATTTCCGTCATCGCCATCCGCCTCCTTAACAATTTCCGTTTTCAGGAATGCCGCATAATTATATAACGAATCAGAAATTCGCTTTACATACTGTGCTTTATCATACCATTCTTTCACCTTAGCCGGATTAGCTTTCATCTGAGCTTCAAAGTTCTCGTAAATGGCCTGATTCGACAAACTGGCGCTGGAAGTGGTTCTGTTCAAACTTTGCTCCACCAAAGAAAAGCCATTCAGTACATCAGATGATACATTCAGTGCCAACATAGCCATCAGCACCACGTACATCAAATTGATCATCTTCTGTCTTGGCGAAGTCCGTTTTTTATTTACTCCCATTGAAATCTATCTGAAATTAAACTGTTCTAATCATTATGGGGCAACAGTCTGTCCCCCGTTATTCTTTGGCATATTCACAGTAAGAGCCTGAATCATACGTGTATATACACTATTCAGTTCTTCTATCAACTGAGCCATACGACGAGTCTGATCATTAATCTGGTCTATTGCTCCAACCTGAAGGCTGACACTCTTCAACTGCATTTCATAAATTGTATTGATGCTGGTCAGAGTACGGTTCAGTTTATCCATTTCCTCAGAATCCTGAGTCAGATGACGTGCCTGCTCACCCACCTGACGTAAAATCTCTGTCAGTTCCTTAAGTTCTTGCACATAATTCTCTGCTGCAGCTCCAATTTCCGGATTGCAAGCTGATTTGGCCTGCTCCATAAGGTCTTTATTAGCCTCCTGAACAATCTCAATCAGTTTTTGAGTATCCACAGCTGCTGCCGCAGATACCGCTGCAACCGAAGCTGCCTGAAGCTCCGGAGCGGAAACCATTCCAGCTGTCTGAACCTGAGCCATAGGCGCAACAGAAGGAATACCCTCCGAAACATTCTGATTATTCTCCACGGTTACAACAGGCTTCTGTACCTTAACATCTTCTACAGTTTCCTCGTCATCATCATCTTCCTCATCTTTCTTCGCATCAAAAGGACGATCAAAACCTGAGATAAAAAACACGAAGACCTCAGTACTCATTCCCACAAACAGCATCAAGTCAGCACCTTTTATATGAGTCAGCTTAAACAGCGCACCCAAAATTACAATGGCTGCACCCCAGCTATAAGCGTAGTTCAAGAAACTTTGTCCCGGCACAGAATCCATCCAACGCTGCAAACGTGCAATTATATTATTCTTTTGTCCTGCCATAGTTATTATTTTTGATTATTTTCTTTTATTATTTCCTATCATTGAACGCACACAGCGAAAACCGACATACGAGCGTGGCTGATTCTGATATTCATAGGAACGCCAAGCCGAGCGAATCATAGATTCCGGATCTTTCCAAGAACCACCACGAACGGATTTCTTTTTCAAACGGTAAGGATCTTCTTTCGCTGCCTGATATTTCAATTCAGGGTTCATATCACTCATGCTTTCAACTCCAGCCTCGGTATATACGGTGCTTGTCCATTCAGCCACATTACCCGCCATATCGTACAACCCGTTCGAATTAGGTGAATAAATACCTACCTTTGAAGTAATCAGGTTGCCGTCTTTGGTATAGTTACCACGATCCGGCTTAAAGTTGGCGTAATAACAACCTTTATCACTCTTCACATCTTTGGTTTCCCAAGGGAACAAGTTACCCTCCTTTCCTCGAGCCGCATATTCCCATTCTATTTCAGTTGGCAAACGGTAGGGCATAATCTGCGCGCCAGCCATACCCAAACCTTTTTTCAGGAATTCCGTACGCCAAACACAAAAAGCATTAGCCTGTTCCCAAGTAACTCCCACCACCGGATAATCGTCATAAACAGGATTGCTAAAATACAACTGCATATAGCGTTCGTTCTCAGAATTCCGAAAATCATTTACCCAACAGGTCGTATCCGGATAAATATTCACGATATAAGTATTCAGGAAATCATAAGCGCCTGACAAAGGGCGTGTAATGGTTTCATGAACAATTCGTCCCTCATCATCCAGATAAGCTGTATCCTTTGAAATCATGACGGTCTGATCTTCCGGCAGCGCATGATCAGTATTCAAATCACGTTCAGCCGGATTAATTCTATTCTTCCTCAATGCGGCGGCCGTATGATCATAAACCTCATATTTATAGTTCATTTGCCGGGCATCAAGCATCTTCACACCTGTAACCGGATGAATCATATAAACACTTTCTATCGCACGCAATTCATCTTCATTCGGTTTTTTCCAAGGAATTGGTTTACTCCAGTTCAGATGTGGTGTTACCGGATTTCCATATTTGTCTTCTTCTATTTTATAGGTTTCATCTCCGCCATAAGCAGGATCGGCCAAACGCTCACGGATAATAGAATCACGAACCCAATAGACAAACTGACGATATTTTGCATTCGTCACCTCGGTTTCATCCATCCAGAACCCGTCTACCGACACTTCCTTCGTCGGAGCATTATCGCCCCATAATGAGTCCTGCTCCTGAAGACCAACCTTCAAATATCCGCTTCTAACGGCAACCATGCCATAAGGAGCCGGCTCATTATAAGCCACTCCATGTACACCTGTCAACTCCCCACCAACGGCAGAAGAAGCTGAAGGACCCAAGCACGAACTCAATGCCAGAGAAGTGCATAAAGCAGTTCCGATCCAAATACTATTCTTGCTCATTATAATATTCTTACACTTTTATGTTTATTCTTTCCTTTCTTAAACAGATTCAAATCTGTCTGATAACTCAATGTAATTTCGTGACTGCCATTCTTGGCACCGATAGCAGAAGTATACATCTCATAGGAATACCCTAAAGAAACTCCCATAATCTTACCTCCCAACAGAAGGCTCACAGAATTTGTCGGACTATATGAAAAGCCACCATATAAATTTACCCGTTCTCCTTCATAGGCAAGCCTACAACTTATATCGCCCCGATAGAACATAAAATCACTTCGGAACATAGCAGACGTATACATCTTATATAACGGATTCTTAAAAGAAATATTGTATCCACCGAAAAAATAAAAAGTTTGTGGTACAGATATTTGGTTTACCTTCTCGTCACCATATGTAATTTCGGGCCCTGTAAGATGAAATGCAGAAGCACCGACATACCAATTTCTATGTTTATAATAAAGACCAAAATCCAAATCAAAACCAGCTCCCGAAACATCTGAGGTAGGAAAAGCCGGATCACTTGAATCCGAAAGATCCAGACCAGAACCATCAAATCCTTCACTCAGCATACCCAAACGGATTCCTCCACTCAAACTTCCGCCCCATAACGGCTGATGATAGGCATACTGAAGATAAAACTTTTTATGAGCGAACAATCCGGCTTCGTCATTCAAAAAGCCAACTCCCATTCCATGCTTCGGATTCAAGAAAAAAACCGGAAGATCCACTCCGGCATATAAAGTAGCAGGAGCATTTTCAAATCCAAGCAGCTGCATCGCATAAGCCGCCTGTATATTCAGTTTTCCGTCCAAGCCTGCTGTCGCGGGGTTATAAAAAGGTTGCAAGTTCCAATATTGCGCAAACGACGGATCATATTGTGCCCGTACTGGAAGAATACTAACCAGTACAAACAAGAATAAGATTTTCCACCTTTTGACTTGAAGCAAGCTTGTTAATCTCATAAACTATGAACCTTATTACTCGTATATAGAAAAAACGGACGCTCTAAGCGTCCGCTAAAATTCATTTGTAGTCTTTAATACTCATCCTCATTGAACAAGAAATCCTCTTTAGTCGGATAATCAGGCCAAACATCTTCAATTGTTTCGTAGATTTCACCCTCATCTTCCATTTCCTGAAGATTCTCGATCACTTCCAGAGGAGCGCCAGAACGCATCGCATAGTCAATCAATTCATCTTTTGTTGCTGGCCAAGGTGCGTCTTCCAGCTTTGATGCTAGTTCCAAAGTCCAATACATAAGTTTATTTTTTAGGTTTTTCAGTCAGATCTATCAAAATTCATTTATCGGACGCAAAAATAATACTATTTTTCAAATCAGCAACGCTTCTGCCAAAGAATTTCCCTTTTACCTTCTGTAAAATTAAGTTTTAAAGAAAGGGCATACAAATAATCCGACAAACGGTTTATAAAGGAAAGTAATTCTGAAGGCAATGTTTCCGCATGAGGCAAACGCCATACTGCACGCTCAACTCTACGACATACGGTACGAGCCAAATGCGCCCATGCGGCAGAAGGGCATCCTCCGGGTAGGATAAAACCTCCGGGCATCGGAATCTCATCCTGAATATGATCTATTGCCTGCTCTAATCTGACAACATTTTCAGAAAGAGATTTCAAACCATACTCCGCTTTTACTGTTGGGGAAAACAAAACACCGATTTCAAACAATGTATTTTGCACCTCACTTAACAAAGCGCGCTCTGATGATGGAATATTCTGAGTAAGCAAACACCCCAAACAAGCGTTCAGCTCGTCCAATTCTCCATACAGTTCTATTTGTACATCACCTTTTCGCACTCGCTTTCCGCCGCACATTGAGGTCATACCACGGTCACCGGTACGTGTATATATTTTCATTTCCTTTTTCATACATATTAATCAAAGAAATTTACAATATAGTGTTGTTTATAAAGCGTAAGATCAAAAAAGACCAACAAATAATCATACAAATCAAAAGTCACTCCACAAAAAGGACTTTTTCTAAAATACTCAATATATTTTTCACGATCTCTATTTGAATGAACCCGCAACAATAAGGCAGACCCTGGATGTAACTTTCCTAACGTATTCCCCAATATACAATCTAAATTCCTATTGAAAGAATCCATATACATCAGAACTTTTTCAAAAGGAACTTCGATCGTTTCATCCACTTGTAGCCACAGAGCATGCCGGCATGCAGCTTTCATATAAGACATCTCGGGAGCATTCTGAGGAATATCAACAAGAAAACTATCCGGATGAACGTAATTCGCCAAGCGGAAAAGAAAATGCAAACATTTCCTTTTATAAGAGAAGCGTTGGAAAAAGCCAGGGAGATATATTCTATCCAAATCCTTAAAAGCATAATACTGCCCTTTCTCAAAAACGACTCCGGTAATAAAATTAAATGCAAACGGAGAATGAACCCCATATCCACAACGCTTCCGAAAACGCTTTAACCACACACCTATATATTTGACTGGAATCATATCCTTCTCTTTTATAATAATCAAAACACAAAAGTAAAGTAAAAACGCACATCACAAAAATATATTCCTTTTTTTTGGTTTGCCTTCGTTAATCTATGTTATATAACATATAAATTGAGAAAATGTACTTGCAGATTCGAAAAAAGGAGTTACCTTTGCATTGTGTTTTTCATGGTATTAGATTTAAGGTTAACAAAAGGTTGGAGTACAGCGGTACTCCTTTTTTTATATCCAATAGCCCAAAGGACGTCTTAATCATACATTTTTATCCCCACACCTTAATATATATAAAAACATAAATTCCAAATTGCAGACAAGCAATCGGATGAAGCATAAGTATCCCAAAAGTTAATTTGTTAATTATAGTTAATACAGAGTAAGATTTAACACCGTTGCTATTTTTGTAATCAATTTAATGGCTATCTTTATCCCGAAATACCTAAAAACAAAAATTATTAACCCTTAATTTACACGCAAAATGAAGAAAATTTACTCGATTTTCTTGTTGTTTCTCATGATGTTGGGAATCAACACGGCGTATGCAGGTGTTACTTTAGGAGAACAAGTAACCAATCCAGGTACACTTGCAGCAGGCAGTAAGATTGTGATTCGTGCAAACGGAGCCACCAATGCCGATGCCGAAATTCTTACCTACAAATTTCTGTCTTCTTTAGGAGATAGTGCTGCTTTTTCCATCACGGCTCTTGATCAAATCGAGCCATATACTGCCTATGAGCTGGTTGCAGCTACAGGAAAAACAGTAAATGGAAAGGCCGCTTTCTATTTAAAGAACATCAAGAACCAGAAGTATGTTTCTTATGCTTATGTTGCTCCTACCAAAGATGAAGAAGGCAACATTATTGATGAAGGCAGTGTCTTTGACGATGGTACTGGTACTATCGTAACGCAAATGAATGTGACATTTACAGCTGATCAAGCAAAAGCAACTCCAGTCATCATCATGACTCAAAAAGACGGTGGCGATATGATGGGATATGACAAAGAAGATCTCCCTGAAGAAGGTGCTAATGCTTTAATGATTATCGCTGAACATAAGGAAAATGAGAATAAACTGATTGCTCTCAATTATGTAGAAGCAAATCCTATCTTTGCTTCATATAACGACTGGGCTACTTGGTTCAGAATCTTTAATGCTGAAATGAATGAGAACTATGGTAGCGATTTGGAAATATTGTACAATAAAGTTGCAGAAATCAACTACAAGGCCGGAACAGATCCAGGATGTTATGATCCTGCTTTGGTAACTGCATACAATGATGCAAAGAGTGAAGCTTCAGCAATCCTTAATGTTGTTGGAGAAATCGACAACGCCAAAGCAAAAGTAGCCTTGGAAAAACTTGAAGCTGCATATTTTGCAATTATTAAAGCTACAGAAGTTCCAATTGCTGCTAACTACTACCGTATTGTAAGTGCATTCCCTGGCTTTGTCGAGCAGCAAAGCATCCAGAAAGCGATCAACGCCACAACCGACGGCCATGTTAACTGGGCAAGTATTGACAACAGCGATGCCACTATGGTTTGGGAGTTCATCGACCGCCAGGATGGAAGCTGGTTACTCTTTAATGTAGGTACCGGTCAATATATCAACGGTACAAACGGTTCACAAGTAGGTAGTCCTTGGTATTCTTTAGCAAATGACTCTACAGGAAACTCTATTAAATTCACTTCTTTGGGTGAAGGTCAGTTCAACGTATTCAAGCCAGGTGTTAACGCAATGCACGCCGGAAACCACAACAACGGAGCCGGTAAAAGCGGTTATGTCGTAGCATGGAATGGTGGAAAAAACACTGGTTCTTCATGGAGCCTTCAGACACTGACTGAGGAGGAAAAGAAAGAATTCGAATCAATTGCAAAGCAAAGCAAGCTGAACGCAGAATTGCTCGAAATCTACAACAAGGCTAAAGCAAAATACGACATCGGTTCTTCATTCACTGTTGATACAGCATCTTCTAAGTGGCTCGTAACATTAGAGGACTATGAGAAAGACGATAGCGTAGCATTCTCAAATGCCACTCATAGCGATTGGAATGAGGGAACAGCTGAAACCGAGGGAGTAATTGAAAATCTGTTGGATAAGGATTCAACTACATTCTGGGGTTCTTGCTGGAATGGAACAGGTCCTGCAAATCAGTTCTTGCAGTTCAAGCTGAACAAGAAGGTTAGTAGCTTCGCTATTTTCTTGCACAAACGTCCAAATCAGGGAAACCAGGCTACACAGATTAATTTTGCAGTAAGCAATGATACTACTGACGCAAACGGTTGGATTAATGTAAACAGCATCAAGAACCTGCCAAATTCAACAGTGGGTGTAACAGACTTGAGATATCAGTCTGCAGGAGTTGACCTGTATGGTGAATATCAGTATGTACGTGTTACTTGGAACGCACCAAGCGGATTTACACACTTCGCAGGTTTCCACTTCCAGCCAGCAACATTGGATCCAAACTGTCAGAATGTCAAGATCGGAGAGAAAGCAGATAAGCTGAGAGCAGAAATATACAGTGCAGGTAAACTTCTTGCCGAAAAGAAGGCTACCAAAGAGGCTATTGCAAGCTTAACTAAGGCATTTGAAGAGTATAGCGACATGTTGGCAGACCCAACAGAATTGAAAGCCAAGTTGGATTCTATCCAGAAGGTATATGAAAAGGCTGCAACTCCTTCTATGCTCGGAAACGACGGAAGCACTGTTTACACAGAAGGCCAGCCAGGTGTTTATACAGATCAGGCAAAAAATGATTTGAAGACAGTTCTTGATAAAGTTCAGGCTTACATCACCAAGTGCGATGCAGACGGAACTTATACTAAGGATGATATCCAGACAAATCTGAATGATTTGAACACAGCCTTTGCTACATTCAAGGCCAGCGCACCTAAGTTTGAAGCAGCATCTGTAGAAGGTCCTGGTAAGTGGTACTACTTGTCAGCAAGCAAGCACTACTATGATGTAACCGGTAAAGAACAAGACAAGCATGAGGCTAGCAATAGCGTTCGTAACGGTAAATTATATGTAGACGTTAGCAAAGCTGAAGGTGGTTTGAATAATGCCAGCATGAATGTTACTGGTAATGGCGAATTGCCGGTTGAAGATAAATATGCTCAGTGGGCTTTCATCAACTTGGGTGATACAGCTTATGCAATTCTTAACAAGGGTACAGGTTTGTACATCGGTGAGAAGACTGGTGGTAATGCAGGTTTGAGCATCAACCCTGTAGCATTCAAGATCAGCGAAATCGGATATGCAACATTTATCTTAGACGGTTATCGCTTCAACGGTGAAAAGACAGCTCCATTGCACATTCAGACTAACGGTCAGGTAGCCGTATTCTGGGACAACTACGATCTGGGCAACGGTTCTTGCTTCGATATCGAAAATACAAAGACCAGCACAGAAGACTTCCCTGGAACAGAGGTAGAACTGGAAACAATGCTCCGTGGTAAATTGTATACTAAGTGTTATCCTGCTACTGCATATGTTATGGGTGACGGCTTCAATGGAACTGACCCATATCAGATTGCAACTATCGACTTGGAGAAGGGAGAGTTGACTCTTACTGCTAATAAATCAGGTAACGCAGCTGGTGAACCATTCTTCTATGTATGTGGAAATTCTATCGGAATGCCTGCAGAACCAACAGCAGCAGATACTACATTGTTTAAAGTTGCAATTCCTGAAATCGGTGGCATTGAAATTGCACAGCAGCCATTGGAAAGCAACGGTTTGATTGGAAACTACTACAGTGGTACAAAAGTTGTGAAAGGCTTCGGTATCCTTCGTGAAGAGGATGGCGTACAGACCATCGGCGCAACAACTGCAAACGAGCAGTTAGGCTGGAACACAGCTTATATTGATCCCGCCTTGGTTAAGAATGCAGATCAGCCGGGTGAAATAACTGTTAAGATCAACGGTAATCTGTCAACAAACATCCAGGAAGCAATCAACGATGCTCAGACTGGTCCTGTAAATGTTTACAGCATTGACGGTGTATTGATCAAGAAGAATGTAAAAGCATCTGAAGCTATTAAGGGATTGGCTAAGGGTATCTACATTGTAGGCAACCAGAAAATTGCTATTCAGTAATTAGTTTCATAATTCAAATAAAAAGAGGGAGGTTTTTAACCTTCCTCTTTTTATTTTTTTTACTACTTTTGCAATAGAAACTTAAATCACACAACACATGGAACAAAAGCATATCTTAGCTTACCTACAACGAAGAAGCAATCATCTGCTCTTCTTTTTCACCTGTTGGGCTCTTCTCGGTTGGTACTATGGAGAGGTCCTTTACATCGCCCAACAAAACAGCTTTTTCAGTACGGAACCAATGCTTATGCAGTTCGTAACATCAAATCGTCCCTACGGATACCTTTGGTGGTTAGGAAGAGCCGTGCTTGAATTATTCCATTATCCGATATTGGGTTCTGCCATTACCGCAGCGATTCTTACTCTTATCTCCGGACTGACTGCCTATGTATTTCGTCTATACGGAAAATTTAAGCTCTTACAATTCTTACCAGCCGTTATCTGGTTAGGACATCTGTTTTTTCAAGGCTTTGATTTATACTATCAAGCAGAAACCGGAAAAATATTAGGTATACCCATCTGTATACTCATCATACTTATTCTTCAAGCCTGTTTTATAAGAACATTCAGCAAAAGACCTATCTGCGCTGCTTTTGATTCACCCCAGAATTCTACGAAGCAATGGATCACAGAAAGCATAACATTAATCGCAATACCTGTTCTGCTTATTATAGGAAATGAAAAATTCAGACCTTATGTTATACCCACTGTCCACATGCAATGTGCCCTGCAAGCGGAAGACTGGGCTGAAATGAAGGAAACGGCAAAGGAATGCAACGTGTCCGCCCGCCCTATTGCGGCCTATTATGCCATAGCACTCATCCAGTCAAACGAATTGACAGAATCGCTTTTCGACATAGAATACAACTATAAAGACTTGTACTTACACGACAGAAACGGTGAAAAGGATTTTGGAACACAATACTACGAAGCAGACGGGAATCTGCACGCCGGCCTGATAAATACAGCATACCGCAATGCCATGGAAGCCATCACCATGGACGGCCCCTCAGCCTTAAAGCTGAAGATACTGGCAGAAGCCGCATTGCTCAATAACGAAACAGAATTATGCAACAAATATCTGGAAATACTTAAAGCTATGCCCTTTGAAGGGGATTTCGTCGATCGCATAGAACGCATGAACGAAAATCGCGACTTAATAAAATATGATGCCAGATTCAATAATATCATGCAACTATGTCCGATGCACGATGGATTTGAAACCATGTTCAGAGAACCTCTGTTTTTAGGATATAACATCGCTCTTACGGAAGGTCGCTCCATGAATGCATTGCAAGCGTCATTGGCAGCATGTCTGTACAGCAAAATGCTCCCGGATTTCCTTATCAGAACAGAACCTCTGATTAACAGCAGACTGCCAAAGAATGTACAGGACGCCCTACTTCTGGAAGCTTCCAGAAACAGCAATATCAATCAGATTTTTCAATTTGACGAGTTCTCCAAACAAAAATATCAACTGTTTATCAATCTGTCATCACAATATAGAAACAGAAGAGAAGAGGGGGCAAAGGAACTTAAAGAACAGTTCCTGGACTTCTATCCCTACTATTATTTCTATGGCAATCTTAGCGCAGAAAAGCAAGAGCAACAGCCTAAGAAAAAAGAATCCGGAAATTCAGTAAATTAATAACAACTATGAATAAGAACATACATCTTCTGGTAATTATCATATGGGCACTATCTATGGCGAGCTGTAGACAGGAACCGACCTTACCACAAACATACAAATACACAAAGGACAGCTTAAAGATATTTCCCGATTACAAGAACATCATCGTTCCGCCGAATATTGCTCCACTGAACTTTCAGGTAGAAAGCAACAGCAAAAATATCCTGGCAGAAGTATGCTTTGGAAATCAAACCGTCCTTATTGCCGCAAACTCGGAGAACGAAATCCAGTTTGATGAAAAAAAATGGAAAGACCTTCTAAAACAAGAACATGGGAAAGGAATCAATATACATATCTTTGCCGAAACAGAAAATGGCTGGATACGTTATCCTGATTTTCAGATCAAGGTAGCACAAGAGCCCATTGACCCATATGTATCTTACAGACTAATAGAACCGGGCTATGAACTATACCGGCAGATGGGACTTTACCAAAGAAATCTGGAAACATTTGAAGAAACAGCCATTTATGAAAACAACCGGGAACAGGACGTAGAACATAATCACTGCGTAAACTGCCATAACTTTCAAAACTACTCATGCGAAAAAATGCTCTTTCACGTAAGAAGCAAGCATGGAGGAACCATTATCTGCAACGGAGGAAAAATTGAGAAACTGGATTTGAAAAATGATTCTATTCTAGGACCATCGGTTTACCCAAGCTGGCACCCGCAAATGAACCGTATCGCCTTCTCGTCAAACATGACAGGCCAGAGTTTTCATATCCTTGATAAGGAAAAGGTAGAAGTAGTGGATGGCGAAAGCGACCTTGTATACTACAATGTGGAAACTCAAAGTATAAAGAATATCCTGAAAACCAAGACTGACCTGGAAACATTCCCCTGCTGGAATCCTCAAGGCGACAAGCTATATTATTGCGTGGCGCATGTACCACAACTGGATTCACTGTCCCCAAACGAAGGTTACTTGTTCTTTCTGAACCATTACAAGGAAATAAAATACAACATCATGTCTTTAGACTTTGACAAGAAGAAAGAAACATTCAGTAATCCGCAGCTGGTTGAAGATTGTAGCCTTGAAGGTAAAAGTGCCTCTGTTCCCCGGATCAGCCCTAACGGAAAATACCTTCTTTACACAAAAGGAGACTACGGACAGTTTCATATCTGGCATAAAAGCTCTGACCTTTGGATCAAGAATCTGGAGAACAATACATCTTATCCTCTTACAGAAGCCAATAGCAATGATGTAGACAGCTACCACAGCTGGAGCAGTAACGGCAGATGGATTGTATTCAGCAGCAGACGGGATGACGGAAACTTCACACGCCTGTACATTGCCTACTTTGACAAACGCGGACAAGCCCACAAAGCTTTCATGCTCCCTCAGGAAAGCCCGCACAAGAACACTTTACTCCTGAAGAGTTACAATGTACCGGAACTGACAAAAGATGCGCTTAAGCGGAACGAAAACGACTTTAAAGAGTGTATCTACAAACAAAACGCCAAACCAGTTAAATACAAACAATAAAAAAGTCCGGTAAATCCGGTTGTAAACAAAACATAGCCCCTCAAAAGTTACCGCAATAACTTTTGAGGGGCTTATCATTTAATTGTGATAAAAAAATCGGCCGCAAAAAACATCGTGACCAAATATAAAAATCATGCCGACCATCATAAAAAATGATCGTGACGATTTTATGATGCCGAAGACATACCTCCCATCATAATTACAGAACCGGACTTTTCCGGTTTGGCGGCAGGCTTTCCAGACAATACTTCTTTCAAAGCTTCACGAATCTGATTTCCGCGAACATTCTTCTTATAGATTCTTCCCTCCTTATCCAAGACAAGAATAAATGGAATGCCACCGAACTGCATGGTCGTCATCACAGCCTTACCGGAATCCTTTACCCACGCTTGAGTCCAAGGCATCTGTTCGACCTTTACGGCCTTTGTCCAATCAGCCTTTTTACTATCTATAGACACACTTAGAAAAGCAACATCCTTATCCTTGTACTCATCATAAATGGCTTTCAGGTTAGGAATCTCCTGACGACAGGGGCCACACCAACTTGCCCAAAAGTCGAGCACAACGGCTTTACCACGATAATCTGAAATTTTTACCGGCTTTCCATCCTCAGAGAAACACTCAAAGGCGGGAAGGACATTTCCCGGTTCCATCCGTTTCTTTCGGAGTAATGCCTCTTTTTCTTCGCGGAGATAATCATCTACCAAAGAAGCTGATGCCGGATTATTCTCTCTCAAAGTGTTCAGAGCTTGGGTGATCAGAACAGAATCTTCTTCAAAACTTAAGTTTTTTATTGCAGCCATCACACTGGAACGGTCAGCATAATGCTTCACCAGATAGCGAAGATGTTCCTTGAAATTTTCACTGCCATGATCATAAAGTTTCATGGCCAGATTCTGACTTTCGTCCTCTGAAGTAAACTTTGCACGATAGACCGCCTGAGATACGGCAATCATATGCTGATAATTGCGATAAGACTCAAAATTGATCCAGTTCATCAATTCATTGTTCTTCCCTCCCTTAATATAAACAAAAGGCGGATTCTTGATTTTGATGCGCGCCGTATCCTTTCCTCGAAAATCCACTTCAAGATTCTCATCCCCCATCCAGCAATTTACAGACTGCCAGTTGGCGCAATTCAGCGTGACAACTCCAGGAGTAGATACTTTTACAGCCATATTATAATATCCCTCCGAATTTACAGTGGAAAAAGCCAGTGTGTCTTTCTGATTCCCTTTATACTGGTAGGCAACAACCTTAAAATCCGGATCAAAGAACTTTATATGACCGGATATTTTGATTTCATTCTCTGCCGAATTGGATAAGATAAAAGAAGACGCTAAAAAAGTCGCAATAAAACGTAAACTTAAACTCATAATATTATTGTTTTTCATAGATAAATAGGGCGATACGAAGTTCTGAAAGAACTCCTTATCGCCCTACAAAATTATTAAAAGATATTACTTTTTAGTCACAGGAGCATTGGGGAAGTTTGGAGTTTTGTAAACAGGAAGATCAGCATGGGTAATTATTTCAATCTTATCATCACCCAGCATCGGCAAATTCAATTGCTTCATATCCTCCTCAAACTCATCACGCATGGCTTTTGTCATGGCGTAATCCTTCAATCCATAATCATCAATACACATTACAGCCTCACGGAAGAATCCCATCTTATCGAAATAATGGAACAGGTTATAACCACAAATCTGAGAAGCCTTGCGTACATAGTTGAATATAAATGGAACAGAATTATTGGTCCACTGAGAAGTCTTCTGTATATAACCATTCTTAGTCCATACAGAGTTCGGATATGCTGCTATAAACTTTTCGTAAGCTCCGTTTCTGTTATTGTTCTGTGCCTGGGCCAACAGCTCATATTTGTCAACCTTTGTCTTTCCCGGCTCAATATCAGAACCATTCGGCTCGTCATTTCTGCGCAAAGCCTCATAAACATCTTTCTGGTAGTCTGGCTTATAATCTGCAGTACCCTTCGCCATGAATGAGAAGTAGTTATGCAACATATAATATGCAGCAGTATTTGCCTCTACATACAAATCATGGGTAGACAAAGCATGCAAAGCATCTTCTTGGATAGAAGGCAAACGCATGACTCCCTTAGCGTCCTTCATATCATTATACTGCTTTTCTGCCAAATCCTGAATCTCCTTACACCAGCTATATCTGCTCTTGTTTTCATAAGCACGATAGCGTCCTTCCGGAATCTGATTCTTTCCTGTGTTTTTGGCCTCGTAAACATAAGCTCCGTTAGGATAGCCTACTTCCTCATAAACATCCTTATTATTGACAGTTGTCTTCTTATAATCACCATGACCTTGTCCGACATAAATATGTGCCTTATCGCCCTGAGTGTTCTCACCTGCAATCAGATACTTATAAGCTTCTACCCAAGCCCCTTCAATACGTCCGGCTCCTTGATCTATTTTGGTTTCATCCCAGTTCAATTCATAGTCACCATTTGCATCTTTTTTATATCCTTTGTATCCCATACGGAGTACATTCTCACAAGAGTTCATATTATTAGAGCTCTCGCTCAATCCGGTCCAGCAGAAATACGGTGTCATCTGATGCTGATGCCCCCACTCATGGCTCAATCCCCAAATAGCGTCACCGTCATTCTTTGTGATTGTCTTACAGTTCAAGACACGAGATTCCGTATCATATTTGAAAGAAACACCATAGAAACCCTGGAACATATAGTAAGTATAATTTACATAAGCCATGGTACGGTTATCCGGGACACGATTATATTTCTTCAATCCCAGCAATTCATGCTCCCAATCAACCAAAGAATCCAGAACATTCATATATTGAACATATCCCGGATTGACACCAGTTGTATCCTTACAATAATTCAATACGCCACTAGTCTGCCATACAGAATGTACTTTTTCACCGACCAAATCAATACAACGGTTTGTTGCGTTTCGAAGAACTGCATCCAACTCTTCATTCGTTCTATCCGGACTCAGATATCCATTCACAATGCCGTTAATGAAATGTACCTTAACATTTGGATATTTGTTATGATCTACGGGGTACTGGTCTGAATAATAAGCAATATAAGCCAAACCATCATAGTCTGAGTTATATTCAATACTATTGATACCGTTATGCAGTG
Source organism: uncultured bacterium (assembly GCA_905215575.1). Taxonomy (GTDB): domain Bacteria; phylum Bacteroidota; class Bacteroidia; order Bacteroidales; family Bacteroidaceae; genus Paraprevotella. The sequence continues at coordinate 7,987 of CAJMQV010000010.1, read as the reverse complement.
TATATGAATATTCAACCGGACCACCGCCGTTACCTTCTGAGTTTAATTCTTGAGAGAACCAAGCTACCACCTTCAAAGTCAAAGACTCACCATCTGGAAGCCCGGAAACAGCAATACCATGAACACCCTTATTAATATTGATACCTGTGACTCCCTGAAGATGATCATAATACTTTCCAGGAGCATTCAACAGATCTGATTGAGCCTCCGGTGAAAGGCGACAAACATATTCCTGAATCCTTCCTTTAACAAAGCCAGTAGGATCATCCAACAACTGCTGGGCTACAAACTTAGCGTAAGGATTAGTCAACGCATTAACTTCATCTTGAGTAGTACCCGGTTTCAAAGAGCTCCACAACTCATCAGCAAAAATTGCCGTATTCGGATCATCGGCTTTTTTCTTATAAAACTCCATCTCCGCACAAGAGGCAAAATTGTTTTCACCAGACAAAACCTTAAACTTTATTGACACTGGATTCTTCAAAGGTGTATCAAAAGCAACATCCTTGGCTGCTCCTTTTCCACCCCAGTCACCAGTATAAGCTTTCTTATATTCAGTATCGCCCTGACATTTTACATAAATTTCAACTTCCTTGAAATTACCATTACTTCCTCCTGAAGTACGAGGTACATAACGAAGATAATCAATCTGATCTACATCCTTAAAATTATAAGTCAATTCAAAAGGAAAGCCTCCTCCCTGGTTGTTATTGTAAGGAGAGTGCCACAAAGTAGATATATTTCCATCATAAGTACGCTCAATACCTTCACCGGACTGACTGTCACTGGCTGTAGCTGACGCTACCTTAATCTTATCATCTGTCGGAATATAATCTGCCCAACTCTCTCTTTCCTGATCGATTGTAAAGGTACGGGTCATAGAACCGTCCTTAGTTGATATCGAAATAGAGGTGCTTCTATCCACAGCATTCAAGTTGGTTGCAACCTTTACCTTCAAGCGTTTATTATTCTCTATTGTTGGAACAATCCAATCAGCAGAAGACTCAACCTTTAGTTCCTGATTAGCCAAAATAGGAACATAGAAAGTTGTATCCGTAAAACCTATCGACATTTTCTGAGCTCCTAACAGCACTATGTTCTTCTCTGTCTCACTCTGTGCGAAAGTTGCTGTAGAAGAAAGGAGCATCAAGACTCCTGATAACAATATATTTTTATTCATTTCTATAACTTTTAAGCAAATAAGGGATTAAATAGATAACTTAAGTCCATTAAGCAAGAATATTCCATGTCCTAAAGAAACACGTTTTTCTGAAGTTCCTACAGTTCCATTCCATACCATCTTACCATCAACGGTATAAATTCTTACCTGATACGGTTTATCGGATTTCATCGTAATAACTCCTCCATTGGTCGTATATGAAAAACCAAAAGTTTTCATTATGTCATCTATTCCAGTAGTTTCATCCACTACAGCCAAAGGGGTGCTTGTTAAAACTAATCCAGGATAGCCTGCGGAAGTAACTTCACAGTGAATGGCCTCAAAAGGCTTATTAAAGGTAAAGCGATATCCTATTGCGATATAATCACCTTTAGAGCCTTTTTCCAATTCTACATCGCCATTCTTCCAAGTATAAAATGGAGATACATTATTTCCATCCGCATTTTCTCCAAATCCTTCTATGGAAATACGCTCCCCTACCAATATTGTATTCTGTGGTAATGAAAAGGCTGCTTGTGGAGAATACAAGCAATTATCAGGATTCTCAATATTTGACAATGAATGCATTGAAGCAAATGTCAATTTATTCCCGTCACAATAAAAAGCTTTTGTTTTCTTATTAGCACTGGCTGCTGGTATATTCAATGAGGTCAGCTGATTATTAGAACAAGACAAAGTCTGCAAATCTACATTATTTTTGACATCCAATGTTTTCAACTGATTGTTGTCGCACCAGAAATCCACGATTTGAGAACAACCAGATACATTCACTGTAGAGATCTGATTATCATCACAAACCAAAGACTGCAGTTTTTTATTACTGCTCAAATTCAATGTTCTCAATTTATTATTTTGACACCACAATGTTTCCAATGCCGAATTCTGAGAAACACTTATTGACTCTAATTTATTATCAGAACAAATGAGAGTTTTCAATTTGGGTTGTGACTGTACGGATAATGCATAAAGAGCGTTTCCAGCACAATTCAGAACTTGCAAATTATTTAAAAAACTTGTACTCAGACTTGACAAGTCATTTTCTGAACAATCCAAGTCTTCCAAAGCACGACATCCATCCAAGCTCAATGATTTCAATTGATTGTTTTCACAATACAATGTTCTCAATGACAAAGCATCTTCTACATTAAATTGAGTCAACTCATTACTGCTACAATCCAAAAAAGTTAAATTTTCTGGTGAAATAATAACAGTCTGACCTTTCAGTTCGCCTTTAATAGGTTCTCCTGAACTGGATAACTCAACAGCCTTGCCATCGCCCCAATCAACAGTAATCTTACCAGGGTTAGTAACAAAACTAAACTCGGCGCCGACAGCTTTTGCAGTTGTCAGTGTCACCTTGGTCTGCGCATCAGCCAAAGAAGGACTAAGGGCAAGTCCTGCTGCTAATGCCAAGGAAAATAAAGTAGTTTTTTTCATTATAAATATAGGTAATTAAGTTAATAATATTATTCGGGTAATTTAATAGGGAAAATCGGACTATCTACATGTTCCTTTTGAACAATTTTTTTCAATTCAGCAACAACATCGGGATGCTTATCTGCGATATTATGATCTTCGTGCACATCAGAGGCCAAATCATAAAGTTCACATTTGCCTGATTTTACAATCAGTTTCCAATCACCTTTGCGCACTGCAATCTGCTGGGTTTCATTAAACTCCCAATACAAATAGGCATGCTCTTTTTGTTTCTTATCATTTCCCAATAAGGTTGGAGCAAATGAAATACCGTCAAAATAGTCTGTTTTATTCTTATTTGAATATTGCTTCTTGAAATCCTTTACGCCAGCCAAATCACAGAACGTTGGCATAATGTCATAAAAGGCCAACTGATGGTCATTTACCACACCAGCCGGTATCTTTCCTGGCCATTTTGCGATAAAGGGTACACGGATTCCGCCTTCATGACAAGATCTCTTCAGACCACGCAATTTGCCATCCCGACCAAAGAAAGAAGGATCAGCTCCGCCCTCCTCATGAGGACCGTTATCGGATGAAAAAATAACCAACGTATTCTCCGCCAGACCTTTTTCTTCCAGCTTCTGCATAATCTCACCTACATAACTATCCAAGCGAGTAATCATTGCAGCAAATTGAGCATGCACATTGGCAACCGCATTATATCGTGATCCGTCTGCTCCTTTAAAATTCTTATCATTCTTGAATTGCTCCAAATAGTAATCCAAAATAGAATCACCAGGTTGTACTAACTCTGCATGAGGCAAAGTGTATGTAAAGAAACCATAAAACGGTTGGTCTGCCGTTTGTTTATCCAACCACTCCATTGCCTTTTCGTGAATCATACGGGCAGAATATTGTGGACGCCGACCATACTCAGAACCTAACATAGGATACTTGATATTCTCATCCATGACCACACGTACGACACCTGTATCACCTAAAGCCTTGCTATAACGGTTAAGGAAATTAGGATAATACAAATGTGCCTGGAACTGGCAGATAAAACCGTAATATTCATCTATACCACGCTTGTCAGGAGTAGAAACAGATCCCTCATAACCTCCGGCCCACTTACCGAACATACCAGTAGTGTACCCCTGATCTTTCATAATCTCAGGAAGAATCACATGCTCCGGATCATAAGGATGCTGGCCGGCAACAGCATAATCTATATTTCTGCCATATTTCACTTGCCCGGACCAATATTCTTTATTTCCACGAACTTCGGTATGTCCAGTATGCTGTCCGGTCATCAAACTGGCACGAGAAGGTGCACTGACAGGGCTACCGGCATATGCTTGTGTGAACAACATTCCTTCCGAAGCCATTTTATCCAGATTCGGAGTCTTTATATATTTCTGTCCATAGCACGCCAAATCACCATATCCCATATCATCACACAAAATAAAAATGATATTAGGCTTTTCATTCTGACGGGCCTGAACACCCATAGATAACAGCAAAGCTCCAAACAAGCCTGCTTTTCTCAACTTATTTTTTTTTCTGACAAACATGATCTCTTTCATAATTGTACTCAGTATAATACTGCAAATTAAAAGAAAAAGCAAAATAAATCCAATTTTCTTATGTTAAAGTTTTAAAGAGGGTATAGAAAAGAAATACAAGAAGAACGAATAAAATACAAAGAAAAATTTCTTTATATCTTCTACAATTATTACCTTTGTGACTATAATAAACATTTATTAAAAAGATAAAGTTATGAGAGTTATTATTGAGCCAAATTACGACCAGCTGTCACAGTGGGCTGCCAACTATGTAATCAATAAAATCAATGCAGCAAACCCAACTGCAGAGAAGCCTTTCGTTTTGGGATTGCCAACCGGTTCATCTCCAATCGGCATGTATAAAGCTTTGGTAGAAGCATACAAAGCAGGAAAAGTAAGTTTCAAGAATGTTGTTACTTTCAACATGGACGAGTATGTAGGTCTGCCGGAATCTCACCCGGAAAGCTATCACTCTTTCATGGCTAATAATTTGTTCAACCACATTGACTGCCCAAAAGAAAACATCCATATCCTGAATGGAAATGCAGAGAATCTGGAAGCAGAATGTGCAAATTATGAGAAAATGATCGAGGAAGCAGGTGGTATTGACCTGTTCATCGGAGGTATCGGTCCTGATGGTCACATCGCATTCAACGAGCCGGGTTCTTCTCTGACTTCACGCACTCGCGTAAAGACACTGACTACAGATACTCGTATTGCCAACTCTCGTTTCTTCGGTGGTGATCCGAACAATGTACCTTTGCACGCTCTGACTGTAGGTGTAGGTACTGTTATGTCTGCTAAAGAAGTATTGATCCTCTGTAACGGTCACAACAAGGCAAAAGCATTGTATCACGCAGTAGAAGGCGGTATCACTCAGATGTGGACTATCAGCGCACTGCAGTTGCACCAGCACGGAATCATCGTTTGTGACGAAGCAGCTACAGACGAATTGAAAGTGGGTACTTACAAGTACTTCAAAGACATCGAGAAAGATGCTCTTTAATCTTGTCTCGGATTATATCTGATCATAACAATTATCATCCTGAATACAAGCAAACGGCCCTAACAGACCTATCTTGTATTCAGGATGTCTATTTTAAAGGCATTTATGGAAAAAGCTACCTATCCCCTTAGCAAACCGCTCTATATCATGACCAAGCCGGCAGGATCTCTTTGCAATCTGGCCTGCGATTACTGCTATTATACTGAAAAATCAAAGCTCTACCAGCATACTCCCAAACAGATTATGAGCGATGAACTGCTGGAGAGATTTATCAAAGAATATATCAACAGTCAAACCACCCCTGAGATTTACTTTACCTGGCATGGTGGAGAAACGATGATGCGCCCACTTGAATTCTACAAAAAGGCGGTCAAATTTCAAAAAATGTATGGCCAAGGACGTAGAATCGCCAATTCCATCCAGACCAACGGAACCCTAATTACCGAAGAATGGTGTCGTTTTTTCCATGACGAAAACTGGCTGGTCGGAGTTTCTATTGACGGACCTCAAGAGTTTCACGACGAGTACAGAAAGTCAAAAAGAGGGAAACCGTCTTTCGTTCAAGTCATGAATGGCATCAAGCTGCTGAACAAATTCCAGGTAGAATGGAATGCAATGGCTGTTGTCAACGACTACAACGCAGATTATCCGCTTGAATTCTATCATTTCTTCAAGGAAATAGGTTGTCATTATATACAGTTTACACCTGTTGTTGAACGTATATTCAAACATCCGGACGGCAGAATCCTGGCAACGCCTACCGAAGGAGCAGAAGCCAAACTGGCAGACTTTTCCGTTACTCCGGAACAATGGGGCAAGTTTTTATGCACCATTTTCGATGAATGGGTCAGAAACGATGTCGGCGACTATTACATTCAGATATTTGATGCCACACTGGCAAACTGGATGGGAGTACTCCCGGGACTTTGCAGCATGGCAGAAACCTGCGGACATGCCGGTATTATGGAATTCAACGGCGATGTATACAGCTGCGACCATTTTGTTTTTCCAGAGTATAAACTGGGCAATATCTATCAAAAGAATCTGATAGAAATGATGTTCTGCGAAAAGCAACTCAAATTTGGCGAAGCCAAGAAGTCTACATTAACCCAACAGTGCAAAAGCTGCGATTTTCTGTTTGCATGCCACGGCGAATGCCCTAAAAACAGATTCGCCCTTTCTAAGGATGGAGAAAACGGACAAAACTATCTGTGTGCCGGATACCATCAGTTCTTCAAACATGTAGCTCCTTATATGGATTTCATGAAAGAAGAACTCAAAAACGAAAGACCACCAGCCAACGTCATGCAATGGATTAAAGACGGAGGTCCGGAACAAGAATTATAATTCTACAGAAGCAGCCGATAAAAAGATAAAACTTTTCAATCGCCACTTTTGATAAAACAAAAACAGCACCGCAAGGTTTCATAAACTTTGCGGTGCTGTTTTTTATAGCTCTATTTCAGCTTAAAAGCAGTTTACTTAACTACTTTTTGACCATTTTCAATATAAACACCTTTCACTGTAGCTTTGTTCAACTTACGGCCATTCAGGTCATAAAGACCGCCATTAGCTTCAGTTGCAGATTCTACTGTGTTGATGCCTGTACTTATCGGTTTATATACTACCTGAATATCCAGGTTCTCACTCACTGCGGCCAACTGCTCGGTAGAAACATTTACTGTTGGTTTCTCGTATCCTTCCAATTCAGGTGCATTAAGGGTATAAGAATCACCTGCCTTAACAATTGCTACAGTAGCAGAAATATCCGAGATAGCATTGCCTTTATCATCTACATAGTTACATTTCACCTCAAAGTAAGGAACCGGAACAAATGTATAGACCTTATAAGGATGAGCATCAGACCAACCTGTCATGCTTCCTACATTGCCATTCCAATATGATCCGTTAGAGCCCTTAATCTTCCAGGTTTCATTATCTGAATTCAAAGTAAAGGTAAAGGTATCTCCATTGTCAGAAACTGTCACATTCTTACCGTTCGACAATGAAGGGATATACTTCTTGTTACTGTTCATTACTTTGAACCGGTTGTTTTCTGAAGTTGCCTCCAATGTCCAAACATATGCAGGGGCTCCCTCTGTAGCATTATTTGTCAGAACAACGTCATTGTCAGAAACATTGATAAATCCGCTTCGTCCTGAAGCAGTAGTTGCATCAAAGAACAAATACTGCTTTCCACCTTCCAACTCGGTAATGGCCTCGCCTACAGCTTTGAATCCCAAATACATGGCCTCTGTAGAATATACGGCAGTGATCACTTCGTCTTTAGTCGGTGTATAAGATCCTGGAGCTACACTTCCTTCTTTAAAGGTGTAATATGCAATTTCCGGATAAACAATTTCTGTGCTCTCTCCTACCTTAATTATATCCTTCTTAGATTCCAATGGATTACCATTCTCATCACGACAATCAATAGTCAAGGCATAAGCGGTTCTCTTATAAACCACCTTCACGGTCTGATTCTGACTGATACATTCCACAACAGGAGCCTCTGTCTGACCCTCACCATAGTTCATTACTTCGAAATTCGGAATCTCCGGAGCATTGCAGGTAACGTCAGCGCCATCAGTTGCGGCCTCAAAATAAGTACCCAGTGTATTACCATCAGTATCTACATAGTGAACGTAAACATTACCCTTAGGTTGTGCTGGTTGTTCTTTGAGTTTGTAGATGTAAGTAACGTCTTTACGTCCTTCGATAACTTTACCTGTTGTAGCGTCATCACCTGTCCAGTGACCTTGTTCGTCAACTTGTCCTACTTTGTAGTTACCGGCTGGTACCAATTCGTATGTCTTA